>CAJPJR010000003.1 GCA_905369775.1 Prevotellaceae bacterium UBA1746
CCCCGTAGGCACTGTCCCACAACCAGTGTCGTCATACCGGTGAAGAGGTGAAGGCTAAAAACGAAAACCTCCTGACGCGCGCGCGTACGCGAGAGGACAAAATGGAGGAAAAATTCAAGTGGCAGCCGCTCGCCCTCCTCCCTCGGGCGTTTCGAAGTCACAGCAGGTGAGTTCGGCATTTTCTCCCCACTGAGTACACAGCAATCACAACATTGTTCCTATATTCGCAGAAGAAACATAATTTCCCTATGCACATGAATTCCTCATTGAACGAAAGAAGCCGACAACTACTCGACGAGATAAAACGGCGAACGCAAACTACTGCCTACGTTTTGGCATTTGACTCAGAAAGTACACCTACCATTTTTGATTCGAAGGTAGGCGGTCTGCCTTATTGGGATCCGGCGAAAACTTATCCGACGGACAACAAAGGGAATAAGATGTATTTGTTGGCGCAAATCAATTTCGACCAAGACAAGGCTGAATCTCCTCTACCGCAAAGCGGCATGCTGCAATTTTTTATAGGTGGCGAAGAAATGTATGGTTTGGACCTCGATCATCCGAGCGAACAAAAAGACTGGCGCATCGTCTATCACGAAAAGGTCGATGCGAGTGTGACGGCCGAAGCGGTGGAAGCGATGGGCATTCCTTCAAACAATGGAGACGACGAAGAAGTGGACAGTCCGGTCTTTAGATCGTGTGTTTTTCGCTTGGTGAAAAAAGAAACGTGGTTGACGCCCGACCATTGGGAAAGATTCGATGAGCTGACTTTGGAAGTGGCAAAAGACCTGTTCGGCGAAACCGATGCGGAGAGCGCGAACGAAGTGTTCGGCGAAGACCAATACGCCCTACTTGAAGAAGAGTATTTCTACAGCGAAAACAGTCAACTGCTCGGTCATCCGTTCTTCACACAAGAGGATGTTCGCGAAGAGGGTTCACGCTACAACACACTGCTCTTTCAACTGGACAGCGAAACTGTAGACGGCGTCGTGATGTGGGGCGACTCGGGCGTGGGCAACTTCTTCATCAACGCCGAAGATTTGAAGCGTTTGGACTTCAGCAACGTATTGTACAACTGGGACTGCTGCTAAGACGAGCCTCTCGAAACGCTAATGTCTACACCACAATATAAGAATTTTGGAGCTTACGCACTTTCTGGGGACAGTGTCGTAAAGAGGAAGTAGGTATTCTTTGAACGGAGAAGGTAGTCATTGATGATTTGCTGGATGCGGCGGCTATGCACGATCCAAAAAGGCGAAGCTCAATGCTGTAGTTCTCATCAATCCTTACTATATTTGCCTTATCCTATCACAGCAACTTCATCATCCCTACACATGATAAACGAAAAATTGAACGAAAGAAGTCGACAAATTCTCGACGAAATCAAGCGTCGCACCTCGACCACTGCTTATCAGTTGGAATTCGACACGGAAAGTGCGCCTACTATTTTTGATTCGAAGGTGGGCGGTCTGCCTTATTGGGATCCGGCGAAAACTTATCCGACGGACAGCAACGGGAAACCGATGTTGCTGTTGGCGCAAATCAATTTCGACCAAGACAAGGCTGAATCTCCTCTACCGCAAAGCGGCATGCTGCAATTTTTTATAGGTGGCGAAGAAATGTATGGTTTAGGTTTAGATTTCGATCATCCGACCGAACAAAAAGACTGGCGCATCGTCTATCACGAAAACATCGATACTAATATGAATGCCGAACTCGTGGAAGGGCTTGGTATTCCTACCGATACCGAAAACCAAGAGTTCTATTCTCCGGTCTTAAAATCGTGCGTTTTTCACTTGGTCAAAAAAGAGACGTGGATCACTTCTATGCATTCGGATGCCTTCGATACGTTGACCTTGGAATTGGCAGAGGAATTGTTCGGCGAAACCGAAGCGGAGTTTGGCAGTGATGTATTCGGCGATGAGCAATTCACACTTATAGAAGAGGAAGATTCGCACAATAAAAATAGTCAACTACTCGGACATCCGTATTTCACACAAGAGGATGTTCGCGAAGAGGGTTCGCGCTACGACACACTGCTCTTTCAACTGGACAGCGAAACAGTGGACAAAGAGAAAATCACAATGTGGGGCGACTGCGGCGTGGGCAACTTCTTCATCAATGCCGAAGACTTGCAACGTTTGGACTTCAGCAACGTGTTGTACAATTGGGACTGCTGCTAAGACGAGCTTTTGGCCATGTTCGCGCAGCGGGTTAATCGAAGATTTGCCTCGATCAGAAAAAAGAAGCGGCATCGACTCCGAAGATGGAGTCGATGCCGCTTTGGGTTGTGGCGTATCGCCTTGGTGGCGTATGATTAGAATTCCTGTCCGAGGACGAAGTGGAATTGGCTTCCGCCGATCTTCTGACCGAACTCGGTCTTTTTGAATCCGTAAGCCCAGTCGATACCCATGAGTCCGATCATCGGGAGGAGGATGCGGACGCCGACACCGGCCGAGGTCTTGAGTTTGAAGGGATTCATGCGGTTGACATCTGTCCAGGCGTTACCGGCTTCGGCAAAGGCGAGGGCGTAGATGGAAGTGGCGGTTTCGAGCATGAGGGGATAGCGGAGTTCGAGCGTGAGGCGCGAATAGGCGTAGGCGTTGTTGCGCGTGCCGGCGAAGTTACCTGCGATCGATCCGTTTTCGTAACCGCGGAGTCCGATGACGTCGTTGGCGTAGGACGAGGAGTAGCCGCTCATGCCGTCACCACCCATGTAGTAGGTTTCGAAAGGCGACTTGCGATACTTGTTGTAGGCTCCGAGGATGCCAAAGTCGGTGCGGGTCATCAAGACGGGGCTGTGCTTGAAGCTGGAGCTGAGTGCAGTGTAGGTGCGGAATTTCAGGCTCCACTTGTGGTATTCGATCCATCGATACTTCTCTTGTGCTTCTCGCTGATAGTCCGCGCTGTTGGGGTTGTCGGCGAGTCCCTTGTAGTTTTTGCCGTCGAAGAGCGAATAAGGCGGCGTGAGGGTGAGGGTGAAGGAGAAATCGGAACCGCTTCGGGGGAAGAAGGGGCTATCGGTGGAAGAACGCGCGAGGGTGAGCGCGAGATTGATGTTGTTGCTGTTGCCGTTGCTGATGAGGAAGTAATTCCAGTTCTTCAGGTTGTAGCGGGTGTAGCCCAGCGTGGCCATGAAGGTGAAGTAGTCGTCGGGCCAGCGCAGGCGCTTACCGAAACCGATGTTGACACCGAAGAGTTGGATGTACTTGTCGGGATCGAGGTAGCGCGAGTAATTATTGTAGTATTGCGACGAACCGTAACCGTACAGGCTGCTGTAAAGATTACTGTTGTCGGTATAATAGCGTGAGGACACGTCACTCTGTCGGGAATAGAAGAGCGAGACGGAGAACTGGTTGGGCCGCTTTCCGCCGAACCAGGGATCGATGAACTGGAGCGAGTAGCTCTGGTAGTAGCGCGCGTTGGTTTGCGCGGTGAGCTGCAGCGTTTGTGCATCGCCTTGGGGCAGGAATCCGGCGCGCTTGTAGCCGTTGCGTCCGAAGAGGTTTTGCATCGAGAAGTTGGTGAACTTCAAGCTGGCTCTTCCGACGATGCCCGATTGTCCCCATCCGGCCGAAACCTCAACTTGGTCTCCGCCTTTGGTGACGAGGGGATAAGTGATGTCGACGGTGCCGGTGGCTTCGTCGGGGCGGATGTTTTTGTTGAGTTCGCTTTGGAGCACCTCCGAGTCGAACTGGTTCATGGCGGCGAGTTCACGCACAGAACGCGTGAGGGCGTCCATGGAGAAGAGGTCGCCGGGCTTGGTGCGGAGTTCGCGTCGGATGACGTGATCGTAAACACGGTCGTTGCCGGCAATGCGAATGCGGTTGTAGGTGGCCTGCTTGCCTTCGCTCATGCGAATTTCGAGGTCGACGCTGTCTTTGTCGACCTTGACTTCGACGGGATCGGCGCGGAAGAAGACGTAACCGTTGTTGTAATACTGGTTGCGGATGGCATCTTCGTCGGCGTCGAGTCGCTTGTTGAGCAGCGTTTGGTCGTAGACGTCGCCCTTTTTCATGCGCAGGGTGGCTTCGAGCGCCTGCGTGGGGTAGACGGTGTTGCCCACCCAGGTGATGTTGCGCAGGTAGTAGCGCGGTCCCTGGTAGAGTTTGAGGTAGACGTCGACGTGCTTGTTGTCATAGGGCACGACGCTGTCGGCCACAACCATGGCGTCGCGATAGCCCCAACTGTTCATTTTTTCGATGAGCAGCCGCTTGTCTTCTTCGTATTTGTCGGCGAGGAATTTGCGCGAAGCGAAGGTGATCCACTTTTTGAAGGTGGAGCGGTCGCTGGTTTTCTTCATCGCATTTTTGAGGGGCGTGATCATTTTGGGGTCGACGCCCGAGATGTAGATTTTGTGGACGGTGATTTTGTCGCTTTTGTCCACATCGATGTCTACAATCATGCGATTATCGGCCGTGACATCCTCCCGCTGTGTGATGTTGACCTTGACATTCTTGTAGCCCTTCTCTTCGAAATACTGCTGTATGCGCAATTTGGCCCGATCCACGAGGTTGGGCGTGATTTGGTTGCCGGCTTTGAGCGGAATGCGCGCTTCGATCTCCTCGCGTTGCGACTTTTTGAGTCCGGTGAATCTCACTTCCGAGATGCGAGGTTGGGCGGTGAGCTTGACGTGGAGATAGATTTTGTCTCCGACGATGCTGTCGGCCAAGATCTGCACGTTGGAGAAGAGCCCCTGCTTCCAGTAGTTCTGAATGGCGGCGCTGATTTCGTCGCCCGGCACCTCGTAGGTTTTGCCCACTTCGAGGTTGGAAATGCCGATGAGCAGATCTTCGTCGTAGCCCTTGATGCCGTCGACCTTGATGCCCCCGAGCACGTAGCGTGTGGGTTGTGTGGAGTAGACGATGTCGGGCTTGGCCTGCGTTTGCGCACTCATCGGCGCGGCGAGAGCGGCAGCGCAGAGGAGGCATAACGGATAGTGCAGATATTTCATAAACGAGAGGGTGTTCGTGGAATGAAGTGTTGAAGATGGGCTCTTCAGTCGTGGACTTGTGTCACCTGTTCGGAGGTTTTGCCGAATCTCCGTTCGCGGTGCTGGTAGTCGGCGATGGCGCGGTGCAACTCTTCGGCCGAGAAATCGGGCCAGAACACATCGGTGAAGTAGAGTTCGCTGTAAGCGCTTTGCCAGAGCAGGAAGTTGCTCAGTCGGAGTTCACCGCCGGTTCGGATGAGGAGTTCGGGGTCGGGCATGAACTTCGTTTGGAGTGCCTGCCCGATGGTCTGCTCGTCGATGTCCTCGGGTTGGAGGGTTCCTTCGGCAACGCGCTCGGCAATGTTCCGCACCGCGTCGGTGATCTCCCACCGCGCGGAGTAAGAGAGGGCGAGCACCATGGTCATGCCGGAGTTGGCAGCGGTGTTTCGCTCACAGCGTTCGAGCGCCCGGCAAACGAAGTCGGGGAGTGGCGTGCGATCGCCGATGACCCGCAGGCGAACGTTGTTGGCCATGAAGAGTTCTTCCTCAAGGCTATCGATGATGAGCGCCATCAGCGTGGCGACTTCTCGCTCGGGTCGGCTCCAGTTTTCGGTGGAGAAGGTGTAGAGGGTGAGGAACTTCACCCCGAGGTTAGATGCCTCTTCGGTGATGTCTCGCACGGTGGCGGCTCCTTCCTGGTGTCCGAGCGAACGATCGAGTCCGCGGGCTTTGGCCCATCGCCCGTTGCCGTCCATGATGATGGCGATGTGCTGTGGAATCCTTTCGGGATCGAGAGTGGTCATAGAGGTGTGAAACTAATCGGCCTTGTTGCACGTGGGGCATTTGGGCGCGAAGTCGTAGGTGATCGTGATGCGGAGCAGACCGAGGTGGTCTTGGTTTCTGAAGAAGTCGCTTTGCAATCCGTGCGGTGCGTCGAATCCGTCGAGCCGGTCGGAGAGCGAGAAGCGCATGGTCCAGTCGAGTCCGACGTTGAGACGGGGGCGGAGCTTGTATTTCACGCCCACACCGATGGGTACCCACGGAGTGACCGTGCGACCGGTGGTGGAGAAGGCGAAACCGAGGCCCATTTGCAGATAGGGGGTGAAGCGTCGGTGGCCTTGGTAGCCGGGGCGGTAGGCGTAGGAGAAGAAGTTCAACTCATAGAGCGCGGCGAGGTCGAAAACAGTGCCCGAGTAGCGATAGAAACGCCGGGCGGTGCCCACGCGATCAACGTAGTCGGGATAGAAGTCCTTGACGCCGCCGGTGTCTCCGCTGACGAAGTGCACGCCCATTTCGGTGCGCAGTGCCATGCGCGGGTTGAAGAGAAAGCGCATCGAGGCGCCCATCGACAGGTGGGGGTTGCCGAAGACGGAGGAGTTGGTGTCGTCGAGCAATGAGTTCATGCCCAAGCTGGCGCCCCACTCTTTGGTGTATTCCTCTTCTTCGCGGGCCGCTGCGGGCAAGGCGCCCACGGAGAGGAGCAGCGCCGCGAGCACTGCCGTTTTGCCCCACCTCGTCCGCGCGCAGGCAGCAAGCCGTGGTCCTTTCATCGGTGAGTGGAACGATAGAAATAGGTGGGCGTCGGCTGCCACGAGAGGCGGTGCAGGCGTGCGCGCCACACTTGGTTATTATCGACACGGAGCCACAGCACTTGCTGTGCGTCGAGTGCCGCTTCGAGGCGGGTGGCGCGTGTGGGGAAGTCGGCGGGCAGCGTCAGGAGGGTGTGTTCGCGCCAAGTGAGTCCGCGGTCGGGACTGAAGCGCAGGGTGGGCCGGCCGTCGGCGTTCAGTCCGACGAGCAAGAGTCCGCCGTCATAGGGCAGTAGAGTGGGCTGTGTGAGTGCCGGCACGCGATAGGCGGCCTCGCGGTGGGGGAGCAAACGTTCCCAACCGAAGCGATTGTGTGCACGGGTGTCGACATAGCGTTTCCACACACCGGGCACATTGTTTTTCCACCCGTAGAGGGTGATTTCGGTCAGGTGGCTGTCGGCCTGGGCAGGCTGTATGCAGAGGGCTTTTTGGGCGTCGGGAAATTCGGCGGCGTCTTCTGCGGCCACACTGTCGAGCTGCCAACTGCCGTCCACCTCGATGCGAGGCAGGGCGCCGCTGAGTTCAAAGCGTTGCCCGCCGGCGCTCCAAGGCGATTGGAGATCGGTGGCGGTGAAGTGCTGTGCCGCTTGGGCGTCGTTGGCGGCGCGGGTCCAAGTGACGGAATCGCTCGGTTCGCGGTGCACGCGCACTTCGACGCGGTAGGTGCGCTGCGCCGTGCGGTCGGTCGATTGCACCACCACGGTGGGGTGTCCGTTGAGATTGGCGGTGAGTCCGCTTTGTTTGCTCGTTTGGGTGACGAAGTTCGTTGCCCCGTCTTCGCGCAATCCGGCCCCGCCGCGTGCACTAACCACGATGCCTTCCACTTTGGAGAGGTCGGTGTGCGGCGGGAGCGAGTCTATATTGTAGATGACGCCCCGCTGCTGATCGATGGTGAAGCGATAGAGTTCGCCTTTCACCTCGACTGTGGCCACGCTGTCGCTCCGGTTGTCTTTCGTGCGAAGGTAGACCTTGCGTTTGAGTTGTCCGATTTTGAAACTCGTGGCGACACAGTCGGCCGAAACGTTTTCGGTTTTCGTGTCGTCGTTCAGGCACGAGGTCAGTGCGCCGGCGGCCAGGAGCAGCACAGCAGCGCGCGAAAGCAAAGGGAACGTGTGTGACATGTTGACGAGATATGCGATCAAGTGAGTGGGCACTCGCGCACAAGGGTGCAGTGAGTGCATGATACTTCAAAGTGCAAAAATAGAAAGTCTTTCGGCAAATGCGAAACGAAAAGCGCTTTTTTCGCCCGAAATTCTGTTTTTCGTGCAGAATGTGCCTTCCCCTCCGCCGTGCCCTTGCCATGGTCGGTACCCGCTTACGGGGTGCGGCGCGAAGGGCAGTGCAAGGGCCCGCTCTCCACCGAGCTTCCCCCACAGTTTTCCGCCGAAATCGTTTTTTCCACTCCCGACTCATTATATATAAGCCATTTCTCCAAAAGAAGAAAAGACTTTTTCTTCCTTATCGAAAGAGTTTGCGATGGTGATGTATATAGACTGTGGAAAGCGTGGAGAAAGTCCCCTTGTGCTGTGCTATGGTCCTGAGGTTTCGGTGCATAGCTCCCCGTTTTCTTTTCGGGAAAAGCCTGTGGGAAAGGGGCTTTTGAGCGTGTAAACGGCGGGGAAAACGGTTTTTCGCCCTCGGTTGTGAGGCGGCGTGGTGCCGAGGGAGTTGTACAGCGGTTATGCACGGGGTTATCGGCAGTTTATTCACGGGTTTATCCACAAGCGCGGAAGGTGCCGAAATTGGTCGGAAAGGCTTACCTTTGCAGCATGAACGAAAAATTGAAAGTAGACGAAATGGGTCGTCTCGGCTTGTCCGATTTCCGTGCGGCCCGCAAGTTCCCGCTCAGCGTAGTGTTGGACAATGTGCGGAGTGTGCACAATGTGGGCAGTGTGTTTCGCACGGCCGATGCCTTTCGCCTGCGCGAGGTGTTGCTCTGCGGCATCACAGCCGTCCCGCCCTCGGCCGAGATGCACAAGACGGCCCTCGGCGCCGAGGAGTCGGTGGCGTGGCGACATTTTGCCTCCACGGCCGATGCACTGGCCGAGTTGCGCGCTCGCGGGGTGAAGGTGTGTGTGCTCGAACAGTGCCGGCGCTCGGTGGCGCTGCAAGACTTTGTGTTCGAACCGGGCAGCGAATATGCGCTGGTGCTCGGTCACGAGGTGCACGGCGTGGCACAATCGGTGGTCGACGCGGCCGATGTGGTGCTGGAGATTCCGCAATTCGGCACCAAACACTCGCTCAATGTCAGTGTGGCGGCGGGCATGGCGCTGTGGGAAATGGTGAAGAAAGGGCGCTTTGTGTGAGCGCCGGCATGCCCCTGCGCGGGGTGATCTTGCACGCCCCGGTGCGGTTAATGCACCCGCCGACAAGCACAGCGAAAATAGACAACGACGGCCGGACGCCCCGTGTGGGGCATCCGGCCGTCGGTCGGTTTCGGGGGTGGCGAGGGCACCGTCTGCGGGCCGTCGGGCGGTGGGCCGCTTCAGATGATGCGAATGCGCGCACTGCCTCCGCTGCCGAGGCGTTCGACGCGAATTTGCGGTGCGATCTGCGAACGGATCTGCTCGGTGTGGCTCACCACGCCCACTTTGCGACCCTGTCCGGCCTCGAGTGCCGAGAGGGTGTTGAGCACCAAGTCGAGCGATTCCTCGTCGAGGTTGCCGAATCCTTCGTCGATGAAGAGACTTCCGATGTTGAGTGTGCTGCTCGAGAGGGAAGCCAGGCCGAGGGCGAGAGCCAGCGACACGATAAAGGTTTCGCCTCCCGAGAGGGAGTGGACAAACCGGCGCTCGTCGAGCATATCGTGGTCGATGACTTCGAGTGCCAGGGTGCCTTTGATCACATTGAGCTGATAGCGCGGTGTGAGTCGGCGGAGATGGTGGTTGGCGTGGTCGACGAGGAAGGAGAAGGTGAACGTCTGCGCCAAGTCTCTGAAGCGTTTGCCGTCGGCCGATCCGAAGAGTTCCTGGAGTCGGCCCCATTCCTCGGCGTTGTTGCGCGCTTTGAGCAGTTTGCGGTCGTAGTTTTCGGCCGCGCGCAGACTTTCTTGGTGTCGCTGTATGCGTCGGCGCTGTTCGCCCACGATTTCGCGTTGTCGGTTGAGGGCCTCGTTGAGCTTAGCGCGTTGTGCCACGAGCGTCGGCAGGTCGGTTTGTGTGTTGTCTTCGCCTTCGGTCTCGTGATTGATGCGTGCAGCCTGCGCTTCGAGTTCGAGATAGTGCTGCTGTGCGCGGTCGCGGTTTTGTTCGGCGAGGAGTCTGGCTTCTCGTCGCTCATCGAGTTGTGCGCGCAAGGCTTTCCAGTCGCGCGGGTCGGCAAAGAGTTCGTTGAGCTCGGCCATTTGCAGCGGCGTGTGGTTGCTGTTGAACTGCGTGATGGCCACATCGAGATCGAGGGCCACGGCGCGGCGATTTTCGTCGTTGCGCAGTGCCTCGTTGCGCAGGTTTTCCTGCTGTCCCTCGAGCTGGTGCAATACGGTTTGTGCCTCCCGGTATGTGTTTTGTGCGGCGTCGAAGAGTTGGGTTTGCTCTTCGACGCGGGCTTGCAGGGCCTGTGCGAGTTGGGTGGGGGCATATTCGCCGAAGAGTCGGCGGAGACGGTCGTTGCGCTCGCCGATGCTTTCGCGGTGTCGGTCTCTTTCCTCACGGCGCGCGTTGACTTCGGCGCGTTCGCCCTCGAGGCGCGTGTTGAGGAACTCGATTTGTCCGTCGAGCAGGGCCTGTCTGTTTTCGCCCTCCTCGATGCCGCGGTTCACGGTGGTCCACTCGTTGTTGAGTTCCGCCAGGCGCTTGCAGTATTGGTCCACCTCGCCCTCCTGCCATCCGTTGAGGGTGAGGATTTCGTCGAGGTCTTTGTAGAGTTGGGCCTGTCGAGCGTCGGTTTCGCGGAGGGCATTGTGCGTGTTGTCGATGCTCTGGTTGAGCACACGGAGATCGACGTCGAGCTTCTCGGTGATTTTTTTGCTTTCGGTGAGTTGGAGTTCGATTTGTTCGATTTCGGCCGCGAGCGTGGCGATGGCATTGTTGTGCTGATCGAAATGCGCGATCAGTTGCTCGCTTTCGTCCACTTTTTGTTGCATGGAGTCGAGCAGCATGTCGATGGTGGTGAATCGTGCCTCGCGGTTCACGCCCGGCGTGCACTCCTTGAACGAGGGGTCGAGGGGAGCAAAATACTGCCAGTCTCCTTCGAGGTCCGTTTGTTGCGAGGAGAGCCTTCGCATGGTGGTTTGTTCGCTGACGAGTTCGGCTTCTCTCGACGAAATTTCGAGACTCAGTTTCTCACGCTGCGCCGCCTTGGCGTTGAAGTTGGCCTTGGCGTCGTTGTATTCGCGTTCGAGCTGGGTTTGGGTCTCGCCCGAATACTGCGCCACCTCGGTGTGGTAGGGGTGATGCGCGCTGCCGCACACCGGACAGGGCATGCCCTCTTTGAGTTCTCGGCGCAGTTTTTTGATTTCCGAGATTTGGGAGAGCGTGTAGGCGCGTTCGAGCTGGAGGAAGCGCTCGCGCAGCATCATTTCCTCGCCCTCCACACGCCGATGATCGTTTTTGAACTGTTCGAGTTTGCGGGTGTGGCGTTCGATGTCCGCGCGGAGGTTGTCGATCTGTTGGTAACCCTGCACGATGTGCTGCCAACTTCTTTTGGCCTCCTTGAGCGCGGCGTGTTTTTGTTTGGCCTCGTTGAGATTTCGGTGGAGTTCCGAAGCCTCGAGTCCGCGTATGGCTTTGCGATGTGTGAGCACCGCGCCACGGAGTGCCTCTTTGCGGTCCTCGAGCCCATTGCGTGTGCGTGTGGCGTCGTCGAAAGTGGCCTGCATTTCGGTGCGGCGTCGCGAATCCTCGGCATGTTTGAGGTGGAGGAGCTTGTTTTTCTTCACCGCGTCGGCGAAGATCAGCAAGCGCTCGTTGACCATTTGGAAACGCTCGAAGGTGCCGCGGTGAATTTCGAGCTCTTGTCGGCGCAGTCGGAGCGTTTCGAGCTGTCGTTTGAGTTGGAGCAGTTCTTCGTTGCGTTTTTGGAGTTCGTTCTCCCGTTCGGCCACTTTTTTCGTGGCCACTTCGAGGAGAGCCGCGGCGTTGTCGGCGGCCTCTGCGAGTCGTTTGATTTCGCCCTCGATGGCATGTCCCTCCGCTATGTCGGGTTGTTTGTGTCGGAGCTGCTCTTCGGCTCCGTTTTTGCGTTCGCGCGCCGTGGTGAACTGCTGTTCTGCGCGTTCGAGCAGCTGTTTCTGCTCATTGGTGCGCCGGGCGAGTTCGGTTTCGGCGTTTTTGAGTCCCTCGCCCACCTCTTTGAGTGCGCGGAGCTGCTCGAATCGGGTGCGGAAAGGCTGCACGGCGTCGTAGCGTTCGAGTTTGAGTTCGTCGGCTCGCAGTTCGAGGAGTTGCCGGTTGGCCTCGTTATATAATTGCGTGGCGTTGCGCAGTTCGGCCTCCGCGGCGTTGTGCTGTTCGTGCCAGCGAATGGTTTCTTCGAGGTGGAGGGTGCGCTTTTCGAGGTGGGCAATTTCGGTGTCGAGCAGGGTGATGCGCTCGTTGGTTTCGCGCAGTTCGGCCTCCGGCAGCTGTCCTTGCGCGGTGGCCTCGCGCTGTGCCACGAGAATGTCCACTTCGGCCCCCGCCTCTTTGGCGAGGTTGAAGATGCGTTTGGAGATGTCGGTGTAGACGTCCGTGCCGGTGAGTTTTTCGAGCAGTGCGCTCTTGTCGGCATGGCGTGCCTTGAGGAAATTGGCGAAGCTGTTTTGCGCCAAGATCACGGTGCGCGAGAATTGCGCGTAGTCCAGTCCCACGGCCCGCTCCACCGCCTGTTTGGTCTCGGTGATTCCGGCCGCCACGCGGGTGAGTTGTCCCTTGTTGGAGACGGTGCTGAGCGAGCGTTCGGGCTTGTTGAGCTTGCCGTTGCGGTTGGTCGTCACCTTCCACTCGGCTTCATATCGTTCGCCGCTCGAATTGACAAAGCGCACGCGGGCCCAGGCCTCGTCGGTGCCTTTTCTGAGGAAAGCCCTTGCGTCCTGTGGGGCGAGTTCGGGTGCATTTTCGGCGGCGTCTTCGCGTTGTTCTTGCGAAAGTCGCTCCACGTTCTCGAGTCTCGGCGCAGTGCCGTAGAGCGCGAGGCACACGGCGTCGAGCAGCGTGCTTTTTCCGGCTCCCGTGTCGCCGGTGATGGCAAAGAGTCCGGCCGACCTGAGCGGTTCGGCGGTGAAGTCGATGGTGTGAGTGCCTGCAAGCGAGGTGAGGTTGTGCAGGGCGATGAGTTCGATGGTCATGCCGGCGTTTATTTGTCGATGGAGTTAACGGCGATGTTGAATCTTTCGACGAGCGCTTCGGGCATTTCGTTGCCGTAGCGCGCGGTGTAGTATTGTTTGGCGATGTCGATGGGCGCCTGGCTGTGGAGCGAGTTTTCGACAGCAGGCCGTTGTGTGTCGTCCTGTGCGCTCTGTTCGCGGTAGGTCGAGGTGGTGATGCGGCAGAACTTCACGGCTTTGTGCTCAATGATCTCGCCGATGCGTCGGCGCAGTTCCGGTTCGGGTTGTGCGAGTCGGATGTTCATTTCCACATAGGGGTAGGCCTCTCGATCGTCGTCGGGCTGTGCGTCGGGGAGCGAGCGGAGTCGGCTCAGGGCCTCCTGCGGGTCGAGTGCGCCGCGGTCGGGCAGACTGACGAGTGCGCAGAGCGGCGTGTAGAACAGGGAGGTCGTTTCGACGTGTCCCTGCGTGTCGATTTCCACCAGGTTGACCGCGCGCTTATAGTCGCGCTCGCTGAACGAGAGCGCCAGCGGACTGCCGGCATAGCGCACATTGGCGCAATTGCCCACGGCTTGGGGGCGGTGAATGTGGCCGAGCGCCACGTAGGCATAGGCCTTTCCCATCGTGTCGATCTCCACCATGTCTTGTCCGCCCACCACGAGTCGCTCGCTGTGTTCGTGTGCTTGGATGAGCGCGCCGTGGGCATAGAAGTGGGCCGCCACCACCACGGGCAAACGCTTGAAGGCCGTTTTTTTCAGTCGCTTGTCGAGGTTCGTCAAGTAGTGGCGCAGTCCGTCTTGCACGGAGAGTCCGGCGGGATAGTCGGCCGGTCGGAGGAACGGCAGGGCGTAGCACACCACTTCGGCCGTGTCCGATCCGCGGGGAGCGAGGGGCAGGATCATGCGCTCGAAATACGTTTCGCCCTCAGCGTCTTTCCACACCGTGCCGCGCACGAAGATGTTGTGCAGGCGGAGCAGTTCCTCGCCCGCTTCGAGGCGGGCGCCCGAATCGTGGTTGCCGGCAATGAGAATGATGCTCATGCCGGGGTGTTCGACCGAGAGATGGGTGAGGAAGTCGTAGAAAAGTCGTTGCACCTCGGCGGCGGGGTTGGGGCCGTCGAAGATGTCGCCGCTCACAATGAGGGCATCGGGCTGTTGCTGCACGATGGTGTCGCGCAGCCAGCCGAAGAAGTGGCGGTGTTCGGCCACACGATTGTGGCGATGGAAGACGTTGCCGAGGTGCCAATCGGCGGTGTGTATGATTTTCATCGGGTAAGCTGAGGTTGGAGTCGCGCCGAAGGAGCGTCGACAGGGCGAATTTACGTTTTTCTGACAAGACGGCCAAGCGCACAAGGCTTATTTTTCCCACGTGGCGCGGTGCCTGTTCGCTGCGATTCGGCGCGCCGCGGTGATGCCGGCGGCAGCGCCGATCTACGGGGGCGCCGTGCGGCGCTCGGGGCTGCGCGGCACGGCGTTTCGAGGAGGAAGGTCGCGTGCAAAAATGCGGCGCTTTTGCCCACAAATTCCCTTTTTGCGCAAAAAAAGCCCCCCATGTTTGGGCAGATGGCACAAATCTGTTTAAGTTTGCAGGCGTAAAAAGTCGTTGGTCTCCGCCCCGCGCCGCCGGCGGTGCGAGACCGTTTCCCCTCAGCGGCCCATCCCCCTTCTCACCATGTCCCAACTCGTTCGTTCGTTTCCCGCCCTGCGTGCCCGGCTCAGTGCCGACGGCCGCCGTGTGCGGGTCGCCGTGTGTCGTCCCGCCGACGCCCACACGTTGCAAGCCGTGCTCGAAAGTGTGCGGCTCGGTTTTGTCCATGCCCTCCTGGTGGGCGAATACGATGCCGCCGTGCTCGCGCAGGCCCCTCCCGCGGTGCGTGCCGAAGTGGAGTGCCTGCCGGCTGCCGACGCCGCAGAAGCCATGCAGCGCGCCGTGCAATTGGTGCACGACGGCGCAGCCGATGTGCTCATGAAGGGGCTGGTGAACAGCGACGACCTCTTGCGCCACATTCTCAACAAGCAGTATGGCCTTCGTCCCGCAGGTGCCGTGATCACCCACGCCGCCGTCGTCTCGTTGCCCGAGATAGATCGGCTCCTGGTGCTGAGCGATGTGGCCGTCATCCCCACCCCCACGCTCGAACAGCGCGCCGCGCAACTGCGCTACACCACCGATCTGGCGCGCACCCTGGGTTGCGCCTGTCCGCGTGTAGCCTTGCTCCACTGCACCGAGAAGGTGAGCGAGGCCTTTCCCGTGACGCTCGACTACGTCGCCCTGCGTCGTCGCGCCGCTGCGGGCGAATGGGGCGAAGTGCTCGTCGACGGTCCGCTCGATCTGCTCTGTGCGCTCTCGCCCGCGGGCTTGGCCGACAAGGGGCTGAGCAGTGCGCTCGAAGGCCGCGCCGATGTGCTGCTCGTGCCCGACATCGAAGCCGGCAACGTGCTCTACAAAGCCCTCGGTCTCCTCGTTCCCGGCGCGCGCTTCGCCTCCGGCCTGTGCGGCACCTCGCATCCTGTGGTGCTCACCTCGCGCGGCGATTCCGTCGACGTGAAGATCGACAGCCTGGCCCTCGCCGCCCTCCGCGTGCTTGCGGCCGAAGCCTGACGCCCTCCCCTCTTCTCAACGCCCTCTCACCCCCTCTCTCCGCTATGTCCCTCACGCTTCGCAAAATTCTGGTCATCAATCCCGGTTCCACCAGCACGAAAGTGGCCGTCTACCACGATGAGCGCCCGGTGCTCATCAAAACCATTCACTACTCGGCCGACGAGCTCGCGCAATTCCCCGACTGTTTCGCGCAACTGCCCACGCGTCGCGAGCGCCTGCTGGAAACGCTGGCCGCCGAAGGCATCGCCTTCGATTTCGATGCCATCATTGCCCGCGGCGGTCTCACACACCCCATTCCCGCCGGGGTCTATGCGGTGAACGACGCCATGCTGCGCGACACGCGCCACGGGGAGCGCCAGCACGTGTGCAACATCGGTTGCCATATCGCCGCGGCACTCGCCCGACAGTTGCCGGCTTGCCTGGCTTTGGTGGCCGATCCCGAGATCGTCGACGAGATGTTGCCCGAGGCGCACCTCTGCGGTCGTCCGGAAATGAGGCGTGCCAGTGTGTGGCATGCCCTCAATCAGCGCGCCACAGCCCGACGTCACGCCAAAATTCAGGGGGTGCGCTACGAAGACCTCAACCTCGTCATCGCCCACATGGGCGGCGGCATCACCGTCGGGGCGCATCGTCATGGCAAGTGCATCGAAGTGAACAACGGTTTGGACGGCGACGGTCCGTTCTCGCCTGAGCGGGCCGGCACCCTCCCGGCGGCCGATTTGGTGCGGGCTTGTTTCAGCGGCAAGTGGAGCGAAAGCGAAATGCTCTCTCGCATTGCGGGTCAAGGCGGGCTGGTGGCGTGGCTCGGCACGTCGGATGTGCGCGAAGTGTTGGCGCGCATCGAAGCGGGCGACGCACAGGCGCGCTTGGTGCTCGATGCCATGATCTACGGCGTGGCCAAAACCATCGGTGCGCAGGCCGTTGCGCTCTGCGGACAGGTCGATGCCATCTTGCTCACAGGCGGTTTGGCCCACGCCGACTACATCACTTCGCGTTTGCGCGAGCGGGTGTCGTTCATTGCTCCCGTCCACATCTATCCGGGCGAGAACGAGCTCGAGGCGCTGGCCGAGAATGCGCTGGCGGTACTGCGCGGCGAGCGCGAAGTGCGCACCTACGCCTGACATCCCCCGATCGGCGGTGCGATAAAGCACGGCAACGCCCCGTTTTCCCAAGTTGGAAAACGGGGCGTTGTGCGATTATTGTGCCGGTTGTTCGGTGCATCTCAGTGTTTGCGGCGTCCCTCAGTCCTCCACGACCTCACCTTTGAGCGTGGCGCTCGAAGCATCGGTGATGCGCACGCGCACTGTCTGTCCGATGCGGCGGTCGCCGCGGGAGATGATCACCACTTTGTTCTGCTCGGTGCGACCGAAGAGTTCCTCGCGGCTGCGTTTGCTCACCCCCTCGATGAGAATCTCTGCTTCGCGGCCCACCCACGCACGGTTGGCGGTGAGCGAGAGCTCGTTTTGCAGGGCAATGAGTTCGTTGAGTCGGCGCAGTTTCACCTCCTCGGGCACATCGTCGGGCAGACGCTTCGAAGCGTAGGTGCCGGGGCGCTCGGAATACTTGAACATGAAGGCCGAATCGTAGCCCACGCGGCGCATCATGTCCAGACTCTCGGCGTGGTCCTCCTCCGTCTCGCCGCAGTAGCCGGCGAAGATGTCGGTGGTGATGGCACAGTCGGGCACCAGTCGGCGAATGGCCTCGACGCGACCCAGATACCACTCGCGGTCGTACTTGCGGTTCATGCGTTTGAGCACGGCGTCGCTACCGCTCTGCACCGGCAGGTGGATGTGTCGGCACACATTCGGCTCCTCGGCGATGACGCGCAGGGTAGCATCGCTCATGTCCTTGGGGTGCGGCGTGGAAAAGCGGATGCGCATGCCCGGCACGGCGCGTGCCACGGTGCGGAGCAGTTCGGGGAAGAAGACGAAATCGGGGTTGGCGTCAGCCTCGTCCTCGGTGGAGCGGATGTGTTTCGCGGCGATGGCGGCATCGCGTGCCGCCTCTTCGTCCAGGGCAGTGGTGGGGCGCTCGGTTTCGCCGGTGGCATTGCGGCGCGCCTTGTAGGAGTTCACGTTCTGTCCCAGGAGGGTCACCTCCTTGAAACCGCGCTTTTCGAGGTCGCGACACTCGTTGATGATGCTCTGCACATCGCGGCTGCGTTCGCGTCCGCGGGTGTAGGGCACGATGCAGTAGTGGCAGAAGTTGTTGCAACCGCGGGTGATGCTCACAAAACCGGAGATTTTCGATCCGCAGAAGCGTTCGGGCATGACGTCGCCGTAGGTTTCGGTGAGCGAGAGGTCGATGTTGATGGCCTTTTGTCCCACTTCGGCCTGCGCCACGAGGTCGGGGAGGGAGAGATAGGCGTCGGGACCGGCCACAAGGTCGGCGTGGTGCTTGGCCAGGAGGTCATCTTTGACGCGTTCGGCCATGCAACCGAGCACGCCCAGGATGAGTCGGCGTCCCTTCTTGCGCAGGGCGTGGAGGGCTTCGAGGCGATGAATGATTTTCTGCTCGGCATTGTCGCGCACGGAGCAGGTGTTGAGAAACACGGCGTCGGCTTCGTCGAGCGTTTCGCAGGGTTCGTAGCCGGCCATCTTCATCACGCTGGCCACTACTTCGGAGTCGGCCACGTTCATCTGGCAGCCGTAGGTTTCTATGAGGAGTTTCTTCATTGGGAAATGGGTCTATGTTAGGGCGTCTGTGGGGCGTTTCGTAGCCGGGTATACCGGTTTACGAGTAGACGCGTGTACGGGTCTACGAGCAGACGTGCGGGCGGTTCGGAAATCGGGGAGGAGTAAACGCGTGTACGCGTCAACTCGTCGGCGCGCGGGAGTTTCGGAGCGTAAATCTCTCGTCTACGCCGTTTACTCGTTTACTGTTTGTCTACCCGTTTACTTTTTTCTCAGCGCCTCCACGGCGAGTCGATAGCTGTCGGTGCCGAATCCCGCGATGACGCCCCGACACACTGCGCCGATGAGCGAGCGATGTCTGAAGTCCTCGCGCGCCTGCACATTCGACAGGTGCACCTCCACCACCGGCAGCGGGGCAATGCTGCTCACGGCATCGCGCAGCGCCACCGAAGTGTGGGTGTAAGCGCCGGCATTGAGCACCACGCCGAGCAAGTTCGGCTCGTCGGCCGCCGCTTGAAGGCGATCGATGAGCACCCCTTCGTGATTGCTTTGCAGGTGATCGATGACCAGCGTGCCGTCGTAGCGGCGGCGCAGTTCGTCGATGACGTCGGTCAGCGTTGTGTGGCCGTAAATTTGCGGTTCGCGACGCCCGAGAAAATTGAGGTTGGGCCCGTTGAGCACCAACACATGAGGCAGAGCAGACATAAGCATGGGAGGTCAAAGCACATGTTTTCCCATCGGGAGGTTTCGCCGCCGCCGCGCCGTTGTGCAAAGGGGCGCGCGGGGCCTTTCGCTACTGCGGTGGGGCGATGAGAAAACGCGTCGATCGGCTTGAATCGACGGATAATTCTTCGTACATTTGCGCGCAAAAATACGAATTCCGACCGACGTGCGCAACTCCCGTCGTTCAAAACTTGTGAAGCCTGCCGATGAACACCGAACTGCTCCACCACTACGAACAATATCTCCTGCTCGAACAGGGCCTTTCGCCCAACACCCGCGAGGCCTACACCCGAGATCTGCGCCGCTTTTTGGACTATGCCCATTCGCGCGGGGTCGATGTCCTCGATGTCGACCTGCCGCTGCTCGAAGACTACGTGCACAGCCTCTTCGAAGCCGGTATTGCCGCCCGCTCCCTGGCGCGCATGATCAGCAGTGTGCGCTCCTTCTATCGCTACCTGCAGATCGAGGGCTACATGGGCCATGACCCCACCGAACTGCTCACCACGCCGCGCTTGCCCAAGCACCTGCCCGAAGTGCTCACGCTCGAGGAGGTGGAACGCATTCTCGACTCCATCGACCTCTCCACGCCCGAGGGGCTGCGCGATCACTGCCTGATCGAACTGCTCTACAGCTGCGGGCTGCGCGTGAGCGAGGTGTGTGCGCTGCGCCTCTCCGACCTCTTTTTCGACGAAGGCTTTGTGCGCGTCATCGGCAAGGGCAACAAGCAGCGCGTCGTCCCCATTTCGCCGCGGGCGGTGCACGAAATCCGCAACTGGCTCGATGCGCGGGCCGATATCGCCGTGAAACCCGAAGACGAGGACGTGCTTTTCGTCTCCGCCCGCCGCGGACGTCACCTCTCGCGCGTCACGGTGTTTCACAACATCAAGCTGCATGTGGCCGCCGCCGGCATCGACAAAACTGTTTCGCCCCACACTTTCCGCCACACCTTCGCCACCCACCTGCTCGAGGGCGGCGCCTCCTTGCGCGCCATCCAGGTTATGCTCGGCCACGAGGACATCGGCACCACCGAAATCTACACCCATCTCGACACCGCCTACCTGCGCGAACAGGTGCTCGAGCACTTCCCGCGCAACCTCCGCGACGACGCCTCGACAGACGGGGAGCGAGACGAGCCCCAAGCGTGAAATCACACCGTGTGGAGGTCGTCGACCTGCGTTGTGCGAAATGCCACTACCCCTTGTACGCCTGTACAAACGAAGATAGAACCATAAGGGTAGAATAGAACCACAAGAGTAGAAAATAATATAATAAAAAAAATAAGACCCCTACCCCCAAAGCCCCCCTTCCCCTAAAGGTTAGGGGAGCAGTGGCGCGGCGGAAAAACGAGTGTCGGACGTGTCCCGTTTTGAACCGTCCGTTGCGCTCGTCGACACACCGCCGCAGCGGCACTGTCGCGAAGGGAGCAAAGGGGCGAAGCGCGTGCCGAACGAGCGCGCGCGGAAGGCGCTCCGACCGACCTCCGGCGAGGGCGAAAGCAGAGCGGAAAACGGCGATGCAGCTCCCCATTTTTCACCGCAATTGCGCCGCCGCTCGTCGAAAGTCCCCGTGTTTTTTCGGCCCCTTCGGCCGGCCCCGAATTGAGGGCTGCAGCGTTTGGCCGAACGAGGCGAAATGCCTATCTTTGCAATTCATCCGTTCGCCGTCTGCACAGCGCGAACGCCCTAACCTCGCAGCACATGAAAATCCTCATCACCGGAGCCTCCGGTTTCGTCGGTTCGTTTCTCGTCGAACACGGTTTGGAGCTCGGCCACGAAGTGTGGGCGGCCCTCCGCTCCACGAGTTCGCGCCGCTATCTCACCGATCCCCGCATTCGCTTCATCGAGCTCAATCTGGGCGACGACGCCACCCTGCGCCGTCAGCTCTCGGACCACGGTGCCGCGCACGGCGCGTTCGACTGCGTGATCCACGCCGCCGGTGCCACGAAGGCCGCCGATCTCGAAGCCTTTCGGCGCACCAACACCGCCGGCACCCTGCGCCTGGCCCGCACCCTGCGCGAATTAGACCTGCTGCGCGGGCGCTTCGTCTTCGTCTCCTCGCTCTCGGTCATGGGCCCCGTGGCCGACCCCGTACAGCGTGTGCCCGCCGAAGCCTATCGGCCCATCGCCGACACCGACCGCCCCGCACCCAACACGGCCTACGGGCGCTCGAAGCTCGAGGCCGAGGAAGCCCTCACCGGCGTGGAGGGGTTGGACTACGTCATCCTGCGCCCCACCGGCGTCTACGGCCCTCGCGAGCGCGACTATTTCCTCATGGCCGACAGCATTCGCAAGCACATCGACTTCGCCGTGGGCTATCGTCCGCAACGCCTCACGTTCATTTACGTGCGCGACCTCGTCGACGCCTGCTACGCGGCGCTCTCTCGCGGTGAGCGCGGTCGAGCCTACTTCCTGAGCGACGGCGGCAGCTACGACAGCCGCGAGTTCGGCCGCCTGCTGCAAAGCGAAATGGGCGTGCACGGCGTGCTGCGCATCACCGCCCCCGAGTGGTTCCTGCACGGCGTGTGCGCCCTCGGGAGTTTGAGCTACAAGCTCTTCGGCCGCAAGGGCACAATGCCCCCGACGCTCAATCTCGACAAATTCCGCCTGCTGCGGCAGCGCAACTGGCTGTGCGACATCGAACCCGCCCGCCGCGATTTGGGCTTCGCTCCGCAGTGGACCCTCGCCGCCGGGGTGAAAGAAGCCGTGGCGTGGTACAAGCGCGAAGGTTGGCTCTGATCCCACGCGCTCTCACGCCGCGCCGACAGCGTTCGTGCTCCGTCCGCACAGCCGGCTCCGCTCCACACTGCCCGCCGCCGGGCCTGCTGTCCGAGCGGCACCCCACCCCACGGGGCAAGTGTCCCCACCCGCTGCCCACTGCCGGCTCACCGTGACGCCGCTGGTGCGCACACCCCCCGATTCCCCCGCATTCATCACAACTCCACCTCCCCTATGCCCCATCCCTTAGCCACCCTTTGCATCACCGCCGCCCTGGCCCTTCCGGCCGTGGCCCAGCGTGGTGCCATCAGCGGCGAAATGCTCGAAAACTTCCGCCGCGAAGTGCCGCAAACCCCCACAGCCCGCGCCCTGCAAAACGCCCTTGTCACCCAAGGTGTGGGCGCACTGGCCACGCGCAACAACGCCGCCGAGACGGCCGACACCTATTTCTCCAACGAAGCCCCCTCCAAAGGCATCACCGACCAACAATCGTCGGGACGCTGCTGGCTGTTCACGGGCCTGAACGTGATGCGCGCCCAAGTGATCAAGGAGCGTCAACTCGCCAAGTTCGAGTTCTCGCAGAGCTACAACTCGTTCTACGATCAGTTGGAGAAGGCCAATCTCTTCTTGCAGTCGATGATCGACTACGCCGCCCGCCCCATGGACGACAAGACGGTGGAGTGGCTCTTCAAGAACCCCATTTCCGACGGCGGCACCTTCACCGGCGTGCAGGACGTGGTGAGCAAATACGGCGTGGTGCCCTCGGAGGTGATGCCCGAAAGCTACAACGCCAACAACACCCGCGAAATGGCCGGTGTGCTCGCCCTCAAGCTCCGCGAATACGGGCTCGAACTGCGCAAGGCCTACGCCGCCGGTGAGCGCGACGCGAAGCTCCAAAAGCGCAAGACGCGCCAACTCTCGACCATCTACCGCATCCTCACCGCCTGCCTCGGCACGCCCCCGACGGAATTCACCTGGACGCTGCGCGACAAGGACGGCAAGCCCGTGAGCACCGAGCGCTACACTCCGCGTTCGTTCTACGATCGCTTCGTGGGTCGCGACCTCTCGAGCTATGTCATGCTCATGAACGACCCCTCGCGCCCCTATCACAAAACCTACACCATCGATCTCGATCGCCACACCTACGACGGCCACAACTGGACGTACATCAATCTGCCGATGGACGAGATCAAGCAGATGGCCATCGCCTCGATCAAGGACAGCACGCGCATGTACTACTCTTGCGACGTGGGCAAGTTCTACAATCGCAAGACGGGCATCCTCTCGCTCGACAATTTCGACTACGGCGATCTCTTCGACACGTCGTTCCCCATGACGAAGGCCGACCGCATCCGCACCTTCGCCTCGGCTTCGAGCCACGCCATGACGCTCTGCGCCGTGGATCTGGACCAAAACGGCAAGCCCCGCAAGTGGAAAGTCGAAAACTCGTGGGGCCCGACCAACGGGGTGGGTGGCCACTTGATCATGACCGACGGCTGGTTTGACGAATACACCTTCCGCTTGGTGGTGGACAAGAAATATGTGCCCGCCGCCACGCTGCGCCTGCTCGAACAGAAACCCACGCTCCTCCCCGCTTGGGATCCCCTTTTCAAGGGCGAGGAATAAAAATACGCTCAGTGAGACCCACTGAGCGTAGATCATCTTGTAGTTGCTCCATCGTTAGAAATCTTATGCACAAACATACTCTTAGTGTTCGAAATTACAGAGCTATTCATCACGCTGACGTCGCGCTGAATGGGATAACTGTCCTGACCGGCGAAAACGGCTGTGGGAAAAGCACGATCGGAAGGTTGCTTTACTACATCGTAAATGGGCTGGAGGAATACGATAGTTATGTTTTCTCCGCTTTCCAAAGAGAGGTTATCGAGCTGTTGCCTCCGATGGATCGTATCTCTTCGGATTTTGGGTTGTCTTACAATGAGAGGTTTGAATTTATAATTGGTTTTGGTGAAATAAAGAGGTTTTCATACACACCTGAAAAGGCATTCGAAACTCTTTATGACCATGTTGTTTATTTATTGGATCGTTTTTTTGCAGAGCTTTCTTCTTTACAGGAGAAGAAAGGCTACGAGAAGGTTTTGGACAGAATAGTTCGAAGTGTAGATTTACCCGATGTTCCCGGACGTGATATACCCACTTTCATTGAACAATGGCGTACAACTTTGATGGAAGGATACGCTAAATTGGAAGAGCTTTTCAAATCCTACATAGCGAACAGGCCAGGCAATGTATTCTTTGACGAAATTTACTACAGATACAAGGAAAAGATAATTCCAAAGCAAATCCAACTCCGAGAAGACGACATCGATATTCTCAGTGAGGAAAAGGTGTTGCAGACCTATTACTTGAAACAATCGATCTATGTAAATTCTCCTCTATTCATTGATTGTAAAGACACTCATTTTCTTTGGGGACATCTCCAAAAAATGGTACTCAATGATTCCGGTGGAACGAAAGATTTGGCACTTCTCGATGAAGTGCGATCCGTAATGGATGGCAGTATTAAGGAGGATGAAGATGAGTTGGTAGACAAATTGCATTATATCTCTGCTGATGGAGTAATTGACATTCCCATTAAAGATATGGCCACGGGATTAAAGACATTTGCTTATCTCTATCGTTTCATTGAGAATGGATACATCACCACCGAGACCGTCTTGATCATCGATGAACCCGAGGTGCATTTGCATCCGAAATGGGTGGTGGAGTATGCTCGCATCTTGGTACACCTACACAAGCAGGTGGGGGTGAAAATACTTCTGGCGTCGCACGATCCCGATATGGTCGCGGCCTTGCAGTCCATCGGAGAAAAAGAGGAACTGGGCGAAAAGCTGAATTTCTACATTGCCAAGCGCAATGAAGAGAATAAACACCAATTCGACTTTATCTCGACAGGCACGGACATCGAACCCATCTTTGATTCTTTCAATATCGCATTAGACCGCATAGAAGAATATGGCAGAACAGATGAAATGGACGAATGAACCCATTGAGCGTCTCCCACGATTCTCGACGTATCTCAAGAATTTCAATGCGTTGGTGAAGCATGAGGGCGGACCGGCGAATGCCTTTCCCGACGCAATGCGTTGTATCGATTTGGATGCCTACGAGAAAGGGTTGAAAAAGGGGATTCACAACCCAACTGTCGACGCGGTGATCGGTGTTTTTTCAGGTAAAATCTCAGAATTAGTTCTGGTTGAACTCAGATTGAACTATAAGAATGCCGATAATTTGTCACCGACAAAACTTAAAAAGAAGGTGAGTTGCTCAAAGGACATCCTTTCCGGCTGCGGAAAATTGCATCCGATTGTTTATTTCGTGTTCAACGATCACGTGCAATCGCTGGCACGCAGTTGGCTTGCGAGAGCAGAAAAGGGTAGAAAGAAGCACTTCAAAGCGATCACAATTCCAGAATTAAATCAATTGATAAGCAGTGCAGACTCATGAAATCCATTCGCATCTACTGTAAGAACGACGGCATGTATCACGACGTGCCGAAGGGGGCTACCCTCGAAGAGGTGTATGAGAGCCTGGGCCTCGACTTGGGTTGCTGTGTGACGAGCTGTAAGGTGAACAACCGCGTGGAGGGACTGCACTACACGATCAACGACTCGCGCGACCTCGAATATCTCACCCTCGCCTCGCCCTCCGGTCTGCGCACCTACACGCGCAGTCTGTTTTTTGTGCTCTACAAAGCCGTGCGCGACCTCTATCCTGAGGCCGAACTGCGCATCGGCACCCCCGTGTCGGGGGGCTATTTTTGCCGCCTCGCGCTGCCCGGCGGCATCACACCCGAGGTGCCCGAACGCCTGCGCCGCCGCATGGCCGAGATCGTGGCGAGCGACCTCCCCTTCCGCCGCGTCACGGCGCACACCACCGACGCCATCGAGGTGTTTCGCCGCCAAGGCTTCATGCGCAAGGTGCTTCTGCTCGAAAGCATCGGCGACCTCTACACGCACTACTACACCCTCGGCGAGACGGTGGACTACTTCTACTCGGCCCTGCTGTTGCGCACCGGCCAACTCACGGTGTTCGACCTCGTGCCCTTCGGCGAAGGACTGCTCCTGCGCGTGCCCGATCCCGAACACCCCGACCGCCTGCGCCCGATGACCGAGCAGCACCAGATGTTTGCCGTGTTCCAAGAGCAACACCGCCGCCAGGAAATCCTGGGTTGCACGACGGTGGGCGAACTCAACACGCTGATTCGCGCCGGTCACACCAACGATTTGGTCAATGTGGCCGAGGCATTGCAGGAAAAGCAGATTGCGCAGATTGCCGACCACATTGCATCGCACGATGCCCTGCGGGTGGTGCTCATCGCGGGCCCGTCGTCGTCGGGCAAAACGACTTTCTCCAAGCGCCTGAGCGTGCAACTCATGGCTTGCGGCAAGAAACCGGTGTCGATCTCGCTCGACAACTATTTCGTGGACCGCGAGCGCACGCCGCTCGACGAGACGGGCGACTACGACTTTGAGCACATCGAGGCGCTCAACCTCCCGCTGTTCAACGATCAGATGAACCGCTTGCTCGTGGGCGAGGAGGTGGAATTGCCGCGCTACGATTTTCCCACGGGCAAGAGCGTGCCTTCGGGGCGCCGCCTCCGGTTGGAGCCCGATACCATCCTCATTCTCGAAGGCAACCACGCCCTCAACCCGCAACTCAGCGCGAAAATTCCCGACGGGGCGAAATACAAAATCTACGCCTCGGCGCTGACCACCATTTCGCTCGACGACCACAACTATATCCCCACCACCGACACGCGTTTGATCCGCCGCATCTGTCGCGACTTCAAATATCGCGGCTATCTGCCCCAGGAAGTGATTCGCCGCTGCCCTTCGGTGACGGCGGGCGAGGAGAAATGGATTTTCCCCTTCCAGGAGGAAGCGGACGCCATGTTCAATTCGGCGCTCATCTACGAACTGGCCGCGCTGCGTGCCCAGGCTTTGCCGCTGTTGGAGATGGTGCCGGAGTGCGCCCCCGAGTATTCGGAGGCCTATCGCCTGCGGAAGTTCATCTCTTACTTCGCTCCGATGCCGCTCGATGCCGTGCCGCCCACGTCGTTGCTGCGCGAGTTCATGGGGCACAGCGTGTTCCAGTATTGAGTGTACCGAAGGTTCGTGCCGGCGTCCTCCCGTGTGCCGATCGACGCTCCCCGGTTTCGTCTCGCCCGACGGAACGAAAAAACAAATCCCCGAATGCCGCTGAGTGCATTCGGGGATTTGTGTTGTGTGGGTGGGGCGCCGCAGGGCGAAATCATCGGCGCGGTCGCGGACGGATGTGGGCAAAGATGCCGCCGGCGGGAGGAGTGGGTTTGTCGGCGGGACGATTGAGCTCGGGGTAGGCGATGCGCGTGTGATAGATCACTTTGAGGCTGTCGATGAAGGTCTGTTTGGCCTCGGCGATGTCGCGGAAGGTGATGGGGCAGTTGGCAAAAGCGCCCGAAGCCACCTGTCCGTCGACGATGCGATTGACCAATTCGGTGATGGATTCCACACTGTAGTCTTTCAAGCTGCGAGAAGAAGCTTCGACCGCGTCGGACATCATGAGAATGGCCTGCTCGAGCGTGAAAGGATTGGGGCCGGGATAGGTGAAGAGGGCTTTGTCGACGTGCTCCTCCCCCTTTTTGTTCACCGCCTGGATGTAGAAGTATTTCACCATCGAGGTGCCGTGGTGGGTGAGGATAAAATCTTTGATCACCTTGGGGAGTCTGTGCTTTTCGGCCAGGTGCACGCCCTCGGTGACGTGCGAAATGATGATTTTGGCCGATTCCTCTTCCGAGAGCTTGTCGTGGGGATTGATGCCGCCTTGGTTTTCGGTGAAGTAGCCGGGGTTGATGAGCTTGCCGATGTCGTGGTAGAGGGCGCCGGTGCGCACCAATTGCACCTTGGCTCCGATTTTGGCCGCGACCTCTGCCGCGAGGTTGCCCACTTGAATGGAGTGGATGAAAGTGCCTTGGGCTTCTTTGGCCAGGCGGCGGATGATGGGCAGATTGGTGTTGTTGAGTTCGATGAGCGTCACGCTCGAAGTGAAGCCAAAGGTCTTCTCAATGAGATAGAGCAGGGGGTAGGTGAAGAGCAACGCCACGCCCGAGATGGTCACGTCGCGATACCACGAGCGGTCGACGGCGGCGAGACTCCCGGTCTGGGCGAGTTCGAACACCAAACCGGTCACCCAGGTGCAGAGTGTCACGATGAGCGAGGTGAGAAAGATCTGCGAACGCTCGGTGAGATCCTTGATGCAGTAGATGCCCACCACGCCGGCCACGAGTTGCGTGAGGAGAAATTGGTAGCCGTTGTGGAGTGGCAGCGAGGCCACGAAGATCGTCATCACATGGGCCATGAAAGCGGTGCGCGTGTCGGTGAAAACGCGCAGCACAATGGGCAGCATGGCGAAGGGAATGATGTAGACGGAGAAGAATTTGTAGGTGAAAAGTAGATAGGTGAAGAGGGGAAAGAGCGTGATGAGCGAGAAAATGAGGTAGACCGTGTGGGGCGACCGGTAGAGATCGCGGCGGAAGAGCTGGAGGTAGGCGACCAGCAGAGCAAAGAAGGCGGCAATGATGCCAAACTGCCCCAGGAGTATGAATTGGGCGCTGTTGCCCTGCTCTTTTCGGCGCTCGGTTTCGTTTCGCAAGGAGTCGAGAATGGCTTTCTGTCGGGCGGTGACGCGCTCACCGCGGTCGACGATGCGCTCGCCGCGCAGCACCAGTCCCGTACTGCTCGAGATGCCGGAGAGGAGTTCGGCTTTTCCCTCCTGGCTCTTGATGCTGTCGAAAACAAGGTTGGCGCTGATGTACTTATGGAGCTGCAATCGCGTCATGAGTTCGCGCGAATAGTGCTCGTCGCCCATGATGTGCTCGTAGGCGCTGCGGGGCGAGAAGAGGGTGCCCACATCGCGCGAGACGGCATTGGTGCCGTTGACCACGCGCACGCCACAGGTGCCGGCGGTTGTGAGATGATTCATCGCATCGCTGCTGACAATGCCGGCGGCATAGACCTCTTGCAGCGCGCGCACGGCGTGTTGCACGTAGGCGTCGGGGACGCCGGCGAATTGTCCCGCAGCGCGGTCGGCTGTGAAGTTGTGCACTTGCTGACGGGCGGCGGCTTCGTTGAGATTATAGTAGGGATAGAAGGTGCGCAGGGCGCTGTCGCGCTCGCCGGCCAGCTGTTCGGCCGATTTGGAGATGGGAAATTCGAAATCGGCGATGAGCGGCGCATAGTTCCAGGGCTTCCCCACTTCGTATTCGTAGCCGAATTTGGAGTCGCGCGGCAGGGCGAGCAGCAAACAGGCGATGCTGATGGCACAAACGAGCAGGAGATTGAGCCGATGGTCGATGTGGAGTTTGAGCTTCATGGGCACTTTGAAATGGGTGTGTGGAGCAAATGTACGAATAAATCGCGGTAATGCAAAACTCCCACGGTTCACGAAGCGAACCATGGGAGTGTTTGTGAGTGCACTGCCGAGCAGTCGGCTGTGCGAGTGTGAGGCTTGGCTTATTTGCGCAGACCCAGTGCCTTGACAATGGCGCGATAGCGCTCGATGTCGCGGTCTTTGAGGTAGTTGAGCAGGGCGCGGCGCTTACCTACGAGCTTCACGAGAGCGCGTTCGGTCGTATGATCTTTACGGTTGGCTCTCATGTGTTCCGTCAGGTGGGAGATACGGTATGAAAACAAGGCAACCTGGCTCTCAGCGGAACCGGTGTCCGTGTTAGACTTTCCGTATTGTCCAAAGATCTCACTCTTTTTTGCAGAGTCTAAATACATGGTGATATGAATTAGAATGGTTTGATTCGCGCACGAAAGCACGCGAGTTGGGGCAAAATTACGATGTTCTGCGCTAAGCACCAAGCCTTTGCCTCATTTTTTGCGCTGCCATGCTCTACAAGTGGCGGTTTTGTCGCCACCGAGGGGCAAAAACGGGGTTCGGCACGCAGCTATCATATAGAAGAGGTGTCGACAACGATGAAGAGGTGCGGCCCACCGACGGGAAGTGCGTGCACCCGTGGGCGAGGTGGGTCGAAGCCTTCACCAAACGCCGCGCTTTTTGAGCGCGAAGTACTTGCGCACCACGTTGCCCGTGAGCTGTTCGGGTCGGGTGCAGAGGGCATGAATGCCATTGCGGCGGAGCAAATCGACCATCTGCTGCTTTTGCAGCACGAGTTCGGCCGTGAGTGCGTGCACCACGCGTTCGTTCGTGTTGCTCTCGGGAGGCAAAGCTGCGGTGGCCGCGGTGAGTTCGGCATCTTCGAAGAACACGACGACCAAAGCATGCTTCTTGGCAATGCGTCGCAGGTGGGGCAACTGCCGGCGGAAGGCGTTTTCGGTGAGGAAGTCGGTGAAGAGCACCATCAGTGCGTGGCGTGGCGCCCGTGCTGCGAGGACCGAGGCCAATTGTGAGAAGTCGCTTTCGGCATAACGCGGTTGGAGGTGGTAGAGCTGTTCGAGGATGAGCCCGAGTTGCTTCGCACTTTTGCGCGGCGGCACCACGACGGGTGCATCGTGCCCGAAGGTGACGAGGCCCGCCAGGTCGTCGTTGTGCATTGCCGTGAACGAAAGTTGGAGCGCCGCGTTGATGGCGTGGTCCACCAGGGTCATGTCGTCGAACCGTCGCTGCATGTGTCGGCCGTAGTCCACCAGGGTGTAAACCAACTGCGAGCGTTCGTCGTCGAAATGGTTGACCATCACCTGTTGGCGGCGGGCGGTGGCCTTCCAGTTGATGCGTCGGAAGTCGTCGCCGCGGATGAACTCACGGATTTCCTCAAACTCGGTGGAGTTGTCTACGGTGCGCACCAGGCGTTTGCCCACTTGCACGTCGTTTTTCAGGCGGTATTGCGCTTCGCGTTCGCTGAGGTGGCGAAATTCCGGATAGACTTTGACCTCGGTGCTACCACAGATGAGGAGGCGGCGCTCCCAGAATCCAATCACGGTGCGGGCGAAGACATAGAAGTTGCCGAAGGCGAAGTGTCCGCGTCGGTCGGGTCGGAGCCGATAGGTGAGCTCTTTGGTTTGTCCGGGGCGCAGTGCCATGTGTCGGTCGGGAAGCGGCGACGAAGCCATGTCTTCCGGCAGTTCGTCGAGGGGAAGAATGCGCGCCGTGAGCCGCGAAGTGTTGCGCACCACGAGTCGCACGGGGTTTTCGGCCCCAAGGCTCAGGCGCGGATCCACTTCTCGCCGGCCCTCACACTGGAGGGAGAGCAGAGCGAAGACCGCATCGAGCACAAGGGCCGCAGCCAAGAGCGCGAGGAGGACGAGCGCCAGCGTGTAGAGCGGTGACCAGAAGAAGCCGACGGCCGAAAGCAGGGCCACGACGGCCGAGAGCACAAAGAATCGCGGGGTGAGAAACATGGAATGGGCGGGAGGCGAAGAAGGAGAGGATTATTGCGGGATTTCGGTGGACTCAAGCAGCGCATCGACGATGCGTTTTGCGGTGTAACCGTTCATCTCGGCATCGGGAGTGAGGGAGAGGCGGTGGCAGAGCACGGCAGGTGCCACGGCTTTCACGTCGTCGGGGATCACAAAGTCGCGACCGGCGAGCAGCGCAGTGGCCTTGGCGCAGCGCAACAGTGCGACGGTGGCACGCGGCGAAGCGCCCAGATCGAGTAGAGGTGAGGTGCGTGTGCCTTCGACCAGGCCGGTGATGTAGTGCAGGATGCGCTCGTCGGTCACCACTTGGGGCAGCATTTTGCGCATCTCGAGCAGTTCTTCGGCCGTGATCACGGGCTCTTGAGCGCTCACGTCGCTCAGATTGCGGCCGGCATTGTAGCGATTCAGGATTTCGAGCTCCTCTTCGTGTGTGGGATAGCCCATTTCGACCTTCAGGAGGAAACGGTCGAGCTGCGCCTCGGGGAGACGATAGGTGCCTTCCTGCTCCACGGGGTTTTGTGTCGCGATGACCAGATAGCAAGGGTCGAGCCGGCGGGTGTTGCCGTCGAGGGTCACCTGTCGTTCCTCCATCACTTCGAAGAGTGCCGCTTGGGTTTTGGCCGGAGCGCGGTTGATTTCGTCGACGAGCAGCACCTGGGTGAAGACAGGTCCCGGGTGGAAATCAAACTGCTGGGTGCCGAGGTTGAAGATCGAGGTGCCCAAGACGTCGGTGGGCATGAGGTCGGGGGTGAACTGCACGCGGCGGAAGTCAGCACGAACGAGTCGGGCGAGGGTTTTGGCCAAGAGGGTTTTGGCCACACCGGGCACGCCTTCGAGCAGCACGTGGCCGTCGGCCATGAGCGCTGTGAGGAGCAGATGCACGGGCAGGGATTGTCCCACCACATTGTCGGCCACATGGGTGCGGAGCGTGGCGATGCGTTCGGAGAAAGCGGTGAGATCGAGGCGATTGTCGTTGGACATAAGAGGTCAGGTGTTAGGTTGCGATTGAAGAATGGCGAGCAAGAGCTGCGTGAAGTGCGAGTATTTTTGGAACTGCGAGCGAGTCACGAAGGGCACTCGGTTTTCGGTGTCGAGCAGTCCGTCGAGTTGTGCGAGTTGCTCGGCGAGATTGTCGTGTGGAAGGAGGCCGCGGGTGTCTCTCTCCGCGATTTGCGGCGCATAGTCGGCGAGACAGTCGTGCCGCTCGAATCGATATTCGTTTCGCAGGAGGTCGAGCAGCAAGTGCAGCTCGTTTCGCACGAGAGGAGTGTAGTTGTGCTTGTTTTTGAACAGTGTGCTGAGCTGTCGGGCGAAGGCCAGCGACGAATTGCGCACGCGAGGCAGGTAGCGCTCGGCGCGGAAGCGGCGGCGCGTGTTGAAGAGCAGTGCCAAAATGGCCATGCCGATCGGAATCCACAGCGCCAGACGCAGCGGCGGCCGCTCGATGAAGAAGGAGAACGGGGTGTTGTAGTCATCTTCTTGCGCATCGCCGGACTTATTTTTGTAAGTAGCATTGACGAAGCACACCGGGCGGTTGTCGAGATCGGCCAGGAGGGGGCGTGCCAGTCCGCGCCATTGCGACACGGAGAACCCGTAGTTGGTGAACATTGCGCCGCCGGCGATCCACGTGATCGAGCCGCCCGAGGCAAACTCGTAGCGCAGGCCGTAGACGTTCCCGTCTTCGTCGGAGAGCACCACGCGGAGGGCCTGAGGTTGGTAGGTCGTGATGTTATCCTCCTGTCTTTCTTCTGTGCGCTCGAATTGCAAATCTGTGGGCTCGAATTGCAAAGACGAGATCGGGATGAAAATGTCCTGCGCTCCCGTTCGCCGGTGGCCGAAAGCCAGCGTGTTGTGGGCTTTCTTGGTGTCCAAGGAGACGAATGGGGCGCCGATCATGCAGTCGAACACCGTTTCCCGGCCGCCCTTTTCGCTCATGTCGATTTGTCCGTTGTCGTAGATGAGCGGAAAAGGCAGGAGTGTCCTTTTCCCCTTGGGCACGTTCTGTGCGTCGTTGAGATCAAGTTGCCAGTCCCCTCCGATACGATTGTCTGCCAGTCCGAAAAAGGAGTGGTCGATGACCGTCGTGATGTGGGTGTTGTAGACAATGCGCCGGCCGTTGCGGGCCAATTGTGCCATGCGCTGCAGCTGTTCCAGATTGTTCTCCGCTGCGTAAAATTTCGTCGAGGGAAAGACAATGAGGTTCTCGTTCGAGTCGTTTTTCTCTTGTTGTTTCAGCGTCGAATCGAGGTCGTCGCTCACGCGATAGCCGTGGCTGAACGAATGGCTGAGCACATCGTGCATCACCTTTTGGGCAAAAGGCTCCTCGCTGTTCAGATCGATTGGGGACGTACTCCAATCGTAGGATTTCGGCACGAGCAAGGCGTAGAGCCCCACGCCGATCACCACGATGGCGAGGAAGGCGTAGAGGACGAAGTTAGACTCTTTTTTCATGCCTCACCTCCTTTCTTGCTTTGGTGTGGGTCGGTGTTTTTGTTTTGTTCGATGTGCCCCACCCACGTTCGGCATTCTGCCACGAGTTCGGCCGTGGCCTCATAGTGTCCGTAGCACACGTAGAGATAGTGGCGGGTGAGTCGGCGCATGGCGGGGGCTTCCCAGGCTTGTTCTTTCTCGAGCAGTCGCTCATAGTCCGAAGGGGTGCGCGCCGGCAGCCATTCCAGTCGTCCGCGGTCGCAGAGGGTGCGCAAAGCCGTGAGATAAAGCAGTTTCACCAGTTCGGGGAAATCCTGCTCTTCGTCAGCTTCTTGCAGTTCGTTGGGCAGATCGTGGGCATAGATGTCGGTGTCCACCGTCGATTCGTCCCAGGTGGGCGTTTTCCGCTTCAGGGCGAAGCGCTCTTTCAGGTAGTCGAAGAGTCCCGCTTTGTAGCAAATGAGCACAATGATGGCCACGCCGATGAGGATCGTGAGGGTTTTCGACAGCGTGGCGTGCTTCTCAAAGAAGCGGATGAGGGCACCGATCCAATCATAGGACTTCTGGGTGACGTGTTGAGCCGTCTCGGGCGGCGGAGGCGGCGGTTCGACGTGGAGACGCCGTGCCAAGTCCTCGGCATAGCTTTGTGCCGGCGTGGGGACGGAGTCGTTGAGGTGAAATTGAGGCATGAGCGCAACGTTTGTGCGAGAGAGGTGAGTCAAAAGGTGTCGAGGCGGCGGTAGAGTCCGCGATGGTCAGTGCAGTCGACCACGTGTCCGAGCATATAGGTGGAGATGACGAAGATGAACGTGATCGGAATTTGGTAGACACCCGCGACGAGCACGGTTGTGATCACCTCGAACAGGCGAGGTGAAATGACGCTGTCGATGGCGTTTAAGTAAGCTTTGGGCAGGAACCCGGTCACTATTTCGATCCAACCGGAGAGTGAGATCAGCCAGCCCGATACGCCAACGGTGCCCATCCAAATGCCGAAGCAAAACAGCACGGAAAATAGTGGGAAAAGGCTTTCGCGGATCATTCGCGGCAGCATGGAGAGGAGCGATTCGCCGGGCGTCGGGCGAAAAACGAGCAGCAGTGGCGCGACAAAGCAGAGCAGTGCGACAAAGAACGACAGCCAGAAGTCGTCAACGGCTGAGCTGAAAAGCATCACCACTACGAGTACCACGGCCGAAAGGAACATGCGCAGCAGAGGCAGATGGCGGAAGCCGGGGAGCGAAACGAAGGAGGTTTCCCACAATTCGCTGCGCGGTTCGAAAAGTTGGGCATTTTCGTCCGAAAGCTTCGCGTTTTCGTCGTCTCGGCCTGTGGTTTTGCGGAGCGCTTCGGTGCCCGCTTGGTCGTCGGCCAAGATTTGCTCGCTCAGATTCCACCACAACCAAAGCGTGCACACGATCAAGCCCAAACGGGGGAGGTCGAACCAGTGGAAGATCGCCATCAGGAGGAGATTCACCGCCCAGATGCGCAACACCACGTTGCGGCGATGTTGCCAAAGCGAGAAGAGAGCGGTGGAGATGAAGGCGCCCCCGGGGCGCTCTTTATAGAGTGTGGCCATGTCGATGGAGTCTTTGAGGAAGGAAAATGGTGAGCCAGCTCACTAAGAGGAATCCGCCGATGACAAAGCTCACGCGCAGGAAGAGCGGTGCCTCGGTGTGGCGGGTGATGTAGGATTCGATCAGCGCGGCCACGAAGGTGAGGGGCAGCACGCCCATGAGCATGAGGAGTCCGCGGCGGGCACTGTGGCGAAAGGCTTCGATGCGCGAGCGGCGTCCCGGGAAGAGCCAACCCGTGGCCAGGGCCAGTGACGCACCGCCTGTGAGAATGATGGTGGGAATCTCGAGCGAACCATGTAGATTCACCACAAAGAGTGCTTCGGTGACCGCGCCGTGCTGCATGAGAAAGGTTTCGAAGCAGCCGAACATCACGCCGTTGTAGAGAATGATGAGCAGGGCACCCGGCAAGGCCATGAGGCCGAAAAGGAAGGTGCGCACGTCGATGAGGGCATTGTTGAAGAAGATGCCCCAAAACATGCCCAGCGCGTCTTTGTCTTTGTAGACCGCCATCGGGTCGCCCCGGGCTATGTTTTCGAGCGTCATTTCCACATAGTTGTTGCCGAGGATTTGGCGCGCGAAGTCGGGTTCCATCTGCTGTGTGAGCACGCCCACCAACGTGGCGATGAGGAAGACCACGAGCGAAATGAGGAGTTCGCGCCGCGAATAGTAGAAGGCCATCGGGATGTCGTACCTGAGTGTGCGCACCACCTCGCCCCAACGGTTGGGGCGTTGGCCGTAGACGTGCTGATGAAACCTACGTGCGATGCGTTCGAGGTAGTCGGTGACGGGACTCTCGGCGAAATGCGTTTGGGCGAAGGCCAGATCGGTCGACACATCGAGATAGATCTCGGCGATATGGTCGGGATTGAGCGAGGCGATGGCTTGACCTGAAGCTTCATATCGCTCCCATTTCTTGGTGTTGAGTCGTACAAATTCAGCTTCTCTCATGGGTTGGGGGCTATGGAGGAGTGTTTTTTATAGGAGGGTGTGGCGGTGCCGTTGCGCGTGGCGAGGATTGAGCGCAGCCCCCGAAGGTGCAGGCCGATTCGCCCGGGGCACCACGCTCCGGCCGAGGAAAGTTAGTGATTCTGTGGCGGAGACGAGGCAAAAGTAGTAAATGTTTTGGTAAAACAAGGGGGTTTTGCTTTGAAAGATGTATTTTTGTGGCGTGGTATTCGCAATTGAGGGCAGTCGCCCCCCACATTTCTCAGCTTTCTTTAAACCCCGATGGTAGAGACGGTTGCATTCCACCGCTTCGGCGCAGCGTTCCGCCCCTCGTTGCCCGCCGCGTGCCACGGCCCTCGGCTTTGCGCCGGCACCACCCGAGTCGCTCGGTTCCGCATCCCGACTGTCCGCTCCGGGCGTCGGCCGACGTCTCCCCCACTCGCTTGTTTCACCCCCCCTTCTCTCCTTGTTTCGCCATGCCTGAATTTATTTCTGTCGAAAACGTCCGCATTTCTCTCCTTCCCGCCACGTTGGTGCGTCGCTTCGGAGCCATCTTGATCGACATTATTTCCGTCTTTACTGTGATCATGATCGGAGGTACGACCTTCGGTATGTTGATTTCTTCATGGGATCGCATCTGGTTACCGGTGGCCGTGCTGGTGTTGTTGCTGCTCCCCGCCATCGAGGAAGTGATCTTCGACGGGCGCACGCTCGGCAAGCTCTGTTTGGGGCTTCGTGTCGTGCAGATCGACGGCAGCGCCCCCACCGTTTGGGCCCTGTTGCTGCGCTATTTCCTGTTGTGGGTCGATGTGTTCGGCAGTTTCGGCACGGGCTTGTTGCTCATGTTCGGCACGAAGTTGCACCGCCGTTGGGGCGATATGGCCGCCGGCACGTTTGTGGCGCAACGCGACCGGCAAAACAGTGCGCGTTCCCCGCTCAGTTCTTTTGCCGATCGGCCCAACTACACCCGCACTTTTGCGCACATCGACCGCATCGATGCCCGCCGTGCCGCACTCATCTCGCGTGCGCTGGGCGCTGCCTGCATGCATGCAGGCACGTTCGCGGCCTACGATTTCGCACAGCGGGTCGAAGCCGTGGTGGGCGGGCGCCTGCCCGAGGAAGACGACCTGCGCTATCTCTCCGCAGTGCTCTATGCCTATCGCCACGCCGCCTGATTTTCGGCAGCACTTCCCGCCTTCGTTCCACTCCACCGTGACCGCCGTTCGTTACGAACGGCGGTCACGGTGTTTTTTGTGGGCGAGCAGAACAAAGCGCGGGAGGACATAAATATATAATGGAGCACTCCCATCTTATAATAAGAGCATTCCCATAATATAAGGGTGCTTCGTTTTTCCTTTTTGCAGGAGATGAACGTCATTCCCCCCATTCCCGTGCTTGGCTGTGCGCGGGGGAAATGGTAACTTCGCAGCCAGAAACAAAAACTATCCGTTCATTATGAAGCAATTCTCCACTTCGTCCCACGTCTCGACGCGGCGCGGATTGTTGGCGGTGAGTCCTTTGTTGCTCATGGTCGTGCTTTTCCTCGCGATGAGCTTTGTGACCGGCAGTTTCTACAAAGTGCCGCTCGTCATCGTCTTCATTATCGCCTCGGCCTACGCCCTTTTCATCACCAACCACCCCGATGCCACTCGCCCCGCGGAATCCGAACTCCACCGCGGCCTACTTCCCATCGCCGAACGCGTGAGTGTGTTCAGTCGCGGTGCGGGCGAGAAAAATTTGATGATGATGCTTTGGATTTTCATCCTCGCCGGCGCGTTTGCGGCCTCGGCCAAACAGATGGGGGCCATCGATTCGACAGTCGCCATGACGCTGCGTGCGCTTCCCGTCTCGCTGTTGGTGCCCGGTTTGTTCCTGGCCTCCTGCTTTGTCTCGCTGAGCATCGGCACGAGCGTGGGCACAGTCATGGCCTTGGTGCCCGTTGCCACCGGTGTGGCCTCATCTTCCGGTCTCGCCCTCCCCTTGGTGGTCGGCGCCGTGGTGGGCGGTGCGTTTTTCGGCGACAACCTTTCGTTCATTTCCGACACCACCATCGTGGCCACCCGCTCGCAAGGCGTGCGACTCAGCGACAAGTTCCGCACCAACATCCGCATCGCATTGCCCGCCGCGGTGATTTGCTTCGCGCTCTACTGCGTGTTGGGCCACGGCGGCCACAATGTGGCCTCGATTCCCGATTTCAGTCTCTTGAAAGTCGTGCCTTACCTCGCCGTGTTGGTGGCCGCGGTGCTCGGTGTCGACGTGATGCTGGTGCTGCTACTGGGCAATGTCCTCACGGGCGCCATCGGTTTGGCCACCGGCTCCTTTGATGTGGCCGGATGGTTCGCGTCGATGGCCAAAGGCGTGTCGGGCATGAACGAAACCATCCTCATCGCCCTCTTGGCCGGGGGACTGATGGAAGTGATTCGCCACAACGGCGGCATCGACTTCCTCATTTCGCGCCTCACGCGCCACATTCGCGGCAAGCGCGGCGCCGAAGCCGCCATCTCTGCCCTGGTGGTGCTCACCAACTGCGTGACGGCCAACAATACCGTAGCGATTCTGAGCGTGGGCCGCATCTCCAGCGACATCGCCGACCGCTACGGCGTGAACAAGTGCAAGAGCGCTTCGCTCCTCGACACCTTCTCGTGCGTGGCGCAGGGACTCTTGCCCTACGGCGCGCAGTTGCTCCTCGCTTCCAGTCTGGCCGCGCTCAGTCCCCTCCAAATCATTCCCTACCTTTACTACAATTTCCTGCTCGGCGTGGTGGCCATTGGTGGCATTCTCTTGCGCTATCCGCGCAAATACAGCTGATGTTGCCGGCCGACCGCGCCTTCGGCCGACGACGGTGCCGACAGGTGCAGCTAAACCAAGGGCAGTGGCGAATGAGCTCAGGGCATTTCCCCATCGAACGATCGCGGTGGTCTCCGTTGCGAGACACCATTCGCGCGGTGCGATGGGGAAATGCCCTTTTCTGTGTGTCGCCCCACGGCGTCGACCGTCGGGGAGCAGTCCGGTTGCTTGCGTCGTTGCACAGACGGAAGCCACCCCACGGCAAACAGCAGGGCGAGCGGGAGCACAAATCAGCGAGGGAGAGAAAAAAGAGAGGCTGTTTTCCGATTAGACCAAGGTGAAGGGCAAAAAAAATGGGATACCACTGTATCCCAACCTTGTTAACCTTAAATCTAATACTATGAAAAACACGATGCGAAGTTAGCCATTCTCGATTTTCACTCCAAACGAAATCATCACAAACTGCTTGTTTAATTGATTTGTTAACCAAATCGGGGGGGGTAAATGATTGTTTTGAGAATTTGGTGAGGTGTTTTGTTTGTTACATCCCCGATTTGCAGAGCTCAGCGGGGAAGTGTCGACGGCAGGCTCCGTCTTTTCGGTCGTGTCACGCGGGCAGCGGTTGTCCCTATCGCATCGTGTCGAGCCGGCACCGGCAGCATGTCGCATAGGATCCGCAGCGAGGTCGCGCCCCGTCGCACCGCGCCGTAGCCCCTTCGCGCTGTCGTCGTGGCCCAGGCCAAAAACGTGGACAAATCTTGCGATCGGCACCCGTTGCACGGACGAAAGACACTTTTCGACGGTAAAAAAACTCGTTTTTCGTGCGCTTACCGGGCGAAAAAGCGCGAGTCTACAAAAAAATGGCTAACTTTACGGCGCGAAATTTCGCGTACGAGGCTCTTCTCCTCCGTATGTTTTCACCTCTCTCATTCCTTCGGGCGTGGCACATCTCCGCCGGTGGCGCCGACTTGTCCACTCCCCTCAGCAACGAATGCCCCCACTATGGAAGTAAACCCCTGTAAGAAATGCGGTCGCCCCGTATCGGTGCACGCCGAATATTGCCCCTATTGCGGTTGCGTGGTCGATCGTCGTCCGTTTGTTCCCGCCTCGTCCAAATCGGCCCCCGCCGTCAACCGTCCCGCGCCCGCCGCGCCGACGACACCTCCCCCCGCTGCGCCGACTCCCGCGGCTCCTGCCGCGCCGGCGCCCACTGCGTCGACGGTGCCCGGCCCTGAGTTGCAAGACGTGCAGCGTCTCGGCGCCGAACTCGGGCTCACCGGCGCCACCTCCACCCCTGCTGCCTCGACGGCATCGGGGGCTGCCGACTCCGACTCCGCCGCAGTCGGCACCCCCTCCTCCACTTCCACCCCGACTCCGCCGCCCGCCGCACCCGAAACGCCTTCCGTTCGCCCGTCGGCCGCTCCGCCCGTGGCACCGCCCCCCGCGTCGCCCACCTATTCGGACGACGACGACGAAACACCCCGCCGTTCCGGAGGCGGCATGAAGTGGGCGCTCGGTTTGCTCGCCCTGGTCATCGCCGGTTGTGCCGCCGGAGGCTATTATTATTACGATCACTATCTCGCAGCCCCCGCACCCGCGGAAGAAAAGGCCATGGCGCGTCCCGACACCACCCCCGCCAAACCGGCTCCGGTGGCCGACAACGAGGCCGAAATGCGCGAGAAGGTCATCACCTATTGGGACGTTTACGCCAAGCGCTCGAGCGGTCTGATCATTCAGTACAGCAATGCGCAGCTCCGCAAGATGCTCGAGGCCAAAGGCTTCGCGCTCAAGACCGACAACAGCGCCGACAACGCCTCGGCCGAGGGAGAAGCGCAGCCCGAACAAAGCCAGGTCTACGAGCTCACCACCAACAAGGGGGAAGTGCTCTGCCGCTTTGTGCTGAACAACGACCGCGTGTACAACGAACTCTGGTTCAAATATCCCGAAGACAAAGCCGCCTTCGTGAAAGGCGCCGCCGCTTCCGGGTTCAAAGCCGGCACTTCGGCCGATCGCGAAACGAAGGTGCCCACCTACTATTCGTCGTTTGCCTCCGACAGCGTGCGCACCTATCCCAACACGCGCCACGATTACATTGTGGCCGGCAACGAAACCCTTAAACTCTGTCGCGAACGCGAGCGCTAAGCTCCACTTCGCTCGGTTTACTCTCCCCATTTCAGCCCGACTCCCCGGCAGCACCGCAATGCTGTCGGGGAGTCGTGTTTTGTTGTGTGGAGTCTTGCGGGGCGACTGCCCGCGTCGCAGACGTTCGCGGCCGCAGTGCAGGCGAGCCATCTGCGAGCTTATGCCTCGTTCCACTCGTCGAGGTGCAATCCGTCGTCGGCCACGCGGAGCAAATGCGGAGGCCGGTCGGGCGAGAAACGCGCACCGACCGCCAGCGCCACGTGCCCCATGGTGCGCCGCAGGTTGATTTCCACATAGGGCAACCACCCTTCCCTTGCCCCCAGCACATCCACGCCCAAAGGCCCCACGTAGCGCATCGTTTCGTCAACTTGGCCGGCACCGTAGCAGGCTTCGAGGCGTGCAGCCGTACGCTCAATGAGGGTTTCGAGCACCGTTTCGGAGAGCGGGCACCCGGCTTTCGCCGCGCAATCGAGCCAGGTGCGTCGCAGGCGGTCGGGGTGCGCTGTGAGATTGCCGCCGTAGGCCCCGCCGGGCGCCGTGGTGAAGAGCGAAAGTCCCTCGAAATGCACCCTCCCATCGGCGTCGACGGTGAATTCCATCGCCGCATCGAGCAGGCCTTCGCAGCGCGCCTGCACTTCCACCCCGCCTTGCAGGCGCACCGCTTTGTCGATGCGCAGCCTGCACGCCGCGTCGTCGGCAAACGGCCACACACCCCGCCCGCTGCAACTCCAGGGCAGCTTCACCATCGCCCGCCCGTCCATCGCCCGTGCGGCCTCCACCGCCGCTGCCGTCGAGGTACAAAACACTGCACGGGGCTTCACCACGCCCGGCAGGTCGTCGACGTGCAACCCTGCGGCCCATCGCAGCCCCGTCTCCCGACTGCTCATGCGGCGCAGCGCACACAGGCGTTCGTCGGAGGGAAGCAGGCGTTCGGGCGCCCCGAGTCGGCGCAGCAGCCCCACAATGTGCCGGTCCCAGCCCCACGGTTCGATGCGCTCCACCGCCGTCCAGTCGGGCACCTCCACCCCCTCTGTTCCGCCCGACGCCGGCAGTCGGAGGCACACATCGCCTTCGGCCGCCCATTGCAGGGGCAGTTCGGCCAGCGCATGGGCCAGTTGGCGTGCCGGACGCGAGGGACAGTAATGCACCGTGTGGGCGGCGAGCGCTTCGTCGTGCGAAGGATTGAAAATGTGGAGGGTCATGAGCGATGAATAAGCGTTTCGCCCCGCTTCCTGCCGAACTTGTCGACAAGTGGCGGGGCGAAACGAGAAGAACACGGGATGTTTTGCGCGAAAGTGGGGAACTTTTCGCGTCAACTCGGGCGATTTATTCTCCGATGAGAAAACGCTGTGCGTGCGGTTGCGCGAAAAGCTGTCGTGCACAGTCATATCCCTCGTGATAGAGGGCTTCGAGCTGTTCGGTGCGGGTGCACATGCGATCCACTACGAGCGGTTTTTGCGGACACACGAGCAGCACGGCGCCCGACTCCTCGAGCCGTTCGACGAGTGCAATGTGATCGTTGTAAACACGCTTCAGGTGCGAGAGCGCCACCCGCAGGCGAGGATAGTTTTTATAGACGAATTTAGGGACGCGCAGGTCATTTCCGGCGTCGCGATAGCCGCGATTGTGCGTGAGCACCACCACATTGCGTACGAATCCTTGGCCGATGGCACGCTCCACGGGGATGGGGTCGGTGATGCCCCCGTCGAGCATCGGTTCGCCGTCGACCGGACAGATGGGGGCCACGAAGGGCAGCGAGGCCGAAGCCTTGCAGAGGGTGAGCATGCGCTCGCGATCGCGCGTTTCGGTGTGGTATTCGGCGCGACCGGTGCGGCAATTGGTCGTGACAATCTCGAATCGCATGGGATTGGCGAAGGCGGTGTCGTAGTCGAAGGGCAAGATTTGGTTGGGAATGCGGTCGTAGATGATCTCCTGGTTGAAGATGGCGTGCGATTGCCACAGGTGTTTGAGGCCGACATACTTGTATTTTTCGAGCAAGTCGATGGCTGTTTTTTTGGCGCGCCCTCTTTGTCGGCTCAGATACGACATGCCGTGCCCCGCTCCGGCCGACACGCCGATGCCATAGGGGAAGGTGATGCCGGCATCCATGAAGTAATCGAGTACGCCGATGGTGAAGACCGCACGCATGCCGCCCCCTTCCAGTACAAGTCCTGTTGTAGCCTTCATAAATACGAACGTTTGTGGCAGCGCTGCGCCGCAAAGGCGAACAAATGCTGCATTTCTGTCTATAAAAGTTGTGCAAAGGTATAAGATTCCGCGCGGAATGTAGTAACTTTGCCCGAACAATAATTACTAAAAATCTGCGTCCTATGCTCTTTTCCCGTTCCACTTATGCAGAGCGCCGCAGCCGCCTGCGCCAACTCGTCGGTAGCGGCATCATTTTCATCCCCGGCAACAACGACAGCCCTTGCAATTTCCCGAACAATACCTACAAATTTCGTCAGGATAGTTCGTTCCTTTATTTCACCGGCCAGCACCGTGACGGATTGGCGCTGGTGATCGATTGCGAAAGCGGCGTTGAAACGCTGGTGGGCAACGATATTGACATCGATGATATCATTTGGACGGGCCCGGTTCCCTCTGTTGCCGACATGGCTGCGGAGAGTGGCATCGAACGCACGGCGCCGAAGAGCGAACTCTCGGTGATCTTCAGCGAAGCGCGCCGTTTGGGGCGCCGCGTGCACTTCCTTCCGCCCTATCGCCACGACATCATGATCGAAATGGCCGACCTCACCGGTCTGCACCCCCTGAAGGTGCGCGATGCCGCGAGTCTCGAACTCATTCGCGCCGTGGTGGCTCTGCGCAACATCAAGAGTGACGAAGAAATTGCCGAACTGGATCGCGCTGCCGCCATAGGTTATGAGATGCACACCACGGCAATGCGCATGGCTGTGCAGCCCGGCATGACCGAAGCCGCCATTGCCGGCGCGCTCGACGGCATTGCTTCGGCACGTGGCAGCATGGTTTCTTTCCCTTCTATCGTGTCGATGCACGGAGAAGTGCTGCACGGTTTCCCCTCTACGGCCACACTCGATCCGACCCGCCTGTTGTTGGTCGATGCCGGTGGCGAAACGCGCGAACATTATTGCTCCGATCACACGCGCACCACCCCGATTTCCGGCCGCTTCACCCAGCGCCAGCGCGATGTCTACGACATTGTGGTGGACTGCCACGACTTGGCGCTCAAAGTGGCGCGCCCCGGTGTGAAATACATGGATGTTCACCTCGCTGTGTGCCGCTTGATGACCGAACGCTTGCAGGCCCTCGGCCTGATGAAGGGCGATGTCGATGCCTCAGTGGCCGCAGGTGCACACGCACTCTTCCTGCCGCACGGACTCGGCCACGCGATGGGCATGGATGTCCACGACATGGAAGCTCTCGGACAGGTGAATGTGGGCTACGATGAGGAAACACGCCCCTCAGATCAGTTTGGTTTGGCCAGCTTGCGCTTTGGCCGTCGCTTGGAAGTGGGACATGTGGTGACCGACGAGCCGGGCATCTACTTCATCCCCGACCTGATCGACCTCTGGCGCGCCGAGGGCACGAACCGCGACTTCTTGAATTTCGACGCCATCGAGGGCTATAAAGATTTTGGTGGCATCCGCATCGAGGACGACCTGCTCATCACGGCCGACGGTTGCCGATTCCTCGGCACCGAGCGCGTGCCTTATCATTCGGACGACGTCGAAAACTTCCTCGCTCACTGAGTCTTCACGCCGCACTGCCCCACTTCGCCCGCATCGGCACCCTGATGTGGGGCATCGCCCCGCGGCAGCCTCACTTTATCCGTAATACAAAATTCAACATCTCCCATATGAAGAAATTTCTCACCCTCGCCCTCGCGGCATTAAGCTTCTTCGGCGCGGCCAACGCCGCAGGCGGCAATAAAAAAACCGCTCCGAAAGACACTCTCGTGTTCACCACCATCGTGTCCGCCCCCGTGACGAGCATCAAAAACCAGAATAACTCGGGCACCTGCTGGGCCTATTCGTCGTTGGCCTTCCTCGAAAGCGAAGCCCTCAAGAAGAATCCCAATCTCAAGCCCAAGGATCTCGACCTTTGTGAGTCGTTTGTGGTGAGCAAAACCTATAATGACCGCGCAGACCGCGCCGTTCGCACGCACGGTGACGTAAGCTTCTCGCAAGGCGGCTCTTTTTACGACGTAATCTACTGCATGGACCACTATGGTCTCGTGCCCGAGGGCACAATGCCCTACCCCAAGACGCTTTACGGCGACTCTCTCTTCAACTTCAAGCAATTCTTCCCCGGCATTGAAGCCTTTGTGGGCAGCATCGCCAAAGGCGACCACAAAACGATCAACCCCGTTTGGAAAAAGACGCTCTCCACGATGATCGACGGCTATTTCGGCGAAGCCCCCAAGACCTTTAAGGTCAACGGCAAGGAGTACACGCCCAAAAGCTACGTGAAAGATTATCTCCACCTCGATCCGAACGACTATGTGAGCCTGACTTCTTACACGCACGAGCCGTTCTACAAGCCTTTCATCATCGAAGTGCAAGACAACTGGCGTTGGGCACCGAGCTACAACCTTCCGCTCAACGAACTCATGGAAGTGATGGAAAGCGCCGTGCGCAACGGCTACACCTTCGCCTGGGGCGCCGACGTGAGCGAGGACGGTTTCTCGCGTCGCACCGGCAAGCACCGCTGCGTTGCCACCGTGCCCGACACGAAATCCTCGGCCGGCGTGGGTTCCGACCAGTCCCGTTGGACAGGAGAAAAGGCCGGCGCGCAGATTAACGCCACCGATAGCAAGGGCGAAAAGACCATTACGCAGGAAATGCGCCAACTCGCCTACGACAACTGGGAGACGACCGACGACCACGGCATGCAAATCTACGGTTTGGCCAAGGATCAGAACGGAAAAGAGTACTTCATGATGAAAAACTCGTGGGGTGACTACGGTCCCTACAAGGGTTTCTGGTACGTGTCCAAGCCTTATGCGGCCTACAAGACGATGAACATCGTCATCAACAAGCACGCCATTCCCGCTGCCATCCGCACAAAGCTCGGCATCTGATCGCGCAGGCGGCGTGAACTTCCCGCTTTTTTGAATTACCGCTGCGACCCCTTCTCCGTGAGTTGCCCGCTGCCGCGGTAACCTCCCCATGCTGTGCGCATCTGCTCCGCTCCGGCGGCGAGCGGATGCGCACATTGCTTTTGCAGCCCACCCTGTTTGTCGTTCGCCCTTCGCCGGCAAGCACTTTTCCCCTCCCACCCATGTCTTCCGAATACTCTCCCCTGCGCCGTTTCTCCCGCTGGCTCACCCGTTGGCGCCATCGTTGCGGCTACGGTGTCCATTCTCCCTGGGCCTTTTCGTGGATCACCGAGGTCATTTACAACGACTTCGCTTACTACGCCTACGCCCCTTTGCACCGCCGTCGGCTTTTGCCCGCCGCCGATCCCGAATCCCTTGCCGGTGCACTCAACGAAAAAGACGACCGCTTGCTCTTTCGACTGGCCAATGCCGCCGAAGCCCGCGAAATCGCCCTCGTCGGTGCCGTCGACCCACGCGAAAAAGCCTATCTCGCGGCCGCCCGCACCGGTGCTCGCCTCACTGCCTATGACGCCCTCCCTTCGCCGGTCGAAAACTGCCTTGCGCAGCATGATTTCCTCTACTTCTCCTCGGCCGATCTCCTGCCCACGCCGCCCTATTCGCCGATTTCGGCCGAAAGTCGTCCCGAAGGGTGCCGCCTCGCGGTGGTACACGGCATAGATCGTGATGCGGCAGCGCGCGCCGCCTGGGTCTCTTTCCGAAACCACCCCGATGTGCACGTCAGCTTCGATCTCGGACGGTTCGGATTGGCCTTTTTCGCCCCGCAACTCCAGCGGCAGCACTACGTTGTGGCTTATTTTTGAGCTGAAAATGAGGCAGAACTCAGAAAATGAGCGACCATGGCGAAACAACCGGAGAAAAATTTGGCTGTTCGCGAGGAAATACTATCTTTGCACACTCAAATTGTAAAACCTATCCGCTTAACTATGTATTGGACATTGGAATTGGCTTCGAAACTCGAAGATGCGCCTTGGCCCGCCACCAAGGAAGAACTCATAGACTACGCCATGCGTTCCGGCGCCCCGCTGGAAGTGGTGGAAAACCTTGAAGAGCTCGAAGACGAAGGCGAAATTTACGAAACGATCGAGGACGTTTGGCCCGACTATCCCACGAAGGAAGATTTCCTCTTCAACGAAGACGAATATTGATTCCCCTCTCTCGGCGAAAGCCCGTGTGGCTCCCGCCTTTTTTGTGTCATTTCTCGTCGCGCTTCCCCGTTTTCTCATGGTTCCCTCTACTTCCCTTTCTTGCCGCGCCGCTGTCGAAATTGTTCCCTCCGCACACAGCGAAACACCGCCTGCCTCGGTGCCGACGGTCACCGTCATTGTGCCCGTGCGCAACCGTTCCGGTGTGATTGTGCGCTGCCTCGATTCGGTGGCCGCGCAAACGCATGCCGCCGTGCGGCTCATTGTGGTCGACAACGGCTCGACCGACGAGAGTCGTTCGGTCGTAGCAGACTGGTTGGAGGTACATGCGCCTCGTTTTCTCGAGGCCCGTTTGCTCGACGAGCCACGGGCCGGCGCCAATGCGGCGCGCAATTGCGGATTGCGCACTGTGACAAGCGGTTACGTGGCCTTTTTCGATTCGGACGATGAGATGTCGCCCGACTTTCTCGCCGCCATGCTCTCCGCTCTGGGGCGTAGTGCCGGCGCTCGCTGGGTTTTGGCGCGCACCCGCATGATCTTTCCCGACGGCACCACACAGGTGCGTCACGGTGTGCCCCACCCTACGGCGATTCGCCACTTGCTCAGTGCGCAAGTCTCCACCCAATCGTTGGTGGCCGAGGCCGCTTTGTTGCACGAAGCCGGCGGTTGGGACGAAACCCTCACTTGTTGGCAAGACTACGAGCTGGGCTTCCGTCTACTGCGCCATGCGCCGCAACCGGCCTGGTGCGGGCGGGTGTTTCATCGCATCTATCGCACGGCCGACAGCATCACCGGCCGTTCTCTTTCGGCCAACGCCCAGGGCATTGCGACGGCGCTGTGCCGATTGGCCGAACAAGTGGAAGCGCCTTCCGCTTTTCCCTGTGCTGCGGGCGAAGCGCAACAGCTGTCGGCGCAGTGTAGGCGGGCGCTGTGGTTGCGCGCATACATAGTGGCCGGCCAATTTTGTGCAGAAGGCGCGGCGCCTTCTGCCGAATTGCTGCTTCGCGCCGTCAGCGCCCGGCTTCGTCCGCTGCCCTTCGCAGATCGTGTGGTGTGTGCCCTACTTCGGCGCTACACCGCTCTGGGCGGTCGTGCCGCCTGGCGCTTGGCTCTACTTTGGTGTGCGCTTCGCTGAATCGCATCCCACCAATTGCTTGATATGCCCCTTTTTCTTGTTTTTTTGTACGTGGCGTAAAACCGAACGACCGATCAGTCGTTCTATTTTACGCGAGAAGGATTATGTTTGGTAGTGATTTTGGTTTCTTCTCCCCTTTGCGCACCAAAAAGCCCCCCGCTATTCTTCATTTTCTCCCCGCTTTCTCGTCCTTCTTCCCCATTTTCTTTGCTTTGTGCTGAACTTCTCTTCGTCGTCCGCGCACAGTCGAATCGCAGACGGGGAGTTGCCGAACACCATGCCCATGCTTGCCTTTGCGCACTCCAAGCGCGGTCGCCAATGTCCCTCAGGCGCATCGTTTCACGTGAAACTATTTTTTGCGCCTTCGCGAGAGCAAATGTACACTGCCGTCGATGGAGTAAGCGCAGGGCAAAGGTCACGTGTGCCCTCCTTCTTTCCGAGAATTGCCGCGATCTGTTGCTATTCGTGAGCCATATTATTTTTCTTTCCCATGCGATAGTTGTGCGAGCTGTGCGAATTGTGTACTTTTGCGCTCGTCCTTTTATGACACAGACCGCAAGCAAAATTATATTCCACAGAACAATGCAAATTCTAAAAACTGTTTTGTATCTTCTTTTGGCTGCATTCATGATCTATGCCGGTGTTAGCCACCTCACCTTCCATCGTTTGGACTTCGTAGCCGAAGTGCCTATGTGGCTTCGTTTCAGTGATGGATTCACAGATTTCGTAGTTTTGGCTTCGGGTGTGGTGGAAATCGTGCTGGGGCTTTCGATGTTGCTGCTTTGGCGCCACAAAGCCAAGATCGGCGCCCTATTGGCTCTCTTCTTTGTGCTGGTTTTTCCCGGCAACCTCAATCAGTATATCTACCACATCGACGCATTTGGTTTGAACACCGACACGCACCGACTCATTCGCCTCTTCTTCCAGCCGTTACTCATCGCGTGGGCGCTTTGGTGCACGGGTGGTTGGAGTGTTTGTAAAGCCGCATGGAACGCTTGCTTTGCAAGCCGCAACGCATAGGTCGCGAGACATCACCGCCCTCCCACTTCCCACCTCCGATTTCGCGGAGGGCGCAAAAAAATCCCGCCGACGATGATGCACATCGTCGGCGGGTTTGCGCTATGTTTCGTTTTGTTTCATGTGTCCCGTCGGCTCATCCCCAGACTTCGCGGGCAATTTCCTGCACGAGTGCGATCTTGGCCCACTGTTGTTCTTCGGTGAGTTTGTTGCCGATTTCGCAGGAAGCGAATCCACATTGGGGACTGAGGCAGAGGCGTTCGAGCGGAACGTATTGCGCCGCCTCGTGTATGCGCCGAATCACGGTGGCTTTGTCCTCCAGTTCCGGCCGTTTGGTGGTGATGAGTCCGAGCACCACGTACTTGCCTTCGGCCACGTCGGCCAGCGGTGCGAAGCTGCCCGAGCGTTCGTCGTCGAATTCGAGGTAGAAGGCGTCTACTTGCTCAAGCGCAAAGAGCGTTTTCGACACCGCATCGTAGGGACCTTGGAACGCCCAGTCGGAATGATAGTTACCGCGGCACACGTGGGTGGTAATCGCCACGCCTTCCGGACGATCTTCGAGTGCCAAATTGTTCAAGCGCAGGCTCGTGGCTTGCAACAAAGCGGGATCGACGTCTGTTCCGAGGACTTTGTCGAAGTTGTCGCTGCAGTATCCTCCCCAAGTGCAGTCGTCCAACTGGATATTGCGGCAGCCCGCAGCGGCAAGGTCGCGGATCACGGTGCGATAAGCTGCGCCAATGTCTTGAATCAGCTCTTCGTGGTCGGGATAGACGGCCGTTGTTGTCTTGGCATTGTCGCCGCGGAACAATTCGGCGTAGAACTGTGCGGGCGCAGGCAGGGTTTGTCGTGCCACCACACCCGGGCGTTCAAACTGCTTGACGAACTTGAAGTGCTCGACAAAGGGGTGGTTTTCGCCGCTGATTTTCCCGGTGAGTCGGCAAGATCCGCAAGTGGTTTCGATTTCGTGGAATTGGTAACCGTGTTCCAGCTCGATGTGTTCCACGCCTTGGAAACCCCAGGTGAAATCGAGGTGCCAATAGCTGCGTCGGAACTCTCCGTCGGTGATCACTTGGAGGCCTGCGGCGAGTTGGTGCTCGATGAGCGCGGTGATGCACTCGTCTTCCACCTGTTTGAGTTGGGCGGCATCGATTTGTCCGGCGGCAAAACGTGCACGGGCTTCGTGCAAACGTGCGGGGCGGAGGAAGCTGCCGACGATATCGGCGCGGTGGGGGGCGAGAAGTTGGCTCATGTCTATTTTAGTTTTTGTGATTTGACGTTGATGTTTCGATGGTGCAAAGGTAGTGCGCCGCATTTTCACCGACAAATTATTTCTGCAATACAGAAGAATATGCTACATTTGCCGAAAACCGCTGCGTTTTGCAGCAAATCATTCTCCGAAATTCGAAAATTACAGGATGGCAAAATTAGATCCCACGGACATTGAAATCTTGCGTGCGCTGCAACGCAACGCCAAACTCACGGTGAAAGAGTTGGCCGACAAGGTGCATCTTTCGCCCTCGCCCACCTTCGAGCGACAACGCCGCTTGGAACGCGAAGGATATATCGAGCGCTACGTGGCAAAAGTGGATCCAAAGAAAGTGGGCAACACGATTGTGGTGTTTTGCAACATCAAACTCAAGCAACACAGCGGGCGTTTGAGTGAAGAATTCATGGAAGCGGTGCGCAACATCGACGAAATCACGGAATGTTACAACACTTCGGGCGATTTCGACTTTATGATCAAGATTTTTGTCCGCGATATGGCGCACTATCAGGATTTTGTGCTCCACAAACTTGGGCGCATCGACAGTATCGGTAGCTTGCACAGCGTTTTTGTCATCGGCGAAGTGAAAGCCCAAAGCATGATTCCGATCGCGGTCGACGCCTTTCGCTGAAAAATGGGAGGCGGCGGTCCGACACGGCCCGATGTCGGAGCCGACATGGCGAGACGTTGCGCGTTTCGTCGCGAATGGCTATATATATAAGGAGGGAAAACGCATCTATAAGGAGAGGAAACGTATAACAAAAAGAGAGAAAATACATCTATAAGGAGGGGAAACGCAACGGCGGCACGATCTTTTGCAGATCGTGCCGCCGTTTTTGCTATTCAGACCTGCGCAATCGGTCGATCGTCGGCGCAAAGTCGTCCCCATTCGCGGCGCAGTGCAAGCGCCGCAGCCCAGGCTCCCCCGGTGGGCGGGGCAGATGCGGAAGTGGTGGGAGAGAAGCTGCTGCCCATCGCGTCGAATCGGCGCAAAACCTCGCCCGCCGTGAGCGCGTGCACATCGATATCCACCTTAAACACGGTGCGGAGTCGCGCCGCCTCGCCGACAGTTTCGCCCTCCACGGGAAGTCGGTAAAGACAACCCGCCGCTTCCAACCGCCGGCAGGCACGAAAGGCCACATCGACGGGGAGTTGGAGCTCGCGGGCCAAGTGGTGGAGCGGGAGTGAGGGATTGCCGTCGAGAAAACGTCGCGCCAGCAGTCCCATCATGCGCAGGGCCACCACGTCGTCGGCCTGTCTGCTGAGTTGCGGTGCCGCGTCGTCGGAGGAGGAGAGGAAGGTTTTTTGTTCGATCACGCAGGAAAGCGCTACCCCACTCAGGCAAATGCTCCAAGTCACGTAGAGCCAGAGCATGAGCAGCGGGAGAATGGCAAAAGAGCCGTAGATGGCGTTGTAACTACTGAGGAACAATTGGCTGTTGACGTAGAGATCTTGGACCGCACAAAAGAGAGTTCCGGTGAGCAGTGCGGGAAATCCAACGCTACGCCAGCGCATCGGCGCCAAAGGTATGAACTTGAACATCAGCGCAAAGACACTTCCGGCCACAATCGCCTTGACCACCCACGAAACCACGGGAGCACTGTCATCCACCAGCGAGAAATGCGGGAGATAGTTGAGTAATTTCAGCACAATGACCCACACGCCGCTGAGAAAGAAGATGGAAAAGATGAGAAACACGATCAGTCCGAGGTAAGACAGCGAGAAACTGAACAGACTGCGCGAAGTGTGAATGCCCCACATGGCATTAAATCGGCGTTCGATGTTGTTGACGAGCGAAATGAGGGTAAAGGCCAAAACAAAGAAGCTGACTCCGACCACCACATCGTCTTGTGTGCGCGAAATGTAGGAGTTGGCAAAGTCCATGAGCTGGCCTACGATGTGATCGGGCAGACTTAAATTGGCGCGGAGTTGGGTTTCGAGATAGCGGTCCAGCCCAAAGCCGCGGCCGACGGCCATGAGCAGCGCCAAGAGGGGGACAACGGAGAGCACCGTGGTGTAAGTCAGCGCCGCGACGTGGGTGAACAGATCGTTGCGGTCGATTTGCAGCCAAAGGGCCCGCACGATCCGGACGAACCGGCAGCGTTGGGCTCGCAAAAAAAGGAGGCGAAGAGAAGACATGAGGAGAAAGCAGGGAAAAGAGAGGGAAGAGGAGCGCCATCATTCGCCCCAGGAGGAGCGATCGAGGTTGCGATAGGAGATGGCTTCAGCGATGTGCGCCCGCGTGATGCGGTCCACGCCGTCGAGATCGGCGAGGGTGAGTGCGACTTTGAGCACGCGCTCGTAGGCTCGTGCCGAGAGTCCGAGTCGGTCGAGTGCCGTTTCGAGCGCAGCATGCGCATCGGCGTCGAGTTGCACGAAGTCTCGGATGTGTTTGGCGGCCATTTGTGCGTTGCAATGCACGCCGGGACAGTCGGCAAATCGGCGTTCTTGTCGTCGTCGTGCCGCGATCACCCGTGCCCGAATGGCCGCCGAGCTCTCGCCGGCGGGGGCCGCGGCGAGTTCGCGCACCGAAACCGGCACCACCTCCACCTGCAGATCGATGCGATCGAGCAGCGGTCCGCTGATGCGGCTCATGTAGCGCTGCACTTGTCCCGGCCGGCAGGTGCACGGGTGGTGCGGGTCGTTGTAGTATCCGCAGGGACAAGGGTTCATGGCCGCCACCAGCATGAAGGAACAGGGCAAAGTGACGTTGTAGCGGGCGCGCGAAATGCTGATCTGCCGGTCCTCGAGCGGTTGGCGCAGGGTTTCGAGCGCATTTTTGGAGTATTCGGGAAATTCGTCGAGAAAGAGCACACCGTTGTGCGCCAGACTCACCTCGCCGGGCTGAAGATGCGCGCCGCCCCCGATGAGTGCCACGTCAGAGATGGTGTGGTGGGGCGAGCGGAAGGGGCGAGTGGAAATGAGGGTGTCGCCGCGCCCGAGTTTTCCCGCCACCGAATGAATTTGCGTGGTCTCCAAACTTTCCGCCAAACTGAGGGGCGGCAAAATAGAGGGGAGGCGTTTGGCCATCATGCTCTTGCCGCAGCCCGGACTCCCCACGAGCAAGATGTTGTGCCCGCCGGCCGCCGCCACTTCGAAGGCGCGTTTCACGAGCGGCTGGCCTTTCACCTCGCTGAAATCGTAGGGGAACGTCTCTTGTGCGGCGTAAAATTCAGCGCGGGTGTCGACCACGGTGGGCAAGAGGGGCGCCCTGCCCTCGAGGTGGCCGATGAGCTCCGTGAGGTGGCGCACGCCGAACACCTGCACGCGGTCCACCACCGCGGCCTCTCGGGCATTCTCTTCGGGCACGAAGAGTGTGGTGTAGCCCATGCGGCGGGCGAGAATGGCGGCGGGGAGAACGCCGCGCACCGGTCGGAGATCGCCGTTGAGCCCCAGTTCGCCGAGAAAGATGCACCCCTCAATCGGGGGGGCGACCGGGTGAATGCGTTCGTGCGAAAGCAGCAGGCCGATGGCCAGCGGGAGATCGTAGCTGCTGCCCTCCTTCTTGACGTCGGCGGGTGCGAAGTTGATCGCCATGTCCATGCCGCCCGGTAGGGCAAATCCGCTGTTTTCGAGCGCCGACCGCACGCGAGTTTTGCTTTCTTTGACGGCACTGTCAGGAAGCCCGACCATCACGAAAACAGCGTCGCGGGGTTGGTCGAAACGAGTGACGTTGATTTCGATCAGCACGCGCGAAGCGGTCAGACCGTTGATGGCAACTGTGTGTACGGTGGAGAGCATGGCAGAGATCGAGGCTATGTTTTGCGCATTCCTCCTCAGGGCGAGGCCGCGCGGTGCCGCAGGGAAGGGGAAAACGCGTTTATCTTCACACGCAAATCTACACATTTTTAAGGACGTGCCCAAGCGATCACGGGCATTTGGAAGACTCCTGTCGAAAACACGGGGGGAAATGCCGGAAAACTCCCCATTTTCGGCGCAAAGCCCCCTGCAAAATCTCTTTTCTCCGCCGCTTTTTCCCTCTCTTCCCCGCAGGGAACGCGGACAAAGCGGAGTTGTCGACCGAAAGGAGGGCGAAAGCACGAGGCAAAATAGACAAACGGCAAATATACACAAGATTTCACCACATTTGTCCCGCGAAATGCGTACTTTTGTCGCATGATTCACCTCCAAGACAAGATAAAATGAAGAAGGCCGACCTCTTAGACCGCAAAATACTCAAAGTCATCTCTGTGGATGCCCGCCGCAGCTTCAAAGAGATTGCCGCCCAGTGCGGCGTTTCGCGCGCCGCCATCCACCAGCGTGTGGTGCGCATGGTGCAACGCGGCATCATCGTCGGCAGTGGCTACCAAGTGAACCCCAAGTTCCTGGGCTTCGGCACCTGCACCTACATCGGTATCAAGCTCGAACGCGGTTCGATGTACAAAACGGCGGTGGCCAAGCTCAACGAGATCCCCGAAATCGTGGAATGTCACTTCACCACCGGCCCCTACACCATGCTCGTCAAGCTCTATTCGCGCGACAATGAGCACCTGAAAGACCTGCTCAACAACCGCATCCAGGAGATTCCGGGTGTGACCTCGACCGAGACGATGATTTCGCTGGAGCAAAGCATCTCGCGCACCATTCCTATCGGCATCGGCGACGAGGACGACGAAAGCCCGGTGGCCGAAGAAAAGGAAACAGAAGTGGTGGACGAAGTCGAAGACTGATTTTTCTGCCCGCCTCTTCCCAATTTCCTACTGCGTATGTCACATCTCGCTTTCGAAGGACTGCTGCTGGGTTTTTGCACCTTCCTGACCATCGGCATCTTTCACCCCATCGTGGTGAAAGCCGAATACTATTTCGGGCTCCGTCCGTGGGCGGTGTTCCTGCTTTGCGGCGTGGCCGGCGTGGCCGGCGCCCCGTTCATCGCTTCGGTTTTCTGGAGCGCGCTTTCGGCCATTGTGGGTTTTTCCTGCCTGTGGAGCATTTTGGAACTCTTCGAGCAGCGGCAGCGAGTCATCAAGGGCTGGTTTCCGATGAACCCCCGCCGCCGCGACCAATACCCCGCCGATGCGGTGCCCTACGGTGGCTATCCGCCCCCGTCTTCCGCCGTCGACGACGAGCCGCTTTCCGCCGACGAGCAACTGCCCTGCGCGTAACGCATCGCGCGGCAGCTTGCCCTTTCTTTTTGCCCCTGCCTGCAAGTCACTGTCTCGACGCTATTCGACGCTCGGAGAGTGACTTGCCGCGCCCATGAGGGCACCTTCTCTTCAAGTATTTCAGCACATGAACTATAATCTGGACGAACTCTATGCTCAGGCCACGCGTCGGCTCACCGACCGCCGACCGCTCATTGTCATCACGGGCAATTTCGGTGAACCGGGTTGCACACTTGGCACGGGTTACTACGAATCGGTGGTTCGTGCGGGCGGTTTGCCGCTCATCGTTCCGCCTTCGACCGACTTGTCGGGCATCGACGAACTGTTGCAACGCGCCGACGGCCTGTTGCTCTCGGGCGGCGCCGATCTGAACCCGCTCTGGATGGACCAAGAGCCGCTGTCTGAACTGGGCGGCATCAATCCCGTGCGCGACGCCTTCGAGTTGCTGTTGGTTCGCCGCGCCTACGATTGGCAAATTCCCGTGCTCGGCATCTGTCGCGGCATGCAGGTGCTCACCGTTGCCCTCGGCGGCACGGTGCACCAGGATCAGCAGGCAGCGCATCCGGAGCGCAAACTCATCAAACACTCGCAGCAGGCGCCGCGTTCCGAGCGCTCGCACAGCATCGCCACGGTGGACGATTCGCTGCTCCACCGTTTGCTCGGCGACCGGGTTTTGGTCAATTCCTTCCACCATCAATCTGTCGACGCCACCGGCCCGCACCTGCGTGTCACGGCCGTGGCTCCCGACGGCATCATCGAAGCCGTGGAAAGCACGGAGCGCAAGAGCATTTTGGGCGTACAGTGGCACCCCGAATGCCTCGAAGGCGAGGATTCGCGCGCACTTTTCACCCACTTTGTGAGCGAAGCGCACAACTACCGTCGCGCCCGCCGTTGGCACGCCGCGCACCTCACGCTCGATTCGCATTGCGACACGCCGATGTTCTTCGATCAAGACATCGATTTCAACCGCCGCGATCCGAAAATCCTTGTCGACATTCACAAAATGACCGAGGGCGGTCTCGATGCCTCGATCATGGTGGCCTATCTTGCGCAAAACGGTCGCGGCGCTGCCGCCAATGCCGCCGCCACCGCCAAGGCCAATGAGATTCTCGACCGGTTGGAACACATGGTGGCCGGTTGTCCGCAGGCCCGCATGGCCTATTCGCCCGCCGACCTCGCGGCCAACAAGCAGGCAGGGCTGCGCAGTGTGATGCCCGGCATCGAAAATGCCTTTGCCTTCGGAACAGATCTGGCCAATGTGGCGCACTTTCGCCGCCGCGGCGTGGTCTATGCCACGCTTTGCCACAACGGCAACAATGACATCTGCGACTCGGCTCGGCCGAACAAGGCCGATTTGGCCCAACATCCCGACCGCGGCGGTGCCGAGCACGGCGGTCTCTCGGAGTTTGGGCGCAGCGTGGTGCGCGAAATGAACCGCGTCGGCATGATGGTCGACCTTTCGCACGGCGCCGAGACGAGTTTCTACGACGCCCTCGAGGTTTCTGCGCTGCCCATCGTGTGCAGCCACTCGTCGGCTCGCGCCCTGTGTAACCACCCGCGCAACCTGACCGACGACCAACTGCGTGCCCTCGCCGCCGCCGGGGGAGTGGCGCAATGCACCTTCTACGCCGGTTTTTTGCGCACGGACGATGCGAACGCCACCGTCGACGACGCACTGCGCCACCTCCTGCACATGATTTCGGTGGCCGGCATAGACCACGTGGGCATCGGCACCGATTTCGACGGCGACGGCGGTGTGCCGGGATTGGCCAACGCTTCCGAACTCATTCAACTGACCCGCCGTTTGCAGGCCGAGGGTTTCACCGACGAAGATTTGGCCAAAATCTGGGGCGGCAACTTCCTTCGCGTCATGACCCGGGTGCAAGCCGCGGCACAAAGCTGACGATCAAAACAATTCCTCATTCGTTCCACCTCAAAGGATCATTCCAACAGCTATGAAGCTCTCCTCTCTTGTCACACTGCTCTTTGCGGTCGCCACGCTTACGCCGTTGGCTTGCAAAAGCAGCAAACCCACTTCGGACAACGCCGATGCCGTGGACTCCTCGCGCCTGTGTCGCGTGACATTCGACGGCGATTCGGCCATGAACTACGCCCGCGCACAATGCGACTTCGGTCCGCGCATCCCCAACTCCGCAGCGTTGAAAAAATGCGGCGACTACATCGTCGGTCGCTTCAAAGCTTTGGGACTCACCGTCACCGAGCAACGCACCACGGTGACCGGTTGGGACGGCAAACAGCTCGGTTGTCGCAACATCATTGCCGCTTTTCACCCCGAACGCAAGGACCGTGTGGTGATTGCCGCGCACTACGACTCACGTCCGTGGGCCGAAAAAGATGCCGACTCCAGTCGCCACCACACGCCCGTGATGGCAGCCGACGACGGTGCCTCGGGAGTGGCCGTTCTGCTCGAAGTGGCTCGCCATCTTACGGAGCTCAATCCGAAAATCGGCGTGGACCTCGTTTGCTTTGATGCCGAAGACTACGGCGCACCCTACTGGGCGCCCGAGAATAAGCGCGACGATGAAAGCACTTTCTGCCTCGGTTCGCAATATTGGAGCAAGCAACTCGCCGCCGACTACAAACCTCGCTACGGCATCTTGCTCGACATGGTGGGCGGAAAGGACAATCGTTTCTACTTCGAAGGCTTTTCCTTGCGCTACGCCCAGCCTGTGGTGACAAAGGTGTGGGATGCCGCGCGCCTGGCGGGTGCCGGCGACTATTTCGTGCAGGAATCGGGCGGTTTCATCACCGACGACCACCTGCCGATGAACAATATCGGGGGCATTCCCACCATCGACGTGATCGCCTTCACGCCCGATACGGGATTTCCCGCCCACTGGCACACCACCGGCGACACCATGGACAAACTCAGCCCCAACACGCTGCGTGCCGTGGGACAGACGTTGCTGCAAGTGCTCTCTGAAGAAAAATAATGTCGGTCGGTTCGGCCGGTCTTGGCCGCAATCGCCCCGCACAGCGTGGGGCGCGCGACGAAACGCCCCGGCCGACCCCAAAACCTCTACGCTCAATTAAAAACATGACCATCAACGAAATACAAGACGAGATCATCGAAGAATTTTCGGAAATCGAAGATTGGATGGATCGTTATCAACTCATCATCGACCTCGGAGAAGAAGGCGACGTGTTGCCCGCTTCGGAGAAGAACGAATCGAATCTCATCGACGGCTGCCAAAGTCGGGTGTGGATTGTTTGCGATCAGCAGGCCGACGGCACCCTCGTTTTCCGCGGCGAAAGCGATGCTCTCATCGTGAAAGGCCTGGTTTGCCTGCTGCTGCGCGTGGTGAACGGCCACACGCCCGAGGAGATTCGCGATGCCGATCTCTATTTTATCCCGAAAATCGGGCTGGCCGAAAATCTTTCGCCGACGCGTTCGAACGGTTTGCTCGCTATGATCAAGCGCATCAAGGCCTATGCCGTTGCGCTCAGCGCCTAAAACCCGCCACGCTTGCTGCAAAGTGCAGTCCTTCAACGGGCAAATGCCTGCTTTTCTCCCACCGGAAACCGGATTTTCGGTGGGAGAAAATGTTTTTCTGAGAAAAAGTCTCCGGAAAATTTGGCGAAACCGAATGAATGTACTACCTTTGCACTCGCAAACGCAAAGGAAGTCCTGCTTCTCGAGCGTTATCCTCCAAAAACAATCGGGGTGTAGCTCAGTTGGTTAGAGTACGCGTCTGGGGGGCGTGAGGTCGCTGGTTCGAGTCCAGTCACCCCGACAAAATTCAAGGTATTGAAAAAGGAAAGCATTCCGGATTCAATACCTTTTTTTGTGTTCGTCTCCGCGTGTCGCGACCTTTGCCGCCGACAGCACGCCCCTCCCACGTGATGCCGGCCGATCGACGCGAAGTCCGTCGGGATTAGTTTGTCGACACACATTATATATATAGGCGCCCTCGCAGCCCTTTCGTGGGAAAATTGTAACTTTGCCCCAAAATCACAACAACACATGAGCGATAAATTCAAGCGAACCCTCATCACCGCCGCGCTACCCTACGCCAACGGCGGTGTGCACATCGGCCACCTCGCCGGTGTTTACGTACCCTCCGACATCTATGCCCGCTACCTCCGTCTGCGTCACCGCGATGTGCTTTTCATCTGCGGATCGGACGAGCACGGTGTTCCCGTAACCATCCGTGCGCGCAAAGAAGGTTGCAGCGTTCAGGAAGTGGTGGACCGCTATCACAAGCTCATCAAGGACAGTTTCGAAGGTTTCGGCATCTCTTTCGACATCTATTCGCGCACCACGAGTGCCACTCACCGCAAGGTGGCATCGGATTTCTTCCGCACGCTCTACGACAAGGGCGAATTTGTGGAGAAAACCAACGAACAGTACTACGACGAAGAGGCGCACACCTTCCTGGCCGACCGCTACATCATGGGCGAATGCCCCCACTGCGGCAACCCCGACGCCTACGGTGACCAGTGTGAGCGCTGCGGCAAGGACCTTTCGCCCACCGAACTGATCAACCCGCGCAGTACCGTTTCGGGAGCCAAACCCGTGCTGCGCGAAACCACGCACTGGTATCTGCCGCTCGACAAGCATCAGCAATGGCTCGAGCCGTGGATTGAGAGCCACCCGGAGTGGCGTTCCAACGTGAGTGGGCAGTGCAAGAGTTGGTTCGACATGGGACTCAAACCCCGCGCCGTGAGTCGCGATCTGGATTGGGGTATTCCGGTGCCGGTGGAAGGCGCCGAAGGCAAAGTGCTCTATGTGTGGTTTGACGCCCCGATCGGCTACATCTCCAACACGAAGGAATTGCTTCCCGACAGTTGGGAAACGTGGTGGAAGAGCCCCGATACGCGCCTCATTCACTTCATCGGCAAGGACAATATTGTGTTCCACTGCATCGTGTTCCCCGCGATGCTCAAGGCCGAAGGATCATATATCCTTCCCGACAACGTACCGGCCAACGAATTTCTCAATCTCGAGGACAACAAGATCTCCACTTCGCGCAACTGGGCGGTTTGGCTCCATGAATATCTCGTGGATTTCCCCAGCAAACAGGACGTGTTGCGCTACGTGCTCACCGCCAATGCACCGGAAACGAAGGACAACAATTTCACTTGGGCCGATTTCCAAGCGCGCAACAACAATGAACTGGTGGCCGTTTATGGCAACTTCGTGAACCGCGCCCTTCAGCTCACGCAGAAATACTACGAAGGTCGTGTGCCCACCTGCGGCGAACTCACAGAGACCGACCGCGCCACGATCGAAGAATTCCGCGGAGTGAAGACCGAAGTGGAACGACTGCTCGAAGCTTTCCGCTTCCGCGATGCACAAAAAGAGGCGATGAACCTCGCCCGTATCGGCAACAAATACTTGGCCGATGCCGAACCTTGGAAGGTGATCAAGACCGATCCCGACCGTGTAAAGACCATTCTCTACCTCTCGCTCCAACTGGTGGCCAATCTTTCCATCGCCTTCGAACCGTTCCTCCCCTTCTCTTCTGCGCGTCTGCGCGAAATGATCGCCATGCCGTCCGCCGATTGGGAGCGTTTGGGCAGCATCGATTTGCTGGAACCCGGTACGCAACTGCCCAAACCCGAACTGCTGTTTGAGAAAATCGAGGACGAAGCCATTCAGCATCAGCTCGATAAACTCGAAAACATTCGCAAGGAGAACGAAAAGGCCAATCACAAAGCCAATCCCATTCGCGAGACGATCGATTTTGCTGATTTCGAGAAACTTGATATCCGTGTGGGTACGGTGACCGCTTGCGAGCGCGTGCCGAAAATGAAGAAACTGTTGCGTTTCGAAATCGCCGACGGACTTGAGAACCGCGTCATCGTTTCGGGCATTGCGCAGCACTACGAGCCCGAACAGCTCGTGGGTAAGCAAGTTTGCTTCATCGCCAACCTGGCTCCGCGCACATTCAAGAACGGCCTCGTGAGCGAGGGCATGATTCTCTCGGCCCTCAATGCCGACGGATCGCTCTCCGTCATCACTCCCGACCGCGAAGTACTGCCCGGATCGGAGGTTTCCTGATCGCGGCAAGCTCCTCAAAACGAGACCTCCCCACTTCTTCGCATGGAAGTGGGGAGGTCTCATTGTTTTTCTACGTGCCCCGTTTTCGGATAGTCTGCTCACTTTGCTTGGGGGCAGCGCCAGACTATGATGTTTCAACGAAGCATATTTCGATGGCCGGCGATTTCTACCTAAAAAAAGCGCGCGCTCCGTTTCCGTGTGGGGAATTTGGAGCGCGCGCAGGGTGTGTGACTTGTGGAGGGTGGCAGAAGATCGTCCGAAGCCGGGACGAAATGCCACAGCACCTCAATGAATGTGTTCGAAACTACGCAGTTCGACGTCGAAAATCAAAGTGGAATGACCGGGAATGCGGTCCACCTGCGTTTCACCGTAGGCCAGTCGCGAAGGCAAAATCAAGCGCCAGTGGTCGCCGATGCGCATGGATTGCAGTGCCGTGCCGAAGCCGGGTACCACACCTTGGACTGCAAATTTGTTGGTTTGGGCGAACATCGGGTCGAAGATGCGTGCCGAATCGGACGACGTGCCCGAATGGTCGAAGAGATAGCCCTTTGTGTGGTTGGCGGTGGGGATGAGCCTGCCCGAGTAGGCCACTCTCACCGAATCGGTCGAGAGCGGCGAGCCGGAACCCGTACCGTGGTGCAAGCAGTGGACGACCACCGAATCGCGGCTGTCGGCTTTTGCGTTGGGCCCGAGGATATAATTGCGCAGCACGCGCCAATCGCAGTGTTGCTCCCAAGCATCGCCCCACTTAGCGCGCGCTTGGGCGATGGCGTTGCGCGCAGTGCGCAGACTGTCGGCGAAGGCCGCATCGTTGCGCGCTGCCCAGTTGGCATATTCGGGGTTGGGTTCTTCCTTTTCGGAGCAAGCCCCCAACATGAAGAGGACAACGGGGAGAAAGAGCAGAAGAAAGCAGCGTTTCATCGCGGAGCGAGGTTTGGAGGTAAGGGTTAAATGATGGGCGAGGCGCGCTGAGTGTCACGCCGCGCCGTGAGAACTTATTTGAGCTGACGCAAGAGCGTGGTGATGGCCACTTTCTCCTCGATGATGGAGCGCAGCGCGTCGATCGCCACACGTTCTTGTTGCATCGTGTCGCGGTGACGGATTGTCACGCAGTTGTCCGTGAGCGTCTCGTGGTCGACCGTGATACAATAAGGCGTGCCGATGGCATCTTGTCGACGGTAGCGCTTACCGATAGAGTCCTTCTCTTCGTAAATGCAACGGAAGTGGAAGCGCAGTTCGTTGAGGATCTCACGCGCTTTTTCGGGAAGTCCGTCTTTCTTGACGAGCGGCAAGATGGCCAATTTCACGGGAGCGAGCGCTGCCGGGAGGTGGAGCACAACACGCGTTTCGCCGTTTTCGAGTTTCTCCTCATGGTAAGCGTGACACATGACGCTGAGGAACATGCGGTCGACACCGATCGAAGTCTCGATGACGTAAGGCGTGTAGCTTTCGCCGCTTTCGGGGTCGAAGTATTCGATCTTCTTACCGCTGAATTTGGCGTGTTGCGAGAGGTCGAAGTTCGTGCGGGAGTGGATACCCTCCACTTCTTTGAATCCGAACGGCATACGGAATTCGATGTCGCTGGCTGCATTGGCATAGTGTGCCAGTTTTTCGTGGTCGTGGAAGCGATAGTTCTCCGCGCCGAAGCCCAGTGCCTGGTGCCAAGCCATGCGGGTCTCTTTCCAGCGGGCGAACCACTCGAGTTCGGTGCCGGGCTTGACAAAGAATTGCATCTCCATCTGCTCGAACTCTCGCATGCGGAAGATAAACTGTCGAGCCACGATCTCGTTGCGGAAGGCCTTACCGATCTGCGCGATACCGAACGGAATCTTCATGCGGCCGGTCTTCTGCACGTTGAGGTAGTTGACAAAAATACCCTGGGCCGTTTCCGGTCGGAGGTAGATGGTGCTGCTGCCGTCGGCGGTGGAGCCCATTTCGGTTTTGAACATGAGGTTAAACTGTCGCACCTCAGTCCAGTTGCGTGTGCCGCTGATCGGGCAAACGATCTCCTCGTCGAGGATGATTTGGCGGAGTCCTTCGAGATCGGAGGCGTTCATGGCCACGGAATAGCGCTCGTGGAGTGCATCGCGCTTCTCGGTGAGTTCGCGCACGCGGCCGTTGGTGGCGCGGAATTCGGCCTCATCAAAGGCCTCTTTGAAGCGCTTGCGCCCTTTAGCCACTTCTTTCTCGATCTTCTCGTCGTATTTGGCAATCTGGTCCTCGATGAGCACGTCGGCGCGGTAGCGTTTTTTCGAGTCCTTGTTGTCGATGAGCGGATCGTTGAAGGCATCGACGTGTCCGGAAGCCTTCCAAATGGTGGGATGCATGAAGATGGCCGAATCGATGCCCACGATGTTTTCGTGGAGCAGCGTCATGGCCTGCCACCAATACTGTTTGATATTGTTTTTCAGCTCAACACCGAGCTGACCATAGTCGTAAACGGCGCCGAGACCGTCGTAAATTTCGCTGGAAGGGAACACAAAACCGTACTCTTTGCAGTGTGATACGATTTTCTTGAAAACGTCTTCTTGTGCCATTCTGTCTTTTTTGAGTTGTGTGTGAGTGCAAATATACAGTTTTTCGATGAGTTACGACGGAAAAGCCTCCACATTTTGGACGAGTGTGGATGCCACGCGGGAAGAAAAACGTCGTAGTTACCTCGCTTGCGCCAAATATCGCGCCAACCATTTGGTGTTCTGCCGAAAAGTCTTTATCTTTGCGGCGATTTCGAACGAGGACAGATTTGACTGCTTGCAACCTCTCCAAAAATGCTAAAACGCCCGACTCCGCTTCCCCACTGTCTGTGGGCCTGTTGCGTGTCGGATATCTCGTAGCCCGTCGGGTCCGTTTTCGTTCTGCTTTTCGCCACACGGCGTAGGGCAGATTTTTTGTTATATCCGCCCCTTTCGCCCGCCCGGCTATTGTTTAACTTCCCCCCACTCCAATCCTTCTCAATTCATGTCATACATCTACACTTCCGAATCCGTTTCAGAAGGCCATCCCGACAAAGTCGCCGACCAAATTTCGGACGCCGTGCTCGACGAATTCCTCGCCCTCGATCCGCAGTCGAAGGTGGCTTGCGAAACCCTCGTCACCACAGGCCAAGTCGTAGTGGCCGGCGAAGTGAAGTCGAATGCCTACGTCGATTTGACCGACGCCATTCGTCGCACCATTCGTCGCATCGGCTACACCAAGGCCGAATACAAGTTCGACGCCGAAAGTTGCGGCATCCTCTCCGCCATTCATGAGCAGAGCGACGACATCAATCGCGGTGTGGAGCGCGAAGCGCCTGAATTGCAGGGCGCCGGCGACCAAGGCATGATGTTCGGTTATGCCAACAATGAGACCGACCGCTACATGCCCCTGCCGCTTTCGTTGGCGCACGACATTCTCATCGTTTTGGCCGACATTCGTCGCGAAGGGCAGGTGATGACCTACCTGCGCCCCGACGCCAAAAGCCAAGTCTCTGTGGAATATGACGACAACGGCCGCGCCCGTCGCATCGACACCATTGTGGTGAGCACCCAGCACGACGAATTCATCACGGCTGAGGAAGCCGGCAGCCAGGCCGAGGCCGATCGGCGCATGCTCGCGCAGATTCGCAAAGATGTGATCGAGATTCTCATTCCTCGCGTCCTCCGCGAACGGGTGAACACCCCCGAGATCAAAGCGCTTTTCGAGCAGAGCGACATCGCCTACCACGTGAACCCCACCGGCAAATTCGTGATCGGCGGCCCTCACGGCGATACCGGTTTGACGGGACGCAAGATCATTGTCGACACCTATGGTGGTAAAGGCGCTCATGGCGGCGGTGCTTTCTCGGGCAAGGATCCTTCGAAGGTCGACCGTTCGGCCGCTTACGCCGCGCGCCACATTGCCAAAAACATGGTAGCTGCCGGCGTGGCCGACGAAATGCTCGTGCAACTGGCCTACGCCATCGGTGTGGCCGAACCCGTGAGCGTGTTTGTCGACACCTACGGCAAGAGCCACGTGCAACTCACCGACGGGCAGATCGCCGAGAAAATCAAAACGCTCTTCTCCCTCCGCCCCCACGACATCGAACAGCGACTCAAATTGCGCTACCCCATCTACGAGGAGACCGCTCGCTACGGACACGTGGGCCGTACCAATCGCGTGGTGACGAAAACCTTCCATCCGCGCGGCGAAGCCCCTGTGACACTGGAAGTCGAACTCTTCACCTGGGAAAAACTTGACCGCGTGGACGACATTCGTCGTGAGTTCGGATTGCAGTAATCACGTTTAGCCCCCTCTCCCCTCATGCACATCACAGTCTACGCCGCCTCCTCGGGACAAGTTCCGGAGCGCTATTGGCATGCCGCCCATCAGTTGGGACATTGCCTGGCTGCCCACGGACACACGCTCGTCAACGGCGCCGGCCGCACCGGGCTCATGGGCGCGACCATCGACGGCATTCTCGCCGCCGGCGGTCGCGCCGTGGGCGTCATACCGCAATTCATGGTCGAAGAGCATTGGGAACACACCGGCATGTCTGAGCTCATCGTCACTCCCGACATGCACAGTCGCAAAGAGCGCATGGCCCAAATGGCCGATGCCTGCATAGCTTGTCCCGGCGGGGTGGGCACTCTCGAAGAACTCCTCGAGGTGATCACTTGGAAACAGCTCGGCCTGTTTCTCCGTCCCATAGTTGTGCTCAACACCGACGACTTCTTCGGTCCGCTGCTCGCCCAGCTCGAACGTTGCGCCGAGCAGCAATTCATGCGCCGCATCCACACTGACATTTGGCAGGTGGCCGCCACGCCCGAAGAAGCCGTTCGCCTTTGTGAAGAGACGCCGCTGTGGGACGCCAACGTTCGGCGCTTTGCCGCTTTGTGATCGTTCGGTCCCTCTCGTTCTCTCCCCCTCTCTCAAAACTTCACCGCATGGTAGTCCACGATTCACTTCCCCCTCGTCGCACCGCGCCCGTCCCCGTGCCGTCGGCCCCTCCCGTTCGCCGCGACACCCTTGTCATGGCTCCCGCAGACTCGGCGGCACAAGCTTTTTTCGGTGGCGAACCGGCCATTTTGCGCAAGTTCGTGCCTCGTCATGTCGACGGCGCGCCGAGCCTGCCCCGTTGGCAATTGACGGACGAGTTCGATGCTCCGGTCGATGCCCACCTCTGGGCCCCCTTTGCCAAAACGCTGCGTGACGCCCCCGTGCATCACACGACGACCTCGCAAGGCGTAGCCGGCGATCCCGTGCCCTATCGTTTGCGCCACGACGACATTGTGACCTCCACCCTGTTGGTGAGTTTCATTCTCATGATGTGGGTCATCGCCTCGTCGTGGAAATTCCTGCGCGTCATGGTCAAGGATTTCTTTTACCACCGCGTGCGCCCCAATCTCTTTGCCGATCGCGTCGACACCGAGTTGCGGGGCCGCTTCTTTCTCGTGGCGCAAACTTGTTTCTTGCAAGGCATTTTGTTTGTAGACTATGTGCAAGATGTGCTTCCCGAAACCTTCGAGCAGACCTCGCCCTACATTTTGCTCCTTGCCGGCACCACCGTGGTGGGCGGCTACTACCTGGCGAAACTTTGTCTCTACCATTTCGTCAACAGCCTCTTCTTCGATGCGCCGCGCCGGCGTTTGTGGAACGACACCTATTTCGTCTCCATCCTCTCCGTCGGGGTGGTGCTGCTCCCCCTCGCCTTGCTGGTCGTGTTCTTCGATTTGCCTTTCGTGCAAGCCCTCACGGCCTATGTTTTGCTCATGGCATTTGTCAAAATACTCCTCTTATATAAAGCATATCGCATCTTTTTCAGCTCATTCTCGGGCAGTTTGCACGTTATTTTGTATTTTTGCGCTCTTGAAATTGTCCCACTGCTCTTTGCTTGGGGCCTGCTGGAAACGATCACCCACCACGGGATGCTCCTGCTGTAACCGTCATATTCGCGAAGATGATCAAAAAAATCCTCGTTTCTCAACCCGAACCGGCGTCAGAGAAATCTCCTTATCACGATATTGCACAGAACCTCGGCGTAGAGTTCACGTTCCGTCCCTTTGTCAAGGTCGAAGGACTCGAAGCCAAAGAATTTCGCGCGCAGAAGGTCAATATTCTCGACTATTCGGCCATCGTTTTCAATTCGCGCAACGCCATCGAACACTTCTTCCGTCTTTGTAAGGAATTGCGTGTGGCCTTGCCCGAAGACATGAAGTATTTCGGCATTTCCGAGAAAGTGATTCTCTACATTCAGAAGTTCGTTCAGTATCGCAAGCGCAAGGTGTTCTTCGGCAGCAGCGGCCGCTGGCCCGAGTTGGTCACCACCATGGCCAAGCACAAGACGGAGAACTACCTCATCCCCCTTTCTGAGGGCGTGCCCTTGGAAGCGGCTGCCCAGCTCGACGCCAAGAAGCTCAAACACACCGAGTGCGCCATGTTCCGCACCGTCGAAACGAAGTTCGAGGCCGACGCCTACAAAGGTTATGACATGATCTTGATCTTCACCCCCACGGGTGTGCACAGTTTGATGAACAATTTCCCCAACTTCGAGCAAGGCGACATCCGCCTCGGCTGTTTCGGCGATGCCACCGCCAAAGCCATTGAAGAAGCCGGTTTGCGTGTCGACCTCAAAGTGAGTGGTTCGATCGCCGAAAGCCTCGAAAACTACATTCGCGAAGCCAACGCCTGATCTGGGCGCTTCGCGGCTCCATCCGAGCCACCGACGTTCGCTCAAAGCCTGCCCTGCGGCGGCACGGGGCGCACGTCGGTGGCTCGTTTTTGTTTGTCGTCCCCTCTGCATTCTCTTGCCATGTCTTCTCCCGCCTCCCCCCATCGTTACACCTTTGCCAAGCCCGAACACCTCTGTTTGGAGCGCGACATCAAGCGCCTGTTCTCCTCCCGACAGAAATCCATGATCGCCTACCCCGTGCGCATGCTCATGTGCGTGTTGCCCTACAGCGGGAGCGGTCCGCACGCCAAAGTGCTGCTCTCCGTCTCGAAACGCCACTTCAAGCATGCCGTCGATCGCAATCGCGCCAAACGGCAGTTGCGCGAAGCCTATCGTCTGCAGAAACACAACCTCTTGCAACACATCCCTGCCGATCGTGAAGTGCATCTCGCCTTCATCTGGCTCGCCGACGACCCCATGAAGAGCGAAACGGTGCACAAACGCCTGTTGAGCCTGCTCAACCGCGCAGCCGATCGTTTGCAGTTGCCCGAGTCGGTGTCCGCCCCGCAGTGATCCGCGTCTCCTTCACTTTTTCTCTCTTCCTTCCGCTCCATGCACACCTTGCTCCACTGGTTGACGCTGCTGCTCATCGCGCCCATCCGCTTCTATCGCCGCTTCATCTCGCCCTACACGCCCCCTTCGTGTCGCTACACCCCCACCTGTTCGCAATACGCCATCGAGGCGCTGCGCAAACACGGCCCCTTCAAAGGCACGTGGCTCGCCGTGCGGCGCATTTTGCGTTGCCACCCCTGGGGCGGCCATGGCTACGACCCTGTGCCCTGAATCCACTTATGCAGCACCCCACTCCCCCCTTCGATTTCCATACCCACCGCCTCGACACGCCCCCCGGCACCGGCATTGTGAGTCTTCCCCGCCGCATCGTGCTCCACCCCGAAGCGTGGCACCCTCAGGTCGGCGGCCTGTATGCGGCCGGCATCCACCCGTGGTGGACGGCCGATGCCGATTTTCAGATCGACCGCTACCTCTCCTCCCTCTCCCACCTCCTCGCCCTGCCCGAAGTGGTGCAAGTGGGCGAATGCGGCCTCGACCGTTTGCGCGGTGCGGATCTCGACACACAGTGTGCGGTCTTTGCCGCACAGGTCGCCCTGGCCGAGCAGCACCGCCTTCCGCTCACGCTGCATGTGGTGCGTGCTTTCGACGTCATTTTGCGGTTGCACAAGCAACTACGCCCCACTACGCGGTGGACCATCCACGGTTTTCGCGGCAAACCCGCCCTGGCGCAGCAACTCCTCGACGCCGGTTTCGATTTGAGTTTCGGCCCGAAGCACAATGGCGCGTCGTGGGCAGCGACCCCACCCGACCGTCGCCATTGCGAAACCGACGGCGAGGCAGACGAAGCTGGCAATGGGTGAACCGCCTCGGTGCGCTTGCGCCGATTTTCCGCCCCGTTTCTCACTTATCGCAAAAGCATTCCACCGACAACTGTTTGTCCGTGGAATGCTTCTTTTTTTGGCTTGTCGCTGCCGTCTATTATGTGGTATTTTGAATTTCAACGGATACTGTCCCTAAATCACCCCACAGAAGGGGCTATTGCATGGGAAATGGAGCTCGAAGCGCTCAAGGAGCGCGGCGTGGAACAAATCGATTTGATTGTCTCCGATGCTTTGAGCGGTATCGAAAATGCGGGGTGTTCGGCTTTTCCCACGGCGCTGCACCAACTCTGCGTCGTGCATTTCAAACGGAAGGTCTTGAACACCGTTTCCACCAAAGACAAAGCCGAGGTCGGAGAGGAACTCAAGGCGCTCTTTCCCGTGGAGCATACCGACATTACACCTCTTGCGGCTTATGAGAATTTGCGTACCTTTGCCCGACGTTGGGGCAAGAAGTATCCGAGCCTTGCGCGATTGGACAGAGAACGCAATGCGGCCTATTTCACTTATCTGAGGTTTCTCGAAAATGTGCGCAGGATGATTTACTCGACCAACTGGGTGGAACGCCTCAATCGCTGCTACAAGCGCACTTTACTCATGCGGGGAGCGATGCCTTCTCCCACCTCCGTGGTTTATCTCTTGGGCTCTGTTGCCAAGGAGAAAACAGAAGGGACGTATGCAAGACGACTGCCATATTTTCGGGAATGGAAAATCAAGTAAAACGACAAAATCGACATCACAAATTCCCCTCAGGCTTGGGGTACCCCAAGCCTGAGGGGAAGGACGAAGGAGAATCTTACACACTTTTTCGGACATTACCGATGAACTTGTGGGTCGATGCTACACCCATCCTTGCGTATAAGGATATGGTGAATGTGTTTTTATGCTCGTTATTTGGTCATTTAACATTTAGACCAAAACGAATAACGAGAACATGATTTTACAGAATATCAAAGTGTTACGAAGTGCGGCGTCTCTTCATTCTCGTTATATTGCTCGTTTTTGCTCGTTATTTCACGAGCATCCAAGAAGATATTTTTCCTCGGCTGTTATTTGTTATTTTGCCGTCCTTTTTCAAACGTCGAAGAATGTTGTCAACCTTGTTGCCAATCTGTTTTTTAGAAAGCAGATCTGATAACATCTTAGAGAGAAACTCAACTATCTCTCCTTTGGTCATGCTTCCATGAATACTCAGATGTTCAAGAAGGACTTTCTCACAGCTATTACTATCGAGACCACGATGCATAGAATACTCAACCTTTTTATTAGTGGCCTGTGCAATATGCTTGCACACATATATATTGGGCATACGTCCCTCTATCAACTTCTGTTTGCGAAGTCTATGCAAGGAATCTACAGGAATTCTTGCACGCTTTTGAACCATATCCAATAGCATGGCATCTGTCAAGGACAGATTATGATTTTCCATCAGTAACAAACTATAGTTCTCGTCAATGATAGTACCAGGTAAACTGAGAACTACAAAAAGATCTGTAGACTGCTTATAGTCTGGCATTGGAAGATAACGCTTGCGTTGACTAAGAAACATCTTATGGATTCCATACCCCTTACTGTCAATCATCTTGGTTTCAACCATAGCATTAATCAACGCAGGATTACGGTAAGATACAGGCGTGATTTCACCTTCAACATAGTCTTCGGCTTTTCCGTAATAGAAATTACCAGCATTCTTAAAAAGAAGCTGATCCATAGTTTCTGTAACGATTATGCGTGCGTTATCCTCATACCGCTGATGACCTATCGAATTATGTAATCCCTCCAAAATACTCTCCGTGTCATACTTCCAAACTTCTGCTGGAATGAGAGAATTTTTTGGATAGATCTTGAATCGGTAATTGCGTATTCTTCCGAGCAGTTCTGTTGTACTGAGAATAAAAGGAGGCGTGAATATATCACCGAATCGTGTACCATCCTGATGACATTCCCACACTATTTGGGCTATATGATCCAACTTATACGCCGATTCCTTCTTGCCGACTAGCAGTAAAGTTGTCTTTGTAATTTTACCACTTAGAGTCAGTCGAGCCTTATCAAGGAACACGGCATCGCTCCAATTGTCACACTCCTCAGCAAATTTATGATTTTTTTCTTTGTAGCCTTCTCTTGCTTTTTTAATAGCTTCTGGGTCAAGATCGTCAAACGTTGCATCTTCAACAATCTGGGCAGACCAATCATAATTTTGCTCTACCTCTGACAGAATTGCTTTCCGGCGTGCAGGTGTCATTTCTATCAATGAGTCGTTCAACCGTTGAAACGCAATATTATGCGCAAAGACAGGTTGCCGCGTCAAATGCTTGGGGATGTGAATAATCCAAACCCTCTTATTTGTATCATCGGTAATAAACTCATCTATCTTCAAACCTTCGGTTGGTAAATTTGCGCATTTCTCTCGAAGCTTCAGGCATGCACTGTTTGTCGTGTAGTTATAAAGTTCCTCAATACCAACTATCTCCAGTGATGCGTCAACTGCTCCCAAAACAAGGTGTCCACCATTCATATTCGATATAGCAGATACATAAGATACTACATCCCCCTCCTTTTGTCCACAAAGGAGATGCTTTAGATTCTTGAACTCCTTCCACTCACACCTTTCATTCTCCAGTGGAAAATTGGCACGGAGGTAGTTTTGTAACTCTTTCTCTGTCATTATTTTATGTCTGAAGTTACGATTATACTTGTTTGTTGTTGATTTTCAATCTTATTTCGCTCTCATGGATGGCCTATTTCGTTTTACCGACCCACGACCTTAGCACTATCTGTTTATTACATCGGTGGTTATGGTTCACTTGTGATACAGTTTGCGAAGCTAATACTTTTTTCTGAAGTCCTTTAAGGTATAGCCTAACTTTTGGGGGTTAATGGATTCGTATCAATCAAACCGTAGAGTCAACCGGCAAGTGCAAAATTAGGCTATTCTTTTGAAGAACTCAGCTTTGGGTGTTTCAAACTTGAGTTTTTGTCTGGGTCTACTGTTGATTTTCTTCTGTATGCTCGCAATCTTTTTATCGGTAACATCATCGAAGTTGGTGTGCTTTGGAATATATTGTCTGATGAGTTTGTTTGTATTTTCTATCGCTCCCTTTTGCCATAAGGCATAAGGATCGGCGAAATAGACGACCGCTCCCAAATACTTTGTAATGAGCTTGTGTGCAGCAAATTCAGGGCCGTTGTCAGTGGTTATGGTCTTGATGTGCTTCTTGTAGGGCAGCAGCAGACGCCTGACCGCTTTGGCCAATGGCTCGGACTTTTTCCCATGGGCAAGTTTGGTCATGAAGAGCAGGTTTGTGGAACGTTCCACGATGGTGAATATGGCGTGGTTGTGAGCATCCACAATCAAATCCATCTCAAAATCCCCAAAGCGTTTTCCGTCCGCCTGCTCGGGACGCAAGTGGATGCTCGTTCTGTCGGCAATAGGGAAAAGCTTGCGTTTGGGTCGGCGCCTATATTTGAGTTTGTGACGGGTATGGCGCGCCAATTCCCCACTTGCATCGGCATGGATTAGGTTGTAGATGCATTGATGTGACACACTGACGCCTTCCTTCTTCAACACGCCCGATATTTGTCGCGGTGACCACTGTTCTTCGATGATGAGTTGTTTGATTCTCCACACCAATTCGGGAGCAAGGGCAGCATTGCGTGTGGAACGCTTGCGACGTTCCATGGCCTTGGCATGCGCCTTGAACCAAATGTACTTACCCGACCGGGTGCTGTTGCGTTTCAATTCACGAGAAAGCGTGGATTGGCTGATGCCCACGATACGTGCGATCTCTTTTCTTGGGCATTTTCTTTGCAGCAAGGCAAAGATTTGCGACCTTTGCTCCGAGGTTAGTTGTTTATACATACGCAATACAAAGATAATTAATCTCAGAGAGACCTCGAAAGGGGTCTCTTTTTTGTATTGCCGGTATCGTCTTCGGGGCTACGCACCCCGGTCGCGAGGCCAACCCGCGGTGTTTTTCATAGATTAGAGCCTATGAAAAACGAATGATTTGTTGTACTTCGATTTTAAAGTACGAATTATCCTGTTGTCGTCTGTTGTATTTATAGTTTACCTTTGGCGTAAGTTGTTTAGATGTGTGTTTTATCTATTAAGTATATTGTTTTAGTCCTGAGCAGAGAAGACGAACAAATAAATAGTCTGTTTGGATTTGTCCATCATCACAAGGATATCCCATTCCACCTCGCGTTCTGCCCAGCCACGAGAGCGAAGGGACATCGGTCTGCCGGTGCTGCGAGGGAGCTTTCGCGCGCGTGTATATGCGCGCGCGTCAGGCAGTTTTTGTTTTTTGCCTTCACCCCTTCACCCGTATGCCCTAAGTTGTTGAGCGCGAGAGTGTAAAGGGTGAAGGCTTTTGTCCTTTAGTCTTCACACGCTGTTCACCCATTCGGGAGGCACGGTGAAGGTTCGACGAGCCCTGAGTCTTCACCCGAAAATGGTTGAAATCGTGTGCGTTGTGGTTGGGCGGTGAAGGGTGAAGGCAAAAAGCCGAAATTCGGTGAGTGCGTACGCGCGCGTGAGCGGGGCGAAAGCTTCACCCGCAATGTTCACCGGCGGTACGAGAAAGTGGGGGCGTTTCTCGATTTAGCGGGGGAGAAACGCGCGAAAGTGGGCCGTTGTTTTCATTTCTCCTCGAGTTCTTTTGAGCTTCGATCGATCGGTGATCTCGTGGCGGTGGATCGTTGGGAGGAATCGGCGTGCGAGATGGGAATAGGTTTGCGCTTTGGCCCATGGGATGCGGGTGCAGCGAGTACAGCGCGGGAGGAGAAAACACAGCGCGCAAAGCTGTTGTGAAGCGTTGCGCGCTGTCTCGTTGCAGTTCGTTCGTTTTTATGCTTTCTCTCGACTCCGGAGAGAAAGCCCCCGTGTTCTTCTTCGGGTTATGAGAATTTGTGAGATTTTCCGCAGATTTCCGTTTTTAATCGCTTGTAAACGGCGAGAATGTTCGATGAACTGTGATATTCAGATTTGGCCGTTTCCCGAGAAGATCCTAACTTTGCCGTCAGAAAAACCACATCCCGTTTGCGGATCCTTGTTCCACTTTCTCGTCTTGTGACGTCCATCATATTTTCCCCTCACTCTCCGTTCTGCATTGACGGTGACTGCTCGTGTGCGCGCCGGCTAAGCGGCAAAAATACGCCCGCCGTTGCGTAGCGATCGAAGCAGAGAAAAGCCCTCAGGCTGAAAGGAGAACGAATGTTCCACGGGAAACATATCCCGTCCCTGTTTCGACCACTGCGCAACGGCGGGTGGAGCGATGCCTTCGGCACACACACTCAGCGCGCGCCGAAGGGCGAAAGCATCGTGGGTCAGTCGACCAGTTTGAGCACCTGCTCCACGATCTGCTCGTCGAGCAAATGGTTGTCGGCCAGCAGTTTTTGCAGGTCGAACCGATCGTAAAGGTCTTTTTTGATGCCCCCTACCCACACTTTCATGTCGGTCGGTCCATAGAAGGCCGCAATGCGTTGGCCGAAACCACCGTCTGTGCAGCCGTCTTCGAGCGTCACCACCAAGGAGTGGTCGGTCTTCAAGGCGTTGAGCGTATCGGCGTCCACCGCATGGAGGTAGCGCGGGTTGATGAGGGTGGCGTCAATGCCCTTTTGGGCGAGCAGACGCACGACGTTCTCGCCCTTTTGGAAGAAGGAACCGGCTGCGATGATCGCCACTTGCTGTCCGCGGTGCACCACTTGGTATTGCGGGACGTAGGCATACTGCTCATCGACCGTCTCGGCTGTGTGGTGCACGCCGTTGCTCGGCACGCGGAGGGCGACGGGGCACTTGTCTTGGCGCACCGCCCAGCGCAACATGGCGAAATACTCTTCGCAGGTGGTGGGAGCGAGATAAACGAGGCCGGGTATGCTGCATAGCATAGGAATGTCGAAGAGACAGATGTGCGTGATGTCGTTCATCACGCCGGCGCCGCCATACATCACATTGATGACCGCCGGGTTGGCATTGATGCACAGATCTTGTGCAATCTGGTCGTAGGCACGTTGGATGAAGGTGCTGGTGACCGTCCACACGGGGCGGAGTCCGCCTTTGGCCATACCTGAAATCATGGCCGTGGCCTGCTCTTCGGCAATGCCCACGTCGACATGCTGTGCACCGGCCTCTTCGCGTTTCGCGCGGTTGAAACCCGCCACAGCGGGTGTGCCGGCCGTGACGGCAACGAGGGTCTTGTCGTGCTTCATCTCGCGCAGCATCCAGTCGGAGAAGAGTTGGGCATAGTTCTCTTGTGCCGGCATCTCGGGTCGGCTGCCGTCGGTGCGGTCGAAGGGCAGCCCCCAGTGCCAAGCTTCTTTATTTTGCACGGCGGGTGCGAACCCGTGTCCCTTTTCGGTGTGGATGTGTACGACGGTGGGGCGTGTGGTGCCTTTCACGCTGTGGAAAACTTTGATGAGTTGTTCCAGGTCGTTGCCCTCTTCGAGGTAGATGTACTCGAATCCCCAAGCCTTGAACCAGTTGTGCTCGCACGTGCCGTGGCTTTCGCGCAGTGCGCGCAGGTTTTTGTAGATGCCGCCGTGGTTTTCGGCGATGGACATTTCGTTGTCGTTGACCACGATGAGGATGCCGGTGCCGAGTTCGGATGCCTCGTTGAGCCCTTCGAAGGCTTCGCCGCCGGAGAGCGAGCCGTCGCCGATGACGGCGATGATGTTCTCGTCGGTGCCTTTGAGGTCGCGCGCTTTTTGCAGCCCGGTGGCCAGACTGATGGAGGTGGAGGTGTGGCCGACCTCAAAATTGTCGTATTCGGGACACTCTGTGGGAGAGGAATAGCCGGAAATGGCGTCCATGTCTTCGAGGGTGCCGAGAAAACCGAAGGCGCGCCCGGTCAGCACCTTGTGGGGGTAGGTTTGGTGGCTGACATCGAACACGAATTTGTCCTTAGGCGCGTCGAAAACGTAGTGGAGGGCCACGGTGGCTTCCACGAAACCGAGGTTCGGTCCGATGTGGCCGCCGTGTTGGCTCACACGGTTCAAGACGGCATCGCGGGTTTCGGCGGCCACCACTTGAAGGGCTTCGAGATTCAGCGCTTTCAAGTCGGCCGGTGACTTCAATTTTTCAATATACATAGTTCTGTGGATGATTAGTAGCTTACAAAGTTACGCCAACCGTTCGAACTTCCAAAACTGATCGACGGAAAGTGCACGCGGGTGACTTTCTTTTAGTGACTTGGCGTTCCTTACTTACGCTCGTTGCGTTCATACCGCGAAGGGCAGCCGATGCAAAGCGGAGACGAGCCGCAAAAAAGCATAGCCTTGCACCGAGCGGTGAAGGCTATGCCGAAAAGAAATGTAGAGGGGTCGAGCGCAAGTAGGCCGGTGCGCATCAAGGGTGGGACAAGCGATGGACCTTCGCGGTCACTTGGCGCGGCGATGGGGTTGGAAATGGGGAGAGTGGATGTGCAGGCGATGCCGACCGGCAGCCATGGGGAGCACTGCGAAGGAGAGAGCGGTTGAGAACCGGGGAACTCGCAGCTTGGGGATCCCTGCTTGGTTGCGGTGCGTATTTTATTACCCGCCAAAGTGGCGAAAGTAAAACGGAAGGGGGCTATTTTTTTCGTATTTGCTGCTGGGATGTGTCTTAAGTTATTGATATTCAGTCGGTAGAGGTTGAATAAAAAAGTGCGGTAGGCGTGATTTTATATGTTGCTGAGGTGTAACTCCCGCGAAGCGGACGGGAGAAAAGGAAAAAGGAGTTGCGCAATGCGCAACTCCTTTTGAGTACGGTGGACCAGCTAGGGCTTGAACCTAGGACCTCCAGATTATGAGTCTGTTGCTCTAACCAACTGAGCTACAAGTCCGGCGAAAGTCGATACTTTCGTGTTGCGAAGTTAGCAAAAAAGTTGAGGGTTGCCAAATTCTCCCGCGGCTTTTTTGGTTTCGTGGACTTGAATTGGACAGATTCAGAGTTTCCAGGCGGAAAGGGTGAAGTCTTTTTCGACGCGTTGTTCGACGGCATCGGGGAGGTTGTGGAAGAAGTTGATGCCGGTGTTGTGCTCGAGTTGAGCGATGCTGATGGCGTGTTTGCGCATGTCGGCCGTTGTGCCGGTCTTGCCGTAGTTTTTGTTTTCGAGCCAGAAGGCGATGCCGCTGTACACGCCATTTTTCACCTTGAGGAGCGCCATAAAATAGTGTGCCGGCACCGGTACGCGTCCATTGGCCACATATTTGAGCACGCCGACGTTGCGATCGGTGGTGCCGCCCTTCACAACGTAGAGCGTGTCGGCGAAGGCGCTGTTGCGACCGAGGTCTTGCACCAGTCCCTCGAGTGCGGTCCAATATTTCTGGTTGAAATGACCGACTTGCGGACTCATGTTGCTCATGTAGAAAGTCTGGTCGTTGGCTTCTCGCGAGAAGAGCCGGTCGGCCGAGGCCACGAGGTGGCCGTGGTCGTAGCCGTTGAACGAGAGATCGGAGGGGAGCGCCTCAGCACGGGCCAGCAGCGGGTCGGCGGGGTATTGCGGTTTCTGGGAGTAGGGTTTGCGCCCCACCTTTTTGGGCCGCGTTTCGGCATCGAAGCGAAAGGCTACCCAACGGGAGTGGAAGAGCGTGACGTCGTAGTCGACGGCGTAGTTGAGGATGGAGTCGCCGCCGGTGTGGGCGGGTGCCACGCGATGGACGAGGAAGCGTTCGGCGGCGGCACCGGTGAGTTGGGGCATCTCGATGCGTGCTGCGGCACGGCGATCGGCCGCGCTCATTTGACCCGGTGTGGGTTGCGGCGCAGGATCGGGTGTGGGAACGGGTTGAGATGGTTGGTTCGGCCCGGAGGTGCCCCAATGGATGTCGGGTTTGTTGTCTCGGTCGCAGGCGACGAAGGCCAAAGTGAGACAGCAGAGGGCGAGGAAAAGTCTGTTCATGGGCGTGTTGTGGAAAGAAAACACACCGCCCGCACGGGATGCGCGAGCGGTGTGGGGAAAGTGGGGATGCGGCCGGCCGACGCCGGCGAGGCAGATTCGGTGCCGCGGGGAGGGTTACTGCAGGCCGCCGTTGGTGGTGGTGAGTTGGGCGTCGTCGACGAGGAAGGCGCCGCTGCCCTTTTGGTTCATGACGAGCAGGCAAATGGTCTTGGGCCGGTCGAGCTTGAAGGTGTAGGTGACGAGGGACCAAGCGCCTTGGGTCACTGCGGTAGATCCACTGTAGATGTAGTCGTTCGTGAAATCGGCCACTTTGTGGTCGGTCATGATGGCATAGCCGGTCTTGAGGTGGGCGTTGGCTTCAGCACCGTAGACATAGTAGGTGAAGGTGTAGGTGCCGGCTTTGAGGTTGAGCTCGGCGTAGGACAGACGTTTGTTGAACTTGGCGTCGCCGGTGACTTTCACGGCGTACTGTCCACCGTGGGCCGTAGTGCTCTGCGAAAGTGAGGCGTTGCCGATGCTCGACTTCCAAACGGCGGGGGCGGCTCCGTCCCAGTTTTCGAAACCGGCATTGCTCAGGAGATTGTCTCCCGTGGGTGCGGGTGCCGGCGTGGGATCGGGCGTCGGAGTGGGCGTGGGTTGCGCGGGATGATCGAGGTGGCCGAGTGCGAGTTTCACGTTTTTGATCTGCCAGGTCGATCCGCTCTTGTCGTCGCTGTTGTAGCGGAAGGCAATGCGCACTTTCTTGCCGAGGAAGGCGGTGGGAATGTCGAAGTTGGCCGAAGTATAGGTCTTCCAATCGGAACCTTCCGTCCATTTCTGGTTGAGCACCGTCCATCCTTCGGTGGGTTTGTCGGCGTTGTAGGCGTCGGTGATGAGGAGTTGCTGGTTCTCGTCGCCCTTGTTGTAGCGGAGAATGTAGTCGAGCGCCACGTGCGCATTTTCGGTCTTTGCGGCGGTGAGATCCACTTCGGGGCTGACGAGATAGTAGGTGCCGGCCGTGGTCTTCTTCGAGGCGTTGTCGTAGCCCGAAGCCTTGGCTGACTTGAAGTCAACCTTCCATGCGCCATCGCCGGAAGTGGTTTGGTTGGTGAATGTACCAAGCGTAGTGGCAAAGCTCTCATCGATGAGCGGGCCGTTCGTGTTCGGTTGGACGGGTTGTTCGGGCGTGGAGGGCGTCACGACGCCGCGCTGCACTTTGAGATTCTTGATTTCCCAAGTGGAACCGCTCTTGTCGTCGGTGTTGTAGCGGAAGGCGATGAAGACCTTTTTGCCGAGGAAGGCGGCGGGAATGGCTACTTTGTCGTTGACGAAGTTCTTCCAGTCGGCGGCTTCTGTCCATTTCTGGTTGACTACCGTCCATCCTTCGGCAGGCTTCTCTGCATTGAAGGCATCGGTGATGAGGAGTTGCTGATTTTCGTCGCCTTTGTTGTAGCGCAAGATGTAGTCGAGCGTCACGTAGGCGTTTTCTACGCCGGTGAGGTCGACCTCGGAGCTGACCAGGTAGTAGGTGCCTGCCGTCGTCTTCTTGGCGGCGTTGTCATAGCCGGAAGCTTTGGCGGTTTTGAAGTCAATTTTCCATGCGCCTTCTCCGGAAGTGGTGTAATTCTTGAACGAACCGAGTGAGCTGGCGAAGCTTTCTTCGAGCAACACTTCCTTGGAAGCGGGTTGTTGCTGTTGCTTTTCGGTGGGCAGACCGTAAGGTGAGGGCACGTCTTCGCAGGCGGTGAAACCGAGGGCGAGGGTGCAGGCGGCAGCGAGGGTGAGAAGCTTATTCATTTGGTCTTATTTTGTGTGGGCGGTGATGGGTTGGATATCGTCGAGGCTACGCAGTTGCAATTGCCAGTCGGAATAGTAGGAGAGTACGCCGGTGTAGACGCAGCTCGCGGTGGGGATGCGGGTGAAGGAGATGTTGTTGCGCACGGAGGTGCGAATGGTGAATCCGGCTGTGCTGTTGTCGAGCATCAGAGTGCGGTCCACTCCGAAACCGGCGTCGTAGAGTGCTTTGGGCGCGAAGATTTTGGGGAGCGGTTCGAGTTTTCCGGAGAGGGTTCCCTTGGCAGGGGTATTGGCCTCAGCGCCTTGTACCTCTTTGATCTTGCCGCTCACCGTGGCGAGGAGCGGGCAGTTGAGATAGTTGCGATTGCTCTTGTTTTCGAGCCAGCTTGCTGCCGCTGCCGTGGTGAGATCGCGCGGGGTGAGTTCGGGCGCTTTTGGATTGGGCGTGCCGACGAGAGCAATGTGGGTGCTGACGTCTTCGAGCAGCATGGGACCGAGTCGCAGATTACCGGCCGAGGTGTAATAGGGACGGCCGATTTTGGGCGTGCGGCTGTAATTGCCGATGTAGAGTCCGTTGAGGTTGATGCGCACGCGCTGTCCGAGTGCAAAATGGGGGAAGAGCGTGGAGGTTTTCACTCCGACGGTGATGCACTGGTCGTCGGGTGCTCCCGGCGTGGACTTGATGTCTCGGAGCACAAGCGTCTGATAGAGGTTGCCTGAGATGTCGTTGGCCACGACAACGCCTTCAAAAATCACGTCTTCTTTGACTTCTTCGAAGGTGTTGTTTCCCGAAATGGGCGCACTGTATTTCTCTTTGACTTGGAGAATGTCGGTGTTTGCCGCCGGCAATTGTTGAGCCGTGATGAGTGCGCGAGCATTGTCGGGCACTTCGTTGTGGTCCATGCACGAACCCAGCGAGAGCGAGAGTGCACCGGCGAGTGCGAGAGAGAGTATGCGATTCATGTGAGTGGCTTTTTAGAACTTGAATCCAACGTTGAGGAAGAAGTTGAAGGGGTTGGCATAGTAGTACTTCGAGTTGCGCGAGAACTTGTAAGCTTTGCCTTCGCCTTTGGTGTACGTTCCGCCGTCTTCCTTATAATAGTAGTCCGAGCGGTTTTGTTCGTATCCTCCCGTGCGGAGTTTCGTGTTGTTGGCGATGTTTTGGAACGAGAGACTCACGATCAAGCTGTGGCCGTGCGCCAGGCGGAAATAGCGTCCGATGCTGAAATCGAACATCACGCCTCCCTTGAACTTTTCTTGTTCGGCAGCATAAGCCGTGACTTCCCGGCCGTTGGCGTCGAAGAGCACGCCACCTTCGCGTTTCACCTCGTTTTCGGTCACGTCATAGGAAGGACGTCCTGCGGCGTCGGTGCCGGAAGGCAAGTAGAAGTGGCCGTCGCCGTTGTAGGTGCTATTGAGTCGACGGTAGGGCGAGAAGCCGACGTAAACGCGATCATAATAATTGGCCGATGCTTCGAAGAACCAGCCGTTGATGCTGTAGTTCGCGCCGAGCGAAACCGCCGTGAGCGGTGTGCTGCTCACCCGCATGCCGTCGGCAATGACGCGCAAGGGCATGTTTTCCTTCGTCACGGGATTCACCACTTTGTTCAGTCGCGCCAATTCGTTGGCGTTCATTCCCTCATAGCTAATTTGCGCGTAGGGATTGTTTGTGTATTTCGCGTCGCCGACGGAGGCCAGGAGAAGGAACGAGAGATTGTTGGTGGCTTGCACGTCGAAGGCCGCCTCCACGCCGTAGTGTTCTTTGCGCACTCCCGTCATGGTGAGGTAAGTGAAGGTCGACTGCTGGTCGTTGTAGAAAGCGCTTTGTTCCACTTGGCGTCCGAAGCGCGCGTAGTATCCGCTGAGTTTTCCCACCACGGGACCGAGGCGGAAGGTGTAACTGAGGTCCGCGTCGTAGATGTCTTCATTGGTGAGGTGATCCACAAAATTATTTTGTGCGCGAGGTGCCACGAAAGCATTGCGCGCCAACGGAGCCTGCGTACCGGCGCCGGCACTGAGTGCGATCGTATGGTTGAACGTCGGCGAGTAGGCCACGCCGAGTTTACCGCCGCCGCCGAGGAATTTGGCCAATCCACTCTTGCCGAAGCTGTTGTTCTTGTAGCGTCCGTTCTCCATTCGGCCGTCGCGTTCCATGCTTGTGCCGTCGATATGTCCCGCGAGCGTGATGGTCCAATGGGGAGACGTGAAACGATAGTTGCTCCACGCCTCAGCTTGGGTCACATCTATATTATAGTCGTAGCCGAAGCGATCGCCTTTGGCAATTTGTCGATTGGGGTGCCGCACGTCGTTTTGCGCTTCGTCGGAAGTGATGCCGTAGTCGTTCACCGCAAACTTGTCGAGGTCGGTGTAGCGCGTAGCACCGAGCAAGTCGGCCATGGTTTTATAGTGCATGCCGTGCGTACGATTGAATTGTACGCCGAGCGCAATGCGGTGGTGCACATTGAAAGTGTGGTTGAGTGTCGAGCTCAGCGCCCACACACTTTGGTCGTTGTGTCGGCGTTCCTGATAGTAGAGCGCTTCCCCACCCTCTTGTTCGTTGCGGCGGTTGACAAAGTAGAGCTGATCCCAGTCGATCTGTCGGTTCGCCTTGTTGGCTGTCCAGTGTTGGCGAAGTGTTTCCCACTGTTTGAACAGGAAATCCTCGTCCGCCACGTTGTGTTCGTTCGCATTGCTGCGCGTGCCGTCGCTTCCCCACACGTTGCCCACGCCCGAGGGGAAGTTCTTATAATAGTCCGGTCGCGGATCGTAAGCATTGCCATTCCATCCCAGCGACGTCCCGCTGTAGAACGAATAGGTGTAGCCCAAGTTCGTAGTCAGTCGCGTGTCGTTGTTGTCGCTGTTCCAGTCCCACGTGAGGATACTCGTGGGAGCGAAGGCGCGCACCACGCGCGAATTGCGTTTTTCGCCGTTTTGGTAACCCCAGTTCGGGTTGTAGTAGTGTGAGTTGGCCAACCAATAGGCCTCTTCTGTCGAAGCCGCTTGTTGCGCGCGTTCGGTCGGGGCGCCGTAGGTCACGAGCGAAAGCGCATGGTTCGTGCCGAAGCGCTTTTCCGCAGCGAGGAAATAAGCTGCCGAATTGTAGAACGTACCCTCGATCTGCCCTTCTTTTGCTCCCCGATAACCCACCGAGGCAGCGAGCGCCCAACCGTTGGACATGAGTCCCGTGGCGTAAGTGAAGAGTGCGCGTCCCACATAATTGCGGTTGGTGGCCGAGAGGCTCAATTTCTTGCCTTGGGCAAATTGCGAAGCACGGGTGTTGTAGCTCGTTGCGCCGCCGATGCCCGGAGTGCCGAAGGTGGAAAAGTCATAGGCATTCAGCCCCTCGCGGTTGCGTGTGGCGTCATTGAGACCACCGATCGAGGCATAGTTGAAGCGTCCCAACTCCAAGTCGTTGAGTCGCAGCCCGTTCATGTAGGTGTTGGCATACATATTGTCGTAGGCCCGCACCCGGAAACGCATCGGGCTGAAGCGGAATCCGACGTTGTAGAGAAACGGATCGCTTTTGGCCGTGACCGATGAAATGGTCTGCGCGAAGTCGCCGTCCTCATCGAGTTGCGATTCGGAGAAGGTGAAATCGGCATTGTCGTCTTGAAATCTGACGGTATCGGCCACAGGATGCTGTGCACGTGCCGCGGCACCCGCCACGCACCAAAGTGCGGCCAATAGGAACGTTCCTTTCTTCATGTATCTGAGGAGTCGTAAAGAGGTTATGTGGTTCGCTCGGCAGACTCGCCTGCCTTGTTCTGCTGTGCGCGGAGCACCGAAACAAGCGCCCACGTGAGGGTAGTTTTCAATGCGAAGATAGCAAAAAGACGTCGACTCTGCCGATTTTTCCCCCTTTTTTTTGTCAATGCCCCGTTCCCTCCCCCGCATTTTGCGCTCTTCCCACCGAAAAAGCCCCATCGAAGCGGAGCGAATGCGATTTTGTTGTTAAATTTGCTCCGTAATCACCTATTCAGTATGAAGAATTTACTTTCCGCCCTGCTCCTTGTCCTTGCGCTCGGAGTACTTCCCGCCTCAGCACAAAAGAAGGTGCTCTACGGCGTGGGATTTTACAACGTCGAAAACCTTTTCGACACGCAACACGACGCCGGCAAGAACGACTACGAGTTCCTGCCCTCCGGCTCCTACCAGTGGACAGAACAAAAATACACCGCCAAGCTCCACAACATCGCCCAAGTGCTGAGTGAACTTTGTACCGAAGTGGGTACGAAGAAGAACCCCGCCGGCGCCGCCGTCATCGGTCTGAGCGAGGTCGAAAACAGCCACGCGCTCAACGATCTCCTGCGCGAACCCGCCTTGGCCGCTCGCGGTTATCGCTACGTCCATTTCGACGGTCCCGACCGCCGCGGCATCGACGTGGCGCTGCTCTACAATCCCAAAGCCTTCCACCTCGTAGAAGCCCAACTCATCCCCTATATCTACCCCACCGAAAGCCAACCCGACGTGGATCTCGGTTTCTACATCGACGAGAAAGGCCGTGTCAAAGGCTATCCCTACCAAAACGGTCTCCTGCGCGGCGACACCACCTACATCACCCGCGGTTTCCTCACCGTCGAAGGCTATTTGGGGGACGAAAAGTTCTATTTCATCGTCAACCACTGGCCCTCTCGCGGCGCACAGAGCCCTGTGCGTGAGCGTGCCGGCTACCAAGTGCGCCGCCTCAAGGAAGCCCTCCTCAAGCAAGACCCCGATGCACGCATTGTCATCATGGGCGACCTCAACGACGACCCCGGCAACCTCTCCGTCTCCTCGCCCGATGCCCTCGGAGCCAAAAGCGATAAAAACGCCTGCGGTCCCCACGACCTCTACAACCCCTGGTACGACATGCTCTACAAACAAGGTGTAGGCACCCTCTACTACCGTGGCAAATGGAATCTCTTCGACCAAATCATTTTCACCGGCAACCTGCTCCAGGACAAAGACAAAACGCGGCTGCATCTGTTGACCAACGCCGTCTTCTCGCGCGACTACCTCTTGCAAACCGAAGGTAAATACAAAGGTGCACCCAAACGCACCACGGCCGGCGGCACTTGGCTTAACGGCTATTCCGACCACCTGCCCACGCAGATCTTCCTCGTCAAGGATGCCCGCTAACTTCAACACAAACGCCTAAACTTTATCTTCCACTCGTGGCACAGAAACCTGCAATTCCCAAAGGCACCCGCGATTTCGGCTTTGTCGAAATGGCGCGCCGCAACTATATCTTCGACACCATCCGCAGCGTCTATCGACTCTACGGCTTCAGCCAGATCGAAACCCCCGCCATGGAGAACCTCTCCACCCTGATGGGCAAATATGGTGAGGAAGGCGACAAACTCCTCTTCAAAATTCTCAACAGCGGCGACTTCACCCGCTCCGTCTCCACCGCCGACTACGAAGCCGCCTCCGCACCCGCCCTCGCCGCCAAGTTCTGCGAGAAAGGACTGCGTTACGATCTCACCGTCCCCTTCGCCCGTTTCGTGGTGCAGCACCGCGAGGAACTCACCCTCCCCTTCAAGCGCTACCAGATTCAACCCGTTTGGCGCGCCGACCGTCCGCAGAAAGGCCGTTATCGCGAGTTCTACCAGTGCGATGCCGACGTCGTTGGTTCCGATTCGCTCCTCAATGAGGTCGAACTCATGCAGATTGTCGACGAAGTCTTCACCCGCTTCGGCATTCGCGTCGCCATCAAGATCAACAACCGCAAAATCCTCACCGGCATTGCCGAAGTGATCGGTGCGGCCGATAAGATTGTCGACATCACCGTGGCCATTGACAAACTCGACAAGATCGGTCTCGACAAGGTCAACGAAGAACTCGCCGCTGCCGGCCTTTCCGACGAACAAATCGCACGCCTCCAACCCATCATCTCCCTTTCCGGCACCAACGCCGAGCAACTCGACACCATGCGCAGCGTATTGGCTGAAAGCGAAGTCGGTTTGCGCGGTTGCGACGAAGTGGCCTTCGTGCTCGAAGCCCTCGGCGACAGCCTCCGCAACGCGCTCGAACTCGATCTCACGCTCGCCCGCGGCCTCAACTACTACACCGGCTGCATCTTCGAAGTCAAAGCCCTCGATGTCGAGATCGGCAGCATCACCGGCGGCGGCCGCTACGACAACCTTACCGGCATCTTCGGTCTCCCCGGTCTTTCCGGTGTGGGCATCTCCTTCGGTGCCGACCGCATCTACGATGTGCTCAACCAGCTCGAGCTCTACCCCGCCGACACCGACACGGGCGTCGAACTGCTCTTCATCAATTTCGGCTCCGCCGAAGCCGCTCGCTGCCTCGAATTGGCGCGCACCACCCGTGCCGCCGGCATTTCCACCGAGGTCTATCCCGATGCCGCCAAGATGAAGAAGCAAATGGCCTACGCCAACGCGCGCCACATCCCCTTCGTTGCCCTCATCGGCGAGAACGAGTTGCAGCAAGGCCTCGTCACGCTCAAGAACATGACCACCGGCGAGCAATCGCAACTCACTCCCGAGCAACTGCTCGAGCATCTCCGCGCTTGAGTCCCCTCCCACGGCACGCGCTAAGCCGATAACACAACACACCGCGCCCGAACCTTTACCACTTTTGGCAATCGTTCGGGCGCGGTATTTTTGTATCTCGCCACAAAGGCGAAGTCTTTTTCATGCGCAGTGCAACAACAGAAGTCATCCCCTGTGCGGCTGACCCATTTTTTCGGCCACTTCCGAGAAAACGTGTCGTTTTGTCGTTCGACGACCGCCTCCATCGTCAGCCGTGTGCCCTCTTCTTCTCGCCTATTGCGCCTTTCGATCCCTTCCCTTCGTCCTCTTGTCTCAACAAAGAGCGCCACGCTACAAACCTGTAGCGTGGCGCTTTCGTTCAATAAGGTTTTCTTCTCACGGGTACCGGTCTCACTTATGGATAGCGCAAGAAGAGAGGAAATCTTTGGAGCAGTGTCATGGTTTGACCGTCTTCTTTCCGTTCACGACAGACACTCCGTTCGGCAAATGTTTTCGTGCTCCGCGCTTGCTTGCAGCGGGTAGGTGTGCTGCGCTGCGTCTGTTCCTTTCCCCCATGGTGGGCTTAGCGGTGAAATAGCCCGTTTCGGGATTAGCCATCTTTGCGTCGACCTTGTTCTTGTCATAGGCGACTGCGCCCTTCAACTTCGTGCAACCGGCAAACATATTTTCTGACTCCCGGCACTGCCAAACCGTATTGCTGTGGATGGTCGTCAGTGCCGCGCAACCGGAGAACATGAAACCCATGTCAGTGACGTTTTTTGTGTTGAAGTGCTGCAGATCGAGAGAAGTCAAACCCGAGCAATCTTTGAACATCCCACTCATGTTTGTGACGTTCTGTGTGTTGAAGTGCTTCAGATCGATCGAGGTCAGCGCCTCGCAAGTTTGGAACATCCAACTCATGTCAGTGACGTTCTGTGTGTTGAAGTGCTGCAGGTCAACAGAAGTCAGCGCCTCGCAAGAGGAGAACATGTTATTCATTTTCGTTACGTTTTGTGTGTTGAAGTTCTTCAGATCGAGCGAAATCAACGCCTCGCAACTGGAGAACATCCCCTCCATGTTGGTTACGTTTTGTGTATTGAAGTTCTTCAGATCGAGCGAAGTCAGCGCCCTGCAATTGAAGAACATCAAACCCATTTTAGTGACGTTCTGTGTGTTGAAGTTCTTCAGATCCAGCGACGTCAGCGTCCAGCAATCGGAGAACATCCAACTCATGTCAGTGACGTTTTGTGTGTTGAAGTTCTTCAAGTCAAGAGAAGTCAGCGCCCAGCAACCATTGAACATCGAGCTCATGTCAGTGACGTTCTGTGTGTTGAAATTCTTCAGATCGAGAGAGGTCAGTGCCTTGCAACCAGAGAACATCGAGCTCATGTTGGTTACGTTTTCTGTGTTGAAGCTCTTCAAGTCAATAGAAGTCAGCGCCCAGCAACCATTGAACATCGAGCTCATGTCAGTGACGTTCTGTGTGTTGAAGTTTTTCAGATCGAGCGAAGTCAGCGATACGCAATCGGAGAACATCCAACTCATGTCAGTGACGTTCTGCGTGTTGAAGTCCTTCAGATCCAGCGACGTCAGCGCCATGCAATCGGAGAACATCGAGCTCATATTAGTGACGTTTTGTGCGTTGAAGCTCTTCAATTCGAGAGAAGTCAGCGCCTTACATCGGTAGAACATCGAGCTCATGTTAGTGACGTTCTGTGTGTTGAAGTTCTTCAGATCCAGCGACTTCAGTGCCCTGCAATCGGAGAACATCGAGCTCATATTAGTGACGTTCTGTGTGTTGAAGTTCTTCAGATCCAGCGACTTCAGCGCCTCGCAACTGGAGAACATCGAGCTCATATTAGTGACGTTCTGTGTGTTGAAGTTCTTCAGGTCGAGCGACGTCAGCGCCTCGCAACCGGAGAACATCCCCTCCATGTTGGTTACGTTTTGTGTGTTGAAGCTCTTCAGATTAAGAGAAGTCAGCGCCACGCAACCATCGAACATCGAGCTCATATTAGTGACGTTTTGTGTGTTGAAGCTCTTCAGGTTAAGAGAAGTGAGCTCATGGCAACGAGAGAACATCCAACTCATGTCAGTTATGTTCTGTGTGTTGAAGTTCTTCAGATCCAGCGACGTCAGCGCCCAGCAACCATCGAACATCGAGCCCATATTAGTGACGTTCTGTGTGTTGAAGTTCTTCAGATCGAGAGAAGTCAGTGCCGAGCAATCTTTAAACATCCAACTCATGTCAGTGACGTTCCGTGTATCGAAGTTCCTCAGGTCAATAGAAGTCAGTGCCTCGCAAGCGGCGAACATGAAGCCCATGTCGGTTACGTTTTGTGTATTGAAGCTCTTCAGGTCGAGCGACGTCAGCGCCTCGCAAGCGGCGAACATGCCCCTCATGTCTTTCACTTCCGCAGTGTTGAGGTATTCCAGTCCTTCTATTTTCGTGAGAGCTTTACAATGATAGAACCACGCGGCGGTGGTGGTGGGACGGAAATCTCGGAACGACGCATCGAACACCACACGTGTGGTGGTATTGTTTATCACCTTCCATGTTCCTGCCCATGCGGGGTAGGTTCTCTCTCTCTCCTTTTGCATCTCCCCAATCCCCCATGTCGTGCCGGTGCGGGTGGAGCGAAGTGCATCGTAGTAGAAGGTGAGCGTCGTCTTGTCCGCACTTTGTGACACATAGGCCTCGCGGGTTTGCGCTTGCGCACTCAGCGGAGTGGCGAGCAGGAAACTAAATAGTGCGAAGAGCATCGCACAACAATAACGTAAATAGTGGATCATACGGTGGTGCTCCTCCATTTCTTTCCCCGATCGGGGGAAATTCGCCTTCGGGAGCAGGGGCGGTGAAAAGAATGAGTGAGATGATTTTTCTGATTGTAAACGGATGCCGTGGAAGTCCTCCTGTCCGGCACAAGCGCGGCAAGAAATTCTACGGAAGTCGATGAATTTTTCGTGATCGCGTTCTGTGATGATAGTAGATAGTTGCAAAAATACATAGAATATAAGCGCGGTCAAAACAATTGCGAGTATACAGAAGAAAATCAACATCACAAATTCCCCTCCGGCTTGGGGTTTCCCAAGCCGGAGGGAAAGGACGAAGGAGAATCTTACACACTTTTTCGGACATTACCCTTCTTCTCGCCTATTGTGCCTTTCGATCCCTTTACTTCGTCCTCTTGTCTCAACAAAGAGCGCCACGCTACAAATCTGTAGCGTGGCGCTTTCGTTCAAGTGGGTGTTCTTCTCACAGGTACCGGTCTCACTTATGGACAGTGCAAGAAGATAGGAAATCTTTGGAATGGTGTCATGGTTTGACCGTCTTCTTTCCGTTCACGACAGACACTCCGGCCGGCAAATGTTACCATGCTCCGCGCTTGCTTGCAGCGGGTAGATGGGCTGCGCGCGGTCTGTACCTTTCCCCCATGGTGGGCTTAGCGGTGAAATAGCCCTTTTTCGGATTAGCCATCTTTGCGTCGACCTTGTTCTTGTCATAGGCGACTGCGCCCTTCAACTTCGTGCAATCGGCAAACATTTTTTTTGATTTCGGGCACTGCCAAGTGGTATTGCTGTTGATGTTCGTCAGCGCTTCGCAACCGGAGAACATCTCATACATGTCGGTTACTTTTTTTGTGTTGAAGTGCTGCAGATCGAGAGAAGTCAACGCCCTGCAACCATAGAACATCCCACTCATGTCTGTGACGTTCTGTGTGTTGAAGTTCTTCAGATCCAGCGAAGTCAGCGCCTCGCAACCATAGAACATCCCACTCATGTCTGTGACGTTCTGTGTGTTGAAGTTCTTCAGATCCAGCGAAGTCAGCGCCTCGCAACCATAGAACATCCAACTCATGTCGGGTACATTCTGTGTGTTGAAATTCTTCAGATCGAGAGATGTCAGCGCTTCGCAACCGGAGAACATCTCATACATGTCGGTTACGTTCTGTGTGTTGAAGTTCTTCAGATCCAGCGAAGTCAGCGCCTCGCAACAATGGAACATCAAACTCATGTCGGTTACGTTCCCTGTGTTGAAATTCTTCAGATCCAGCGACTTCAGCGCCTCGCAACTGGAGAACATCGAGCTCATTTTAGTGACGTTCTGTGTGTTGAAGTTCTTCAGATCCAGCGAAGTCAGTGTCCAGCAATCGACGAACATCAAACTCATGTCGGTGACGTTCTGTGTGTTGAAATTCTTCAGGTCGAGAGAAGTCAGCGCTTCGCAATTATGGAACATCTCTCTCATGTCGGTGACGTTCTGTGTGTTGAAGTTCTTCAGATCCAGCGACTTCAACCTCCCACAACCTTCGAACATTCCACTCATGTCAGTGACGTTCTGTGTGTTGAAGTTCTTCAAGTCAAGAGAAGTCAGCGCCCAGCAATCATAGAACATCCCTCTCATGTCGGTGACGTTCTGTGTGTTGAAGTTCTTCAGATCGAGAGATGTCAGCGTCCAGCAACCATAGAACATCCCACTCATGTCTTTCACTTCCGAAGTGTTGAGATACTCCAACCCTTCTATCTGCTTGAGTGCCTTACAATCGAAAAACCACTTCGCGGTGGTGGTGGGACGGAAGTCTCGGAACGAAGCATCGAACACCACCCGCGCGGTGGTCGTATTTTCCTCCTGACTTGTTTCTGCCCAAGCAGGGACGGGGATGTCTCCCTCTTTTTTTGTCTCCTCGATGCCCCATGTCGTGCCGGTGCGGGTGGCACGCAGTGCATCGTAGTAGAAGGTGAGCGTCGTCTTGTCCGCACTTTGTGCCACATAGGCCTCGCGGGTTTGCGCTTGCGCACTCAGCGGAGTGGCGAGCAGAAAACTAAATAGTGCGAAGAGCATCGCACAGCAATAGCGTAAATAGTGAGTCATACGGTAGCGCTCCTCCATTTCCTTCCCCAATCGAGGGGAAGCCGCCTTCGGGAGCTGGGGCGGTGATGAAAAAATGTTTTTGATGAATTGGCGGCATGAGTGCTTGTGCTGTGAAAGCATCCCGGCCTGAGCCTAAACGGTGCAGAACTTGCTACTGCTAAGGCACATTTGCGTGACTAAGTGTGCTGTTATCATATTGATTGGGCAAAGATATGAAAAATATAGGTATTGTCGCAATAACAACTCTGAAAAAAGTTGCGTTAAAAGCATCGTGCAGCACAAAACTTCACACACCACCGAAACGCGCTCAGAAAGCCTTATGAAAAACTCCTCGACAACGTGACCAAACAAGCCGCCTTTCGTTGAAAACTCCGCTGCTTTTCTGCACTACCTCACTTGGATTCACTCGTCACCGCGACACACGACAAGAACACCCCAAAATGACTTCCCCTCACGCGCGTACGCGCACGCGCCTATCAGTCAGTTTCTGTTTTTTCCCTTCACCTCTTCACTCTTGGTTCGCAAGTTATTGATTCATAGTGAAATGAGGGTGAAGGGTTGGGGCGGTGAACCTTCACCCCGGCGTTCACCCGTTGTCGAATGTGATCGCACAAGTTCGGCGCGTGTCGCGGCCCCTGCCGGAGGGCTCACAGTGCACTGAAAACAAAGCCCCGAACCATCGATGCCGAAGTGAAGGCGACGGTGAAGGGACTGCGAGCAAAGCCTTCACACTTATCGCGTTGTGAGCGTGAGGATTACGACATGTGGGTGAAGAGGTGAAGGCAAAAAACGAAAACCGCTTGAAGGGCGCGCACGCGTGCGCGCGTGAGGATGCCGAGACTGCCCGAGGCTGTGTGCTCGAGAGCCCATGCAAGAGAGCCAAAGCCGTCCGAGAGCGTGAATTTTCGGTATGCGATGGTACAACGGGCGAAAAAAGCCGAGAAATCACGTCGTGTTCGTGCTTTTCTCTCTACCTTTGCACACGCTCCCCTTTGTCGCATCGCGACAGAGGCTCCTTGGTCTATATTTGGTGCGCGGCCGCCTTCGCAGTCGCCCCACTCTTTCATTCACTCAACGTTCCACTCGACATGTGGTTTGTCGACCTCCTTACCCGTCCCTCCGCCATCCAGGCCGTCATCGTCTTGTCGGCCGTCTGCGCCCTCGGTCTTTCGCTGGCTAAGTTTCGTTTTCGCGGCATCAGCCTCGGCATCACGTTCGTGTTCTTTGCCGGCATTCTGGCCGGTGCCCTCGGGCTGAAACTCGATCCGCGAATGCTCTCCTATGCCGAGAGCTTCGGACTCATTCTCTTCGTGTATGCCCTCGGTTTGCATGTCGGTCCCGGTTTTGTCACCACGTTCCGTCACGGTGGCACCATCCTCAATCTGCTGAGCATCGGTGTGGTGCTGATCGGTACGGTGCTGGCCGTGGTGATCGCCCTGGCGGGTTGGATGCCCTTCACCGATTTGATGGGCGTGCTCTGCGGTGCCACAACCAATACCCCTGCACTGGGTGCGGCACAGCAGACGCTCAAGCAACTCGGCCAACCGTCGGCCGTTGCCGCCCTGAGCTGTGCGGTGACCTACCCCATCGGCATGATCGGCGTCATCATTGTGCTGGTCATCATGCGCGGTTGGTTGCAGCGTCACGACCACGCCAAAGAGGACGACAACGACGAAGAAGCCTACATCACCTCCTACTGCGTGCGCAATCCCGCCCTGTTTGGGCACACCATCCACGACATCGTGTCGCATGCCGAACACACCCGTTTTGTGGTGTCGCGGCTGTGGCGCGAAGGCAAGGTGCTCATGCCCAGCGCTTCGACCGAAGTGCGCGAAGGCGACCGCTTGCTCATCATCACGCGCAAGGCGCAGGTACACGCATTGACCAATCTGTTCGGTGAGCACGAAACGAAAAACTGGATGGAGGAAAACATCGACTGGAACGCCATCGATGCGCATTTCATTTCGCGCCACGTGCTCATCACCCGCCCGGAGATCAACGGCAAGAGTCTGCGCGATCTCAATTTGCGCTACCTCTATGGGGTGACGGTGAGTCGCATCAAGCGCGACGACCTGCGCCTACTCGCCACCCCCGACCTCATGTTGCGCATGGGCGACCGCGTGACGGTGGTGGGACATGCCGACAGTATCGAACAAGTGGTGCGGCTGCTCGGCAACGAGGTGCGTTCGCTCGAAGAGCCCAACATGGTCACCATCTTCTTGGGCATCGTGCTCGGTTTGCTGCTCGGAAGCATCCCCATCAGCGTGGGATTGAACTTCCCCATCAGCCTCGGTTTGGCCGGCGGCCCCATCATCATGGGCATTCTCATCGGCGCCTACGGTCCGCGATTGCACATGGTCGCCTACACCACGCAGTCGGCCAACCTCTTGATGCGTTCGCTCGGGCTGTCGATGTACCTGGCTTGTCTGGGGCTGGATGCCGGTGGCGATTTCTTGGCCACGGTGATGCAGCCGGCTGCGTTGCAATGGATCGGTTTCGCCGCTTTGCTCACCGCAGTTCCGCTGGCCGTGGTGGCCGTGGTGGCCGTGGTGTGGCGTCGCAAGTCGTTTGCCACGACGGCAGGCATGCTTTGCGGTGCGATGGCCAACCCGATCGCCTTGGGCTATGTGAACGACACGATCGAGGGCGACAAGGCCTCGTTGGCCTATGCCGCAGTCTACCCGCTCGCCATGTTCCTGCGCGTGATCATCGCGCAAATCATGGTGATGCTCTGGTTCACCTGATGCGGGTGCCGTCTGCACGCGTTCCCGTGTCCACTTTCTTCCCACTACGCCTTCGGCGCGATCCGACTGTTAACCGGATCGCGCCGAAATGCCTTTTTTATCTTGCAGAACGACAACTTCCAATTCCTCGTGTGTAAAAATGCAAGGTTTGAAAATCCTTTTTTGTTGATTTGTTTTGTGTGTAGATGATAAAGTAGTAATTTTGTCGTCAAATCCTTCGGTTTTTTGCCGTCGGAAAGGTATGAAATCCACACAATTCCTACATATTTCCGCTTCGCTTAGCACCTGTCGTTTCGCGCTGCGGTGGTTGAGTGCCGCCCCTCCGCATCATTCACATAGACTTCTTTCTCCGTTTCGGGGCGTGCTGTATTGTTGTTCTCTCTGTTTGCCGTTGTCATGACGCTCTTCCTTCTGCTTGCCATTTTGCTCGGTCTCGTCATCCCCTATTTCCAGCGCCGTCGTGCTCGTCTCACTTATAGTGCACACCGGCGCCGACACTATTTGCGCAAGGCCCGCCACACCGTCTATTGGGGCGTGGGTTGCCTTTGCGTGGCCTTCCTGCTCTGGTTTTTCAAAATCCGTTTGTGAAGTCGGATCCCCCACCTTAAGTCGTAAAATCAAATTGTTGTGTTGTTTTTTTCGCATGAGCAGAGTCCGTGTGGTGTTTTAATCTTATATTTGCACGGATATCCGTGTGTAGCGGAAAAGCAGCACAACGGCATACCCCTGTCTACTGCGAAATCACAATCTAATCATACCCATCATGTCCAAATCCAAACACTACAACGGGCTTTCTGCGCGCGAAGTGGAGGAAAGCCGTGCACGTCACGGTGTGAACGTCCTCACTCCCCCGGAGAAAACCCCGCTTTGGAAGCGTTTCCTCGAAAAGTTTGAGGATCCGATCATCATCATCCTGCTCATCGCAGGCGTCTTCTCGTTGCTCATCTCGTGCTACGAGTTTTTCGGTCTCGACAAGGAAGCCACGGTCTTTTTCGAACCGATAGGTATCTTTGTCGCCGTGCTGCTTTCGACGGGACTGGCCTTCTACTTCGAGCTCAAAGCCAATCAGGAATTTGAGATCCTCAACCAGGTGAACGACGAAGAGCCGGTGCGCGTGATTCGTGAGGGCAACACGGTCGAGGTGCCCAAATGTGACATCGTGGTGGGCGACATCGTGATGATCGGCACGGGCGACGACATCCCGGCCGACGCTGAGCTGCTCGAATCGGTGCAACTCACGGTCGACGAATCGACCTTGACCGGCGAACCTCTCTGTGCCAAGACCACGGTCGAGGCCGATTTTGACGCCGAAGCCACTTTCCCCTCCAACCACGTGCTGCGCGGCACGAAGGTGATGGCCGGACACGGCATTTGCCGCGTCTTGGCAGTCGGCGACGCCACCGAAAGCGGCAAAGTGTTTGAGGCCGCACAAATCGACGACAGTGTGAAAACACCGCTCAACGAGCAACTCGACCGTTTGAGCAACCTGATCACCAACATCAGCTACGTCCTGGCCGTGCTCATCATTGTGGGCCGCGTGGTCATGTACTTTGTCAGCGGAAGCGAGTCTGTCGGTTTCCAATGGGTGGACTTTGCCTCCTACCTGCTCAGCACGATCATGATTGCCGTGACGGTGATTGTGGTGGCCGTACCCGAAGGTTTGCCGATGGCCGTGACCCTCAGTTTGGCCTACTCCATGCGCCGCATGTTCCGCACGGGCAACCTCGTGCGCAAGATGCATGCTTGCGAAACCATGGGCGCCACGACCGTAATTTGCACCGACAAAACCGGAACGCTGACCCAGAACCGCATGACGGTGGCCGAAGCGGCCTTCCCCTCGCTGCCCGATCAGCAACTCGGCGCGAACGAAGAGAGCGAACTCATCGCTGAAGGCATCGCGGTGAACAGCACGGCGACGCTCGACCTGAGCGATGCGGCACACCCCTCCGTGTTGGGTAATCCCACAGAGGGCGCTTTGCTGCTCTGGCTTCACAGTCAATCGCGCGACTACCGCACGTTGCGCGAAGGTTCCAAGACGTTGGTGGAACTTCCCTTTGCCACGGAACGCAAATACATGGCGGCTGTGGTCGAATCGGGTGTGCTCGACGGACGTCGCGTGCTCTATGTCAAGGGAGCTCCCGAAATCGTGCGTTCGCTCTGTGCCAAGGCCGTGGGCGACGAATCGATCGAAACGCTTAACGAACGACTCTTGGGCTATCAGCGACAAGCCATGCGCACGCTCGGCTTCGCCTATCAGGTGCTCGAAGGCGACGAACAAGCGATCGATGACGAGCGCGGTGTGGTGGCCAATGATCTCACCTATTTGGGCACAGTGGCCATTTCCGACCCCGTTCGTCCCGATGTGCCCGAGGCCGTGGGCGAATGTCTGTCTGCCGGCATCGATGTGAAGATCGTTACCGGCGATACTTCGGCCACTGCCGCGGAAATCGGTCGGCAGATCGGTCTCTGGGGCGAGCATCACGACGACCGGGCCATCATCACCGGACCGGAATTCGAGGCGCTCAGCGACGAAGAGGTTTACGATCGCGTGAACGACCTCAAAATCATTGCGCGTGCACGTCCGCTCGACAAGAAACGCCTCGTCGAAACGCTCCAGAAGCGCGGACAAGTGGTGGCCGTGACGGGCGACGGCACCAACGACGCCCCTGCACTCAAAACGGCACACGTCGGTTTGTCGATGGGCGACGGCACCTCGGTGGCGAAAGAAGCCAGCGACATCACGATCACCGACAACTCGTTCTCGAGCATCGGGCGTGCTGTGATGTGGGGCCGCTCGCTCTACCAAAACATCCAGCGTTTCATCCTCTTCCAAATGACGGTGAACGTTGCCGCTTGCTTCATTGTATTGGCCGGTGCCTTCATGGGCACAGATTCGCCGCTCACGGTGACGCAGATGCTTTGGGTGAACCTCATCATGGACACGTTTGCTGCCATGGCGCTGGCTTCGCTGCCGCCTGCTGAGCGGGTGATGCACGACAAGCCCCGCGATCGCAATGCCTTCATCATCGATGGTGGCATGAAGCGCATGATTCTCGTCACGGGCGGCATCTTCTTCCTCCTGCTCCTTGGTTTCGTCTACGTTTGTGAGCACGCCGATGTGACTTCGCTCACCGATCTGTGCAACCTGCAGTTCGGCACGGGAATGGGGCTCTCGGCTTTGGAGAAAAGCTACATCTTCACGTTCTTCGTGATGCTCCAATTCTGGAATATGTTCAACGCTCGCGCTTATCTCACGGGACAATCGGCCTTCCACTTCAAGCAGTGCAAGAGCTTTTTGTTCATCTTGCTGGTGATCTTGGTCGGTCAGATTCTGATTGTCACCCTCGGCGGCCAGATGTTCAACGTGACGCCGTTGTCGCTCCGCGATTGGGCGATCCTCATCGGCAGCACCTCTGTGGTGCTCTGGATCGGCGAAGCGATTCGTCTGTTCCGCAAATAAGTGAAGACTTAGCGAATAGCACTACAAACACAACACAATAGCAAAAGGCTGAAGTCCTAATCAGGACTTCAGCCTTTATTTGGTAGTGAGCCGGCAGTTTCGAAAAAACGTCGTATATTTGCAGTTTCGAGTCGGCGCTCAGTAAGCCGAGCGCAGCATGGAAACCGATCCTGTGAGGTGGTGATCCGTCTGCGGTGAAAACATTACAGAAAATACAACGCTATGAACTCTTCTCAGAACTATGTTTGGCGAATCGCCAAGCGATTTTTCAACGCCTTGCCCGATAAAACCGACGAAACAGCCATCGTGGAGCAGATCAGCGACGGGGTCACTTTTCGCGGCGCGAACCTTTGGGTGCTCATCTTTGCTATTTTCATCGCCTGCCTCGGCTTGAACCTCAATTCCACGGCGGTGATCATCGGCGCGATGCTCATTTCGCCCCTCATGGGCCCGATCATCGGTATGGGGTTGGCCGTGGGACGAGCTGATCTCGAGTTGCTCAAGCGCTCGCTGACCAACTATGGTGTGTCCACGGTGATCAGTGTGCTCACCGCCGCGCTCTATTTTCAGCTCACCCCGCTCACCGAGGCGCAATCTGAACTCCTGGCGCGCACCTCTCCCACGCTCTACGATGTGCTGATCGCCCTTTTCGGCGGCGCGGCGGGCATCTTGGCGCTCTCTACCGGCGGGAAAGGCAACGTCATCCCGGGAGTGGCCATCGCCACCGCCCTCATGCCGCCGCTCTGCACGGCGGGCTACGGGTTGGCAATGGGCGAATGGTCGTTCTTCTTCGGCGCATGCTACCTCTTTTTCATCAACACCGTCTTCATCGCCCTCGCCACTTACGTGGGTGTGCGCCTGTTGCAATTTAAGCCCAAGCAGTTTGTGGACAAGGGTCGCTTGGCGGTCGTGAATCGCTACATCGCCGTCATTGTTGTGGTCACGATGCTGCCGGCGGTCTACATGACGACACAAATCATTCGCCAAAGTGTGTTCGAAAATCACGTGAAACAGTTTGTCAAACAAGAACTGAATCATCCGGGCACGCGCATTCTCTCAGAACAGGCCGACCGCGAAACGAAAACCCTCGACGTGGTGGCTCTTGGAGCGGCCCTGCCGAAAGATTTGATCGAAGCGGCGCGTCAGCGCTTGGCAGATTATCAGTTGGCCGACTACCAACTGAATGTGATTCAAGGCGCACAGTCCGACAGTTTGCTCTTGGCGCGCAACAATGCCGGCACGCAACAAAGTCTTTCAGGACAGGATCAGCAACATCTGGTCTTGCAAACGGAGCGCGTGGCGCAGCTCGAACGCGAAACCGCCGACTATCGCCGACTCGATGCATTGGCTCGCGAAATCGGCGGTGAGGTGAAAGCCGTTTGCCCCAAGGTGGAAAGCATCGGTCTGTCGAAAATCACGGAAACACCCGTCGACAGCGGTGCCGTTCGCTCCTATGTCTTGGCCGTGGCCAACAGTCGTACGCCCCTTCCCGCGACCGACCGCGACCGACTGGCGCAATGGCTCAAAGTGCGTACGCAGGCCGACAGTTTGCGCTTGGTGACGGCCGAAGTCCGCTGATCGGACCTTGAACTCTTTGAGCAGCGTCAACGGGTCATCTAGGGTTGGTTTCCAATGAATCCCAACCGCCGCGATGAATATCCGGCCGACGCTGTGCCCTTCGGCGGCTATGCTCGACGGACGTCGTGTGCGCTATGTCAAGGGAGCTCCCGAAATCGTGCGTTCGCTCTGTGCCAAGGCCGTGGGCGACGAATCGGTCGAAACGCTCAACGAACGACTCTTGGGCTATCAGCGACAAGCCATGCGATCGCAATGCCTTCATCATCGATGGTGGCATGAAGCGCATGATTCTCGTCACGGGCGGCATCTTCTTCCTCCTGCTCCTTGGCTTTGTCTATGTCTGCGAGCATGCCGATGTGACTTCGCTCACCGATCTGTGCAACCTGCAGTTCGGCACGGGAATGGGGCTCTCGGCTTTGGAGAAAAGCTACATCTTCACGTCCTTCGTGATGCTCCAATTCTGGAACATGTTCAATGCCCGCGCTTATCTCACGGGACAATCGGCCTCCCCATCAACGAAAACTCCCCCTCTTTCGACGGAAAGAGGGGGAGTTTTTCGTTGGGTCCACCTTGTTTTGTGCAAAAAGTGGCAAGGGAGTGAGGAGCGGCGGGAGGCCGCGTTGTAAAGTCGGAGATTAACGGCGAACTCGTGCGATGCCCGTGAAGTCACCGCGGGTGATTTGTACGTCTTTCGCGCAACGATAGAGGGCGTCTTTCTGCATTTCGCAGTCGTTGGGGAGATAGACGCGCTTCAAGTTGGGGCAAGATTCCACGGCGTAGCTCTCCATCACCTTCGTACCCGGCACAATCACGAGTTGTTCGATGCTGTTGTGACGCGCAATGATGTTCTTTTCGAGGCGTTCGATGGGTTGGAGTTTCACACTCTTCATGGCGGCGGGAATGAAGACGAGCGATTCGATTTTCTTCATCCAGTTTTTGGTGTAGACCACACCGTCCTTGGCCGCGAATTTTGTGTTTTGGTCTTCGACAAACACGGTCTCGACGTTTGTTCCTCTCTCGGCCAGGCTCACCACTTGGTCGTCGCCGAGCGAAACAATGTTGCGACCGAGATAGACTTGCTTCACGTTTTTGGGGAGATCTTGGTGGGGAATGAAGGCCGAGACGCGGAGGTTGTGCGTGGAGAAGGGCACGGTGAGAATGTCGCCCGAGGACTTGACGCGCGAAACGTTGAGGTGGCCTTGGAAGAAGTCATAGCCGAACTGGTCGTCTTCGAAGACCTCGATGTCGGTGCGCAGCGGTTGGAGATGCTTGTAGGTATCGACCTTGTCCATTTCGAAGAAGCCGCCGTTGGTGGGGTCGTTCACATACCATTTGCCGTCGGCGTAGACGTAGTCCCAGGCGTGGGCGCCCAGATAGACATCGCCTTGGAACAAATTGCCGTTGATGCCGATGCAGGGAATGCCTTGCGTGTAGAGCAAAACCTTGAGAATGTTGGCGTAACCTTGGCAAACGCAAACGCCGCCGCTGAAAGCACCATAGGGATCGTTGCGGCCGTTGCCGTTGTTGTCGTAGGTGGTGTTTTTGATCACGAAGTTTTGCAGCGCTTTGAGCTTTTCCAAGTTGTTCTTGCAGTCCTTCGTCACCTCATCGGCCTTGGCTTTCATCTGTGCAAGCTGGTCGGCGGTGAGGGCATTGGGGTCCGATTTTTCGGAGAACATCGAGATGTCGAGCGCACGTTGGGGATCCATGGCGGCAAGAATGTACTTCAAGTCGATCATGTGGTTGGTTCTGCTGAGCGAGCGGCTGTTGTCGGGTGCCGCAAAGTGCGAAGCGTCGTAGTCGAACGAGAGGGGCGATGCCACCTGCGTGAAGGTTTCGGCGCTGCGCGGAGCTTGCGGATCTTCAGCAGCGCAGGAGCCGAGCAGACAGAGTGCTGCGGCGAGAAAGAGAGCGGAAGTAGAGTGGTTCATGGAGAAAGGAATTAAAGAGTGAGGGTTGGGCGCTTCCGTCGTTAGGCATAGACCGCTTTCACCATGCGGGGACGATCGTCGGCGTCGTTTCGGATTTCGATGGCTTGGAGCCCGTGTTGGGCAAAGAGTTCGGCTGTGGCTTGTGCAAAGTCGGTGTGTGTCTCGACTATGAGCGTGCCGCCGGGGTGTAAGCGCGCGGTGGCCAAACGAGCCAAGGCGCGATAGAACAAAAGTGGGTCGCGATCGGGCACGAAGAGCGCGGTGTGCGGTTCGTGCTGCACGACGTTGTCGGCCATTGTCGGGGCTTCTCCGGCGGGAATATAGGGCGGATTGCTCACGATGAGATCGAATGTGCGTTGTCGGTCGGCTTCGTCGTCGGTGACTTTCAGGACATTCACTTCGCGAAAGTCGACCGTGGCGCCGAGCTGTGCGGCGTTGTGCCGCGCCACGGTGAGCGCGCGAGGCGAAATGTCCCAAGCTTCCACTTGTGCGTGCGGCAATTCGAGCGCCAAGGAGACGGCGATGCAGCCGGAACCGGTGCCAACATCGAGGATGTGGGGGGCAGTGAGCGAAGCGCAGGTGTCGGCGCACCATTCCACGAGTTCGAACGTTTCGGGACGGGGAATGAGCACATCGGGTGAGACGGCAAATCGGCGTGTGCCGAAGATTTCGTAACCTAAAACATACTGCACAGGTACTTGTTGGCGCAGTGCCGCCGTGTCGTGCTCCAGCTGCGTTTGCAAAGCGGGGGTGAGTGGGACCGGACTGTCGGTGAGCAACTGCGTTCGGCTCAATTGCAACCGTTCGCACACGTAATGTTCGGCCACGGCGGCCGCTTCGCCTGCGGAATAGACGGCGGCCAGTTCATCGCGCAGGGTGCGGAAAAGCGTGTGGGGGGAGAGTTTGGGCGCGTCCATGGAGCTTATTTGAGCGCATTCATGTGGTCGTAGGCCTTTTGCATGAAGGCTTTGACCTTGTGGACGCGTTCGCCTTTCGGATCGGGCGTGAGTCGCGACACCCGGTGCGTGGCCAACTCATAAATGCTCGTACCCGTGGAATCGATGAAGGTGTATCCCTCCGGCCAAGTGTGGATGGCGCACGGATAGGTGTAGGTTTGCGACATCACATCGCGCGAGAACTTGAAGCGCGTGTGGTCAATGCCGAGCTGGCCGAGGAGGGTGGCCGCGAGGTCGGTTTGATTGCAAAGACGCGCCACCTCTCTCGCGTTGCGCACGGCACCTCCTGTCCAAATGAGCGGGATGTGGTATTTTCGGGTGTCGAACTCATTGATGTCGGCCGGCCACGAAACGCCGTGATCGGGGAGGATGATGACCAGCGTGTTCTTCCATTCGGGCGAATGACGGAGTTGGTCCATGAACTTCCCGAGTGAGGCATCGAGATAGGCGAAGGCGTTGAGCATCGGGTCGTCCAGTCGCTTGTAGGGAACGGTCCAGGGTTCGTGGCTCGAAAGGGTGAGCAGCGTTTTGAACCACGGCTTGTTCTTCGGTTGGCGGTCGATGTTCTGTCGCAGTTGGTCGAACATCAGGTGATCGCACACGCCCCACGGGCTGGTCTTGCGCATGGAGACCGGGAAATCCACGTCGCCCAGCACGCGGTTGTAGCCCGTGGCGAGGAAGTAGGAGTTCATATTCGTGAAGTTCTTGTCGCCGCCGTAGAGGAACTCGGTGTCGTAGCCCACACCGCGGAGGGCGCCGGCGATGGAGGGGAGAACGCGCGACTTGGCCGGCATTTTCATCACACTCGCATCGGGAAACGAGGGGTAGCCCGAGAAGGTGCAAATGGTGCCACGGTCTGTGCGGAAACTGTTGGCGTAGCAGTGGGAGAAGAACACCCCTTCGCGGGCCAGGCTGTCGAGATGCGGAGTGACCTTCGTGTTGCCTTCGGTGCAGCCCACCACGCGTCCACCGCAACTCTCCATGAGGATGAGCAGAATGTTGGGGCGGCGGGTGTTGAGCAGGCTGTCGGCCGGCGTCAATTCGCTCTTGGTGTTATAATTCAGCGAAGCGAATACCTGATTGGCCTCATCGGGTGAGAAATAACGGGCTTGTTGGCTGAAATCGCGCTCTTTGAGAAGCGAATAGAAGAAGGAGAAAATGGGATTGACGGCGGCGTGGTTGTGATATTGGTCGGTGGAGTAATAGACCATGCCGACGTTGGCCGTAGAGCGCCCTACTCCGCCGCGGATACCGAGGAAAAGCAATGCGCCGACGAGTAACAAACCGAGGGTGTGTAGGGTGCGTTGCACCGGATGCGACGTGGGGAAACACGAACGGCGCGTGCTGTGACCATCGGGACGTGGGCCGATGCGCCAAAGCACCCAGATGTAACCCCAGATGAGGAGTAGAAAACCGGCAACGGCGAGCAGAAAGTAGCCCCAACCGAGACTATCGGTGATGCCGGAGGGGTTGTCGAGATAAGAAAGGCAGACGGCGTCGAGTTTGAAGCCCCATTTCTCATATAAGATGGTGTCGACGATGAGCGTCGCGAGGACAAGTATGCCGACAGTGGCCGAATAGACACGATAGGCGGTGCGTCCGCCGGGGGTGAAGCGCGGTTTGCCGAGCAACGTGGCACATGTCAAAACCAACCACAGCGGGGCGGTGAGGTAGGCAGCGACGGCGATGTCGAGCGGTAGGCCGTGCCAATAGATTTGTAGGGCATCGGCGAAACCCGGCCAGCCGTTGTGAACGAAGAACGCGAGTTTGCCCACCAAGAAGGTGAGCAGCCACACGAGAAAGAAGCGAACGAGGAGTGAAAAATAGGATTTCATCGTGAAGAACAGAGGATAAAGGGGGCGAAACCGTGGTGCGCTTGCATCAAAGTTGTTGCATATCGTTGAGCCGTTTGTAGTAACCGTCGAGTGCAATGAGGGTATCGTGCGTGCCGCGCTCAACAATTTGCCCTTCGTGGAGGACTAAGATCTCATCGGCGTTGCGTATCGTCGAAAGGCGGTGGGCAATGGCGATGGTGGTGCGGGTGGACATCAGTCGCTCGAGGGCTTCTTGCACCAAACGCTCGCTTTCGGTGTCGAGCGCCGAGGTGGCTTCGTCGAGAATGAGGATATCGGGATTTTTCAAGATGGCACGCGCGATGGAAATGCGCTGTCGCTGTCCGCCCGAAAGGCGGCATCCGCGGTCGCCCACGGGGGTGTCATAACCTTGTTCGGTGGCCATGATGAAATCGTGTGCGTTGGCCACCTTGGCCGCCTCTTGCACTTGCTCGAGTGTGGCATTTTCGACACCGAAACTGATGTTGTTGAAGAAGGTGTCGTTGAAGAGAATGGCTTCTTGGTTGACATTGCCGATCAGCGCACGGAGTTCCGAGATGCGGAGCGTGCGAATGTCGTGTCCGTCGATGCAAATTCGGCCGGATGTGACGTCGTGGAAGCGCGGCAGGAGGTCGACGAGTGTACTTTTCCCGCTTCCGCTCTGTCCCACCAGGGCCACGGTTTGTCCGCGGCGCACAGTGAACGAGACGCCGCGAATGACTTCGGGATTCTGCCCCGCAGTGTTGCCATTGCTGTAGGCGAAATGCACCTCCTCGAAGCTGATCTTGTCGTGCAGTGCGTCGATGTGCGTCGGGTGCTCCGGTTCGCGGATGGGATTTTCGGTCAGCAGGATTTTGTTGATGCGTTCCATCGAGGCCAAACCTTTGGGGATGGCGTAGGCTGCTTTGGTGAGATCTTTGAGCGGTTGGATCACGCTGTAGAGAATCACCATATAGAAGATGAACGTCGGGGCGTCGATGGGACTGTGGTCGGAGAAAATCAAGGTGCCGCCGTACCAAAGCACGAGTACAATGAGGCAGGTTCCGAGAAACTCGCTGACGGGGTGTGCCGAACCTTGGCGAGTGGCGACGCGTGTGTAGATGTAGCGAAACTCGTCGGTGGTGGAATTGAAACGATGTTGCATCTTTTCCTCAGCACCAAAGGCTTTGATGATGCGCATACCCCCCAGTGTTTCCTCGAGTTGCGACATGGTCTCGCTCCATTTGGCCTGTGCTTCGTGGCTCGACTGCTTGAGGCGCCGACCGATTTTGCCCATGGCCCAGCCCAAAGCGGGGAGAACGATGAGGGTGAAGAGCGTGAGTTGCCAAGAAATGTAGAGGAGACTGCCGAAGTAGACGGCGATGAGGATGGGATTCTTGATGAGCATTTCCAAGCTGCCCATGATGGAATTCTCCACTTCGCCCACGTCGCCGCTCATACGGGCGATGATGTCACCTTTGCGCTCGTCGCTGAAGAAGGAAAGCGGGAGCGAGGTGATTTTTTTATAGAGCGTGTTGCGAATGTCGCGTACAATGCCGGTGCGCACCGGTACCATTGTGGCGACCGAGGCGAAGTAGCACGAGGTTTTGAGGAGTGTGGCGGTGACGAGAAACACGCCGATCATCAGCAACGTGGGGGCCGGGCCGTATTGTGCCACAAGTTGCGACGTGTAGTAGTAGGCATTGTTGATGGCAATGTCCGAAAGTGCTTTCCCCGCCGCAGACCACGGGATGAAATGGTAGACCGTGTGCTCGGTATTGAACAACAATTTGAGCATCGGTATGAGCGATGCGAACGAAAATACATTGAGCAGCGCGCTCAATACGTTGAATGCCAACGAAGAGGCGACATAGCGCTTGTAAGGACCGACATAGCGGCGAAACATATCGAAGAATTCCTTCATTGAATAGGCAAAAGGAGCGTGATGACGGGAGTGAAGTGGAGGTGGGGGCGAGAAATCGGCTTAAAAATCGACGTAGTGTTGCTGCAGCAGAGGGCTTTTCCAGTGGCGGTAGGTGCGTCCGAAATGATTTTCCACCTGTGGTTCGAATTCTCGCGGCATGGTGGGCGCAGGAACCCCCTCCTCTAAGGTCACAGGAGAAAGTTCTTCCCAAACTTCGTCCCAGAGGTCGCGCTCTATAAAGGATTGTAGAGTAGTGCTGCCCCCTTCGACAAACAGCGATTGGATCTTTTCGCGGCGCAAGGCATCGAGCAGGGCATCGATGTCGGCAAAGGCTTGGAACCCCGCCGAGAGGGCGCGCTCATCGACTTCGCCCAGCACGCATTTCACGGGCGACGTGCCCGGCCACCGGCGGACGTTGAGTTGCGGGAGGTCGAGTTCGAAAGTGCGCCGCCCCACCAAAATGGCACCGTGTGTGGCGCGCAAATGATGAACGCGTAGCAAACTTCGGGAATTGCTCAGCTGAGCCGGTCGGCCGATGGGCTGTTTGAGCTCGTCGAGTGCGCGTTTGCGGTCGATGAACCCGTCGGCCGATGCGGCCCATTTCAGGGTGATGAACGGACGTCCCAGCACCTGCTGGCAGAAAAACTTGCGATTCAGGTCGATACAGGCTTCGCGCAGCACGCCGACGGTGACCTCTACCCCACCCTCACGCAGTATTTCGAGTCCTCGGCCGCCGACTTTCGAGAAGGGGTCGACACAACCGACGACACACTTGCGGATGCCGCTGCGCACAATGAGCGATGCGCAAGGTGGTGTGCGCCCGAAGTGGGCACAAGGCTCGAGACTCACGTAGATAGTTGCCTCCGGCAACAAGGCGCGATCCGCTTGGCGAACATTTTTCAGGGCGTTCACCTCCGCGTGTCCCTCTCCGGGGCGAATATGATAGCCTTCGCCGAGAATCCGCGCGCCTTTTCCGTCGCCGTGCACGATGACTGCGCCGACCATCGGGTTGGGAGCCGTGGTCAGTTCGCCGTTGCGTGCCAGTTCGAGGCAGCGTTGCATCCAAAATTCGTGTGTGTTCATGAGTTTCCCGCGTCAAAAACGTCGTTTACCGCAACAACGCGCCGTGCCGACCATCGGTGGATCGTCGGCAGGCGCGCTGTGTGTGGGGTTATTTGTCCAATTTCCAGGTGGCCCCGTCCTTGGTGTCTTTCACCGCAAAGCCCAATTCAGCCAACCGGTCGCGAATTTGGTCGCTGGTGGCCCAATCTTTGTTGGCTTTGGCCTTGGCTCTCACGTCGAGCAAGAGGTCCATGGCGCCGGCGAAGGCTTCTTCCCTTTCGGCGTTGCCACTCTCTTCGGCGCTCAGGCCGAGAATGTCGAAACAGAAGGTGTGGAACACCCGTTTGAGGGCTTCCAAGCCTTCGGGGGTGATGGCTTCCTTTTTGTCGGCGACGGTATTGATCGTGCGGCAGGCATCAAACAGGTAACTGATCACGATCGGCGAGTTCAAATCGTCGTCCATCGCCGCGTAACACTTCGTTTCCAGTTCGTCGGCAAAGTTTTTGTCGACGTTGCCCCCCGTTTGCGGTTCGATGCGTTCCAATTGTTGCACCGCATCCATGAGTCGGTCCAGTCCTTTCTTGGAAGCAATGAGCGCTTCGTTGCCAAAATCGAGCGTCGAACGGTAGTGCGCCTGCAAAATAAAGAAGCGAATGGTCATCGGCGTGTAGGCTTGCGTGAGCAACGGGTGGTCGCCGGTGAAGAACTGTTCGAGCGTGATGAAATTGTTGTAGCTCTTGCCCATTTTCTTCCCCGCAATGGTGATCATGTTGTTGTGCATCCAGTAGTGCACCATGGGGTGCTTTTGCGAAGCCACGGCCTGTGCAATTTCGCATTCATGGTGCGGGAAAATCAGATCCATGCCGCCGCCGTGAATGTCGAATTCTTCGCCGAGATATTTGCGTCCCATGGCCGTGCACTCGCAGTGCCATCCGGGGAATCCCTCGCTCCAGGGCGAAGGCCAGCGCATGATGTGTTCGGGTTGCGCTTTTTTCCACAATGCGAAGTCCACTTGGTGGCGCTTCTCCCCTACTCCGTCGAGTTCACGGCTGGCGTCGCGCACCTCCTCGAGGTTACGCCCCGACAGCACGCCGTAGTGGAAATCTTGGTCGTATTTCACCACGTCGAAATAGACCGATCCGTTGCTCACATAGGCATATCCCGCGTCGAGAATCTGCTGTACGAGTTGAATCTGCTCAATAATATGTCCGGTGGCGTGGGGTTCGATCGAGGGGGGCAGCACATTGAGCTGCTTCATGGCCTCATCGAATCGATTGGTGTAGAATTGTGCCACCTCCATCGGTTCGAGTTGTTCGATGCGTGCCTTTTTGGCGATTTTGTCTTCGCCTTCGTCCGCGTCATGTTCCAAGTGTCCGACGTCAGTAATGTTGCGAACGTAGCGCACCTTGTATCCAATGTGCCGAAGATAGCGGAACAAGAGGTCGAACGTGATGGCTGGACGAGCGTGCCCGAGGTGGGCGTCGCCGTAGACCGTGGGGCCGCACACATACATGCCCACGCGTCCCGGATGAATGGGACGGAAGATTTCTTTCGTGCGAGAGAGCGTATTGTAGATCTGGAGTTGGTGTTCCATCTTGTGGAGAAAAGAATGATCGAAGTTGAGTTTGCGCGCGTAGTCCCCGACTTTTTCCGAAAACTCCGCGACTTTTTGTCGAAACAAGGCTGCTTTCTTGAGAAAGTCCGCAGCTTTCTGGGCTTACCTCAGCGACGTTTCGCCTTGGGCGGCAACTGGGTGTGCAAAGCGCTGAATTTTCCGTCGGTGATGCGCTCCAATGTGAGCGGAACGTACATATTGGTGTAGCAAGCGCCCTTGCCGTAGGTTTCTTCTTCGTAGAAGAAAGCAATGCGCCCGTCGGTTTGTTGCACCATGGTGCTGTATGCGCTGCCCAATGTCGTCACTTTCAGCGGGCCGCCCCACCCTGTTGCAAAATCCTTGGCCGTGTAATGCTCCCACTCCGGCGCCCGACGTTTGTTCGTGGGTAGCGCCTTGTAGTAGATGCCCACATTGGCACGTCCGGGGCCGAGGGGAACACTTTGCAGTGCGAGGCGCACGGGGCGATGTGTGGCATTGTCTCTGGCATCCACCAAGAGGATTTCACCGTTGGTGCTGTTTTGCAGCGCTTTGATTCCTCCATTCTCTTTTTGCGAGAGCACCGGTTGCTGTTCCCAGGCGCCGGTTGCATTGCGCTCGCTGAGGTAGTGGAAAATGTTGAAGAGGCGTCCGCCCGAAACGCGACTCGAAAGCAGCACGTCGCCGTTGGGCAGTTCTTCTACCTTGGGTTCGTCGCCGTTGGGAGCGGGAGAGGTGTGGATGTCGCCCAATGCTTGCCAGGTGCGTCCGAGATCATCGCTATACACCACGCGGTTGCCGCCGGGGCGTGCGCAGAGTGCTGCGTAAAGGCGGTAATAATGCCCCACGCGGATGAGTCTACTTTGGCAAATACGCCCGCTCCCGAAGAACAAAGCGTCGACCGGGCCGAGTCGGCTCTGGTCAAACAGCGCATAAATCTGCTCGGTGATGTCGACCGGCCGGCCCCAATGATGTCCGCCGTCCGTGCTGTGGAGAACGGCCACGCGGTTGGGATTCTTTCGTGTGGTCGAACCGCTTCCATAGACCGTGTTTCCTGTCACACAAACCACCACGGCTTCGTCGCTACCGCGGTCGGCTGCGATGGCGGCATCGCCATATCCGCAGGTCTTGCTGCCTTTCACGCCGTCGCCTTCCGCCAATACGTATTCGCGGCTCCAAGTGGCGCCGTTGTTGTCCGAGATGCGATAACGCAGGTCCACTTTTCCGAAGCCAATGTCTCCGCCGCAGGGGCGATAGTCGCTCACTGCGATGAGCTCTCCGCGTCGGTTCACCGCAATGGCGGGAATGCGGTAGGGAATCTCTCCGGGAAAGGTTTTGAACAGCGGGCGTTCCACTGCGTCGTCCGTGGAGATCCGCGCAACTTGTGAAGCTGTTGTGCTTTGTGCGCCGGCGGTCAGCGTGCCGACCAGTAGAAAAGAAAGAAATAGCTGTCGCATGGTTCGTCGATTTGGAGCAAAGTTACCTTTTTTAGGGCGTTTTCCCAAGTCTCTTCCCTGCTATTTTGAGCGGAGTGTCCGTGTTGTGAGATTTTCTCGGATAAAGTTGGGATAATTGGCTTTGTCTCGGCGAAAAATAGTGAAAGAAGGAGGGAAAAAGTGGAAGTTGCTCAAGTTTTGGCGTCTTTGCTCAGTTGCTTGAGTTGTTCTTCGAAGTTTCTGCTGCGTGTATATCCTCTTTTGACCTTGTTGAGCGGAATTTCTTCGACAAGTCCCATTTCGATCAGCCGCACCAGATCGGTTTTGGCTGTGGTGGGCGTCACGCCGGTGTATTGTTGTATCTCTTTTACGGTGAGAATTTCGTTGGGATTGTCGTTCATCAAGCGCAAAATTTCGGCTTGTCGAGGTTGAATCCCGTCGATTCTCAGATAATCGTGCGTGCGTTTCTTTTCTTCTTTGCTGCGGGTGAGTGCCTGTTCCAAGTGTTCGAAAGCGCGCACGAGGGTGCGCAAATGATAGTTGACAAAGTAGCCGATATCCAGGCCGTCGGCTTCCGATTGCAAGTAGGCCCGTTCGTAGGCTGCTTTGTCTTTTTTGATGACGGTTGAAATGGAAACGTATTCCATGAGCCAATAGTCGTGGCGAAGCATGAACCAATAGAACAATGCACGCGCTGTTCGTCCGTTGCCGTCCACGAAGGGGTGCATATAGCCCACCATAAAATGGATAATGATGGCGCGCAAGAGCGGATGGAGGAAGGGAGTGGGGGAGTCGTCGTTGAAGAAACGACACAGTTCTTCCACAAAGGCCGGCAATCTCTCGTGATGAGGAGGCTGATGCACCACTTCATTGGTCATCACGTTCTCGACTACCACCTCATTGTTCGTGCGCATGCGGCCGGCATCTTCGGGCTTGTCGAGCGTGTGTTCGGTCATCAAGGCATGCAGATGCATCAACAATTCGGGGGTAAGTTCCTCGTGTTTGTGTTCGACCAAGAACCTTATCGTCCGATAGTTGTTGAAGATCATCAATCGGTTCTTGTCTTTCGGCGTTTCTCCTTGGCTGAGCATGCGCATAGCATCGCGTCGAGTGGTCGAAGCTCCTTCAAGTTGCGAAGAAGATATGGCCTCTTCGAAGATCGAATTCACCAAATAGTTGGAGCGTGTCGCCTTGTCCGGCAAAAAATGACTTCCCCATTGCCCGCCGAACTTCAAATCTGTTTCGTGACACACGCGTTGCATCTCTGATGTCAGGGCAAAGTGAATGTCAAAGCTAGGCCATGCCACAATTCTCTTGCGCTCTCTGGCTGCTTTCAAATGAGCCCAAAGTTGTTCCGGCGTGAGGCCTACGCCTTTTGCGCGGTATTTTGTATCCGTCCAATAGGCATAGTCGTTCTCCAATCGGTCGACAAGTTTTTTTATCTCGTCGGTTGTGGGCTCAAGTGAGGCGGCGATGATTTGTTCGCGTTGAAGAAATGGAGGAGATTCAAGCATAAATGAGAAAAAGGGTGACCGTGCGAAAATACGAAATTCTTTCCAATTTGGAGGAAATTGGAAAGGATTGGACCGTTTTCGGCGGGGAAAACGAGTTCTTGTCCCTGATCTCCGAGAAATTCTTTCCAATTTGGAGAAAATTGGAAAGAATTGGAAGGGTGGAGTGGCGCGCTTTGTGCCTTTTATCATGGAGTTGCGGTTCGCCGATCGGCCAAGCGCAAACGGTTCTCGGTCATGCGGTGGGTGAAGTCTTGCAGGTAAGCTTTCAGCGTGCGCACCATCTCTTGCAATTGCGTCGGCTGTCGGGCGACCAAGTTGTGCTTCAGACCCGGATCGCGCGATTTGTCGTAGAAACCCGTGGCGCGCACGCCGTCGAAGTGCAAGACAAAGTTGCCCTGCACCATTTGATACATCTCGCCCGCCGAGCTTACGGCAAAATGAGGCGAAG
>CAJPJR010000004.1 GCA_905369775.1 Prevotellaceae bacterium UBA1746
AACAGAGAAGTTAAGCCCGACCGCGCCGATGGTACTGCACACCCGCGGGAGAGTAGGTCGCCGCCATTTTACAAGACAAGCCTCGAGACTCGAAAGAGACTCGGGGCTTTGTTGTGTTTAGACGGTTAGGGGCAAGTGCGATGGGGGAGTAGAGGTGCGCCTTTGGGGAAAAGGACTTGATGCCGGGGAACGGGGGAGTTTCGGTGGGCGGAGTGTGCTCCGAAGAGTGGGTTTTTGAGGATCTGGAAGCTTTTTGAGGGGGGATGAATGTTTTGGGAATTATTGTGCTGTCTTCGGAATGTCCTTTTCTCTCTATCGCTTTCTTTTGTAAAGCCGACGTGCGAAATGTCGTGTGCGGCTTGCATATTTCGGCATTTCTCCCTACTTTCGCAGATGCCGCCGACACTTCGTCATCATTCTGCGACCGCCGGCGCGCTTATAACTTAGAAATAGCTCACGAAATATGCACAAAAAAATTCTCTTCGCCTGTGCGCTCGCATTCAGTGCGCTTTCGGCCTTTGCACAACAGCAGTGGACCATCAGTGTCCAGAACGAAGGCACGGCAGGCGGATATATTCTCGACAAATTTGGCAAGTCCGTAGGGAATTATTCCTACTCCCAGTTCTATCCCTCCAAAGGTTATACCCCCTGTTGGGTGGTGCGCTTTCCGAAGGGAAACTATACCATTACTTCCGGCAACACCGGCAAGATCGACGTGCGGAATATGAACACTGGTGAGGACGTGACCACCGGACAATCAGCGCGTAGCTTCAGTTTCCGCGCACCCGAAACCGCATGGTACCGCTTGTTGCTCCGCGACGGCGTGACGAACACCGAAATGTCCGCCTTTACCATCAAGTCTACCGATGTGACGGGCGCGAACGCGGTGTACATGGCCGATTGGCGCAGCATTCCGTCGCTCCATCTCAATGGTTTTGAAAGCTCCAACAGCAATTTGCCCAGCGGGGATGCCTTCGACTGGATTTATGACGAAGTGCTCATCCCCACCGACGCTGATTATCTCGGCACCTATGTAGAGGCCTTCGGCTTCAACAACGGTTACATCGGAATTCAGAACAACGGTCGCCTCGACAACGGCAAGGAAAACCGAACCGTCATCTTCTCCACTTGGGACAACGGCGACACCGACAAAGACAAAGCGCTGGCCGATTTCAAACGCAGCGGTGTGATGGCCATTGACAGCACGCTCACCAATACCGTGGCCGAGCGTTTCGGCGGTGAAGGCACGGGTGTGCACGTTCTCCTGCACGGCGAATATTGGAAACCCGGCAACTGGGTGAGATTCCTTCTCAACGTTCGTCCGGAAGAAATCGTGCTCAAAGACGGATCGCGCTTCCAGAACACCATTATCTCCGCATGGTACAATGCGCGCGGCGTCGATGATAAATGGCACTACATCTCTTCACAGCGCATGGCCGGACAAGTGCAGTATTTCGGCAGTGGCTTCAACGCTTTCCTCGAAGAATTCACGCGCGGCGGCACCAGTCAAGGCATCATGCCCCACCTCGCTTACTACCGGCGTGCCTTTACTCGCTCGATGCAAGGCGGAGAATGGTACAACCGCAATAAGTTCTGGTTCGGACACACCGACGGCGGCAGCAACAAGGGAGCCAGAAATGACCGCTACCAAGATGCAGTGCAGTTGGAGGGCGAACCCGCCATCATTATGCAGTCCGGCGGTTACATCGAACCCAAAGACCACAACGGATGGGTGACTTTGGCCTATCAGAAGGAACCCGACTATCTCCCGGCCGACAGTGTGCTCGCCGCCTTGGTGCAGCGTGACGTCGTGCCCGCGGTGCAAGCGCAAGATGTGCAACGTATGCGCACGGCTTTGCGCGACACCTATGCGGAAATCCCCCAGTCGCAGTGGAAAGTAGTCGGCTTCAGTTCGCAGGAAGCCAGCGGAGAAGACAACGGTCGGAATGGTTTGGCCAAATTGGTCCTCGACGGCAACAATTCCACCTTCTGGCACTCGGAATGGCGCAGCGGTTCGCACAACAACTATCCCCACAGCATCACTTTCTCCCACACCGGCGAGACCACGCTCGAGCGCATCACCCTGACAACCGACGCCGGACACAGCGACGCCAACCAATATCTGGCTAGCACTGTCCAAGTGCAAACCGCCGGTAAGACGAGCGGCCCGTGGACCACGGTGGGAACCTACACACTGCCCAAAACGACCACGCAAACGATCACGCTCGATCGTCCGCTCACCCTCCCCGCCGGACAACTCCTGCGCTTGAATTTCACGAAAGGCTTCTCCAACGGGGGAAGACACTTCATGGCGCTTTCGGAAGTCAACTTCCAAGTGAAAGATCTCACCGCATTGCAGCAGTTGGTTGAGAACCACTTTGCCCATGCCGGCCAGTTCAACTATTACAGCGCGGCCGATGTGGAGAAATACCTCGGCGAGGTGCACGACAAGCTCTCCACGGCCACCGGTGCAGAACTCGAAGCGGCCTTGCTGAATTTGGCACAAAACGCCCGCGTCATCAAGTACGGACCGGTGACACGTCTCGCCGATCTCAACGCTGAGCGTGCCTATGTCATCACCAACCAGAGTGGTTACGGCACCCTCACGGCCGAAGCCCAAACGGACTACCCCACTTTGCGCGGCGCTGCACCCATTGACGGCAAGCAAGCCCTCGAACTCTACAAAACAGCGCCCGACCTTTCGCAAGCCAATGCCTCGTGGATCATCGTCGGAGTCGACCACGGTCGTACGAACCAGTACCTGGTCTTCAACGCCGGCACCCACCAGTTCCTCAACCCCGCGACGCAAGGCGCCAACTCTGCCAGCACGCTGAGCGATACCCCCGTGTTTGTCAACATTCGAATGGAGAACGGCCAGTTCGTCTTCAGCGCAGTCAATCCCACCTCGCGGGCCGTGGCCTATGCCGACCTTTGTGCCGATCCCACTCGCGTGGACGGTGCCGCGCTCACCCAGCGGGCACATGCCACCGATCCGGGTAATTTCTGGACCATCAGCGACAACTACAGCGTCACCCCCGACAAGGCGCTCATCAAGGCGCTGCGTGAAGCTGCTCGAACCGGCAAGTTCAAAGACCCCACGGCGTTGACATCGACCACCTTGCGCAATGAGCCCTCGGAAGAGCGCCTCTACGACCTGCAAGGTCGCCGCGTTCAACAGCCCGAATCCGGAACGTTGGTCATCAGTCGGCACGGAAAAACCGTGGTGCGCTGATTGCGAACCCCTTCATCGGCACCGTCGTGCGCCCGTCGCGCAACGTTAATGCCGTAGCCCCCAAAAAGCCGCTCACTCCGGAGCGGCTTTTTTTGTGTCCCTCCACTAAACGGACGAACGCCCGGCGAAATAGTCGTATCGTGCGCGCGTTCGAACTGAAATCTCTATCTTTGCACTCCGCAACCATCCCATTTGCTCATGAACATCCTCTTTATTTGTCTCGGCAACATCTGTCGTTCGCCCATTGCCGAGGAGATTTTCCGCCAATGCGTGGAGCGTGCCGGTCGTTCGGCCGAATTTCCGCGCATCGACTCCGCCGGCATGATCGACTACCACGAGGGCGAACTCGCCGATGTGCGCATGCGGCGGCACGCCGAAGCACACGGCTATCGACTCACCCACCGTTCGCGCCCCATGAAGGCCGAAGACTTCGAAACCTTCGACCGCGTCGTTGCCATGGATGCCGACAACCTCCGCCGACTGCGCGCACTTTGTCCCGACGAAGCGCTGATGAACAAAGTCGTGCTCCTCTCCGATTTCCTCACGGCTCACCCCGATCAGCAAAGCATCCCCGATCCTTATTACGGGGAGTCCGACGCGTTCGAATACGTCATCGAACTTTGCGAAGACGCCTGCGCCGAACTGCTTCGCCAACTCTAATTTCTCACTTGTTCATGCAAAACATCATCGATTTTCTGCGCAGCCTGGCCGCCAACAACAACCGCGAGTGGTTCACCGCACACAAGGAAGAGTGCAAGGACGTGCAAGCGCAATTCGCCACTTGGGTCGAAAAGCTGGCCGCGCGCATGGCCGCCGTCGATCCCACCCTCGCCGGACTCACCGCCCGCGACATGACCTATCGCATCTACCGCGACACGCGTTTTTCGCACGACAAAACGCCCTACAAAACCCACATGGGCGCCTTCATTTGCCGCGGAGGCAAAAAATCGGGCTACGCCGGCTACTATTTTCAGCTCGGCGCCGAAGACAACCGCGCCGATTTCGCTTCCTTCCACTGGGAAACGCAGCACGTTGTGGCGCCCGGACACTACTGCATCGAGCCGAAAGCCCTGCAAGTGCTGCGCGAAGACATCGTCTACGGCGACGGCGATTTCGATCGACTCGTACAGCGGGCCGCTGATGCGCGTTTCACCCTCCTGCGCGAGAACGCCCTCAAGCGCAACCCCAAGGGTTTCGACAAAGATGCCCCCTGGAGCGAATACCTCCGCCTGCGCAACTTCTGTCTGGCCTACGCTCCCACCACGGCCGAGGTCACTGCTCCCGATTTCGCCGACCGCCTGCTCGAATCCTTCGCCGCAGCGCGCCCCTTCATCGACTACATCAACCGCGCCATCGACTTTGCGAGAGAAGAGATGTAGTTCTTCGCCTGACAACTTCGCGTGCTACGCAATGCCACCGAATGTTATTTAATGCTGTAATCTGACGTTTTGATTTGCTTTCGCCGAGCTTTCGTGCTACATTTGCAATCGTAGACGAGAAAAAAATAGACGTCTGTAAAAGATTACACCGCGAGTCCTGACGGAACTCGCCTCTATTGGAACAGAACTAACAACTAAAACTACAGGACAATGAAACTTTATTTGAATTCCATGCTTCGCGGTTTGGCTTTCGCCGCCGTTCTCTCTGTAGGCACTGCCGCTTCGGCCCAGGTGGTCAAGGTAAATACCGGTGCTGGCAAGCAAGAAGTGAAGTCTTGCTGTGAGAAAGGTGCCAAAAAGGCCGCCTGCCAAGGTAAGAAAGCCGCAGCCGCTGCCGGCAAACAGGTGGAAAAGACCAAGAAGGCTTGCCAAGAAGGTGTCGGTTGCAAAGGAGCTGCAAAAGCCAAAGCGGCCGCACAACAAGACGCCAAAGCCGCTGCTGCCGACGCGAAAGCTGCCGAAAACAGCGCCAAGGCGGCTGTGGAAAACGGCGCAAAGGCCGTAGCCAACGACGCAAAAGCTGCCGAGGACAAGGCCAAAGCCGCTGCACAGCGTGGCGCGAAAGCCGTTGAAAACGGTGCGAAGGCTGCCGAAAACAAGGCAAAGGCTTGGAGCAAGAAAGCCAAGGCCGCTGCACAACGTGGCGCCAAAGTCGTGGAAAGCGACGCGAAGAACGCCGGTGCCAAAGCCAAGGCCGCTGCCGAGAAAGGCGCGCAGAAGGCCGGACAGGCCGCCAAAGCCGCTGCGGGTGCCATGAAACAGGCACTTCCCACGATGGATTGAGCCAAACCGGCTTCTGTTTGGATTAAAATATAAAGGACTGTACAAATGAATTGGGGTGCAGTCCTTTTTTTGTGCGCGCTTGCGCCGCGTGTGTGCGGGCCGGCGGGTAAAAACGGGGGTGTTTCGAACGAAATACCCCCGTTTTTTGGCGAAAGCCCCCGATTTTTCCTTTGCGGCTCCCCGTTTTTCGTGCGCGGCGGGGGAGTATGCGGTGCGCAGTGTGGAGCGATGCGCAGTTTCTCGCCCACCGCGGGAAGATAGGTGCCGAAGCGGCTTGCCAATTGGGGCGGCGGGCGCGCAGAAGCGGCGGGGAGTAAAAAAATATGCCCGGTGACCTGTCGACGGATGGTGGGTATCGGCGGGAGAGAGGCGACAAAATGATGTTTTTCTCGGCGTGCGACGAGAAAAATGTCGGTGGGCTGCAAAAAAAATGCACGGAGAATTGTTGCGGAGGGGACTTCACAAACATAATATTTAGAAAAAGTTTGAGACGACGGCTAATTTTCTGATAAATAGCCGATTGTGCAATTTCACATTTGCGAGATGAGATAAAATACAGTCCGGGAGTGGTTAACGATGTGTAGGTTTTTTCTCGAACTTCCGATGGATAGAGCCCTCGCGAAGGGAAAAAAGCGAATAGTCGCTCGCGACTTGTATGAAAAAAAAGAGGATATATATTTGGTCGATTCGACTTTTGTGTGTACTTTCGCAGTGTCAAAGGGATAATCAAAGAGGTTCCTAATCCGAGATTCCCACTTTGGCTTTCCATTTTGAGATAGTTTTTTCATCTCTATATAAGTTCTGTGAGGGAATGTTTCGTCGTGAGACGGTTCATTCCCATTTTTTTGTGCCTCCCTCACCTTTTCGTTTTTCGGTCTCCGTGCCGTGCTGCCCTTTTGAGGCGGAAATCAGTTTTTGTCGCAACGTTTCTCTGCCGAAGGCCTTGCGGACGAGGCCGACGCCCACACATTGTCGAAGAAGGCGGGGCTGCGTGCCCTGTATGTGGTGGGTGAGCGAGTGGACGGGGCGCCCGGGCTGTTTAGGCAGGCGTCGGGGGGCGATGGTGGGGGCATAATGCAATGTGTATGCACGGAAGTCGTTGGGAATTTGCGTCGAGGGCGAAAATAAATGCAGAAACGCTGCGATGCCTTGTTACTAATCACTAACTTTGCAGGCGTAATCTTTTACACAACGTCCAAACAAACATTTTTCCCCCCATGAGAAAAGAACTTTTGCTCGCAGCCTCGGCCTTCGTTGTCAGCGTTGCCGGCAGCAGTGTGGCGCACGCACAGTGCGTGCTCAAAGGTACCGTGATCGATGCCGCCACCAACGAGCCCCTCGTCGGTGTGACCGTAGCACTCCAGGGCACTCCCAACAAGGTGTTCACGGACAACGACGGTAAGTTCGTCATCAAATCGGCCAAAACGAAGTGCAGCTTGCAGTTCTCCAGCATCGGTTTCGAGAGCACCACCCTCGCTTCGAACCACGCCGGCGAGTATGATTTCGGTTTCATCCCCATGGCCGGTGCGTCTATCGCCTTGAAAGACGCTGTGGTCACCACGCGTGCCGTGGCACGTAAGACACCTGTGGCGCTTACCACCCTCGGAGCAGTTGCCATCGAGGAGCGCGTCGGCACAGCCGACCTGCCTAAGGTGCTCGAAACCACACCCGGTGTCTATGTTATGCGCGAAGGTGGCGGATATGGCGACACAAAAGTCAATATGCGCGGATTCAAGAGCGAAAACGTGGCTGTGCTCGTCAACGGCGTCTCGATGAACGACATGGAGTGGGGTGGCGTCTACTGGTCCAACTGGGCCGGACTCACCGACGTGGCCTCCAGCATCCAGACCCAGCGCGGTCTCGGAGCGGCCAAGGTGTCGACGCCCTCTGTCGGCGGATCAATCAACATCGTCACCAAGACCACCGATGCACGCAAGGGAGGAGCCTTCTCCTACGGCATGGGCAATGACGGATACAACAAGCTCGCTTTCTCGCTTTCCACCGGTCGCACGGCCGACGGTTGGGCGCTCACCGTCATGGGCGGCAAGACTTGGGGCGACGGCTACATTCAAGGCACCGACTTCCGCGCTTGGAACTACTTCTTCTCCCTCTCCAAGGAGTTGAGCAAGAACCATTTGCTCACCTTCACCGCCTTCGGTGCGCCGCAGGTGCACAACAAGCGTTCCAACTACGACGGACTCACCGTGCAAGGATGGCAGGAAGTGGGCAAATACATGCGCCCCGGCGAGCAATATCTCTATAACGCCACCTACGGTTACGACCGTTACGGACAGATTCGCCACTCACAGCAAAACCTTTACCACAAGCCCCAACTCCAACTTCAGCACCTTTGGCAGATCGACCGCACTTCGTCGTTGAACACCGTGGCTTATCTCTCCCTCGGCTACGGCGGCGGTGAGAGCGGACAGGGCACGCAGGAATACAGCTCCGGATGGTACGGCTCGAACAACGGCATTCTCGCCACGCAGTTCCGCAATGCCGACGGCACTTTCGCCTACGGCAAGATCCAAGAGATGAATGCTGCCAGCGAAAGCGGATCGAAAATGGTGATGAGCATGAGCAAAAACCTCCACAAGTGGGTGGGACTCGTGTCGACCTACACCAAAGAGATCAATGACCGCTTCAATCTATACGGAGGTCTCGACCTGCGTTACTATGTGGGCACGCACACCAACGAAATCACCGACCTTTACGACGGCGCTTACTACATTGACCGCTATCGCAAGAACGTGAAGCCCGAAAACTTCGCGGGAGCCGGCACCGATGCCTTTGTGAACAAGAAACTCTCCGTGGGCGACGTTGTGCAGCGCGACTACGATGGCTTCGTGGCCCAGTCCGGCGTGTTCGGACAGGCCGAATACGACTTCAACAACCTCACTGCCTTCGTCGCAGGTTCGCTCAATAACACCGCACAATGGCGCAAAGACCGATTCTACTACGACGCGGCGCACGCCGAAAGCGAGAAAGTGAACAAAATTGGCTTCACCGTCAAAGGAGGTGTGAACTATAAGTTCCCGCACATCGACGGTTGGGGCGGACAGCACAATGTTTTCGGTAACATTGGCTACATTTCGCGCGCTCCCTTCTTCTCGGGTGGCATCTTCCTCGCATCGCAGGTGTCGAATCAGGTGAATCCCGACGCAGTGAACGAGAAAATCTTCTCCGGTGAGCTGGGTTACTCCTACCACACGGCTGCTTTCACCGCCGATGTCAACGTCTACCACACAGAATGGAAGGACAAGACGATGGCAAAGATGACGGAAATTCCCGTAGACGGCAATGTTGAGCGCACTTGGATCAACATGCAGGGCGTAAACTCCATCCACGAAGGTGTGGAAGTGGACATGAGCTACAAACCCGCCAAATGGTTCTCGCTCCGCGGCATGCTTTCGGTGGGTAACTGGCGCTGGACCAACAACCCCGTGGGCTACTTCTACAACTCTGCCGGACAACCCATCGATAAGTTCGGACATCCGCTCGATCAGAGCCAAGGACCCGACCACGCCCGCATGCGTTTCAACCAGAAAGACGTGAAAGAGGGCGGATCGGCCCAACTTACCGCCGGTTTGGGCTTCAATGTTTATCCCATGGAAGGCCTCCGCATCGGACTCGACTGGAAGTATTTCTCCAACTACTACGCCGACTACGCCGTAACGGCCAACGACATCAGCCTCGACGGCGTGAAGACGTTCCACACCCCCTGGAAGGTGCCCGCCTACGGGCTCGTCGACCTCTCGGCCGGCTACACGTTCCAGATGGGCGGATACAAAACCACCTTGTCGGGCAACGTCGAGAATCTCCTCGACCAGGAATACATCAGTCAAGCCTACGACGGTGCCGGACACGACTGGAGCACGGCAAATCGTGTCTTCTACGGTTTCGGACGTCAGATGTCTGTCAAGCTCAAAGTCAATTTCTAAACGTCGGAAGCGCTGTGCCGCAACGCACACTGTGACGGCGGCACAGCGCATCCCCTTTTTTCTTGATCACAATGAAATATTCTGCATATCTCGCCCTCGCCGCTGCGGCATTGTTCACTGCAAGCTGCGATTATAACGAGCAATTCGACGGATTCGTCAAAGGACCGCAGCCCACCGACGTCAAAAAGATCGAATACACCCTCACTGCAGCCGACTACAAGGCCATTGCCGAGAATAAATCCAACCTCGCGCTCTGCACCACCAAGGCCGACAGCGCCGCACTCAAGGCGTTGGCCAAAACGCAGCAGTTCACCGAAACGGTCACCGCGGCCAAATTCCTTCCCGCCTTTCTCGCCGAGAAATGGTTCACGGCCGACGACAACAGCGCCGTGGTGGTCAACTACAATCGCCGTGAGGTGAAAGGACCGCTCGATTTCAAGGAAGATTTCGAGGGAACCGGTGCGCAAAGCACCCAGCCCGCCGTCGTGAAAGGCTGGGCGACGCTCCCCGCACTCGGCGGTGACAAGGCCGCATGGAGCACCGTTTTCCGCAACAATGCCCACTACGTGCAGGCATCGGCCTACAAGCAGCCCGATTCCACGCAAACCTATCTCGTTTCGCCCCGTTTCACCGTGACGAAGGGCTCGCACCTCACCTTCGATGCCCTCTACGGACACTATACGCCCGCCGGTGGTCGGCTCAGCGTCTTTGTTGTCGATGACAACCTCAACAATGCCGCCATCCAGCACCACCTGCTCGAAGACCTCACCGCAAAGGTGAAGATCGAAATCCCCGCAGCCGGACAATCCTTCGGCACCTTCAAGCAAGCCATGGATCTCGATCTCTCCAAGTACGCCGGCAAAAACATCGGCCTCGCCTTCCGCTACGACGGCAACGGCAAAACCGGCGCAACGACCACCGTGCAACTCGACAATGTCCAGGTGGGCAACCAAACCATCGACGAAACGCCCGGAAAAGACCAGTTCGTGCGCAACAACGGCAAGTGGGTCTACAACCCCTCGTCGGTGATCGAACTGAAAGCCGAGAAGGGCAACGCCCTCACCACCGCCTACATGCAGGCCGGTGTGGACTGGGTGAAGGAACACGTGGATGCGCCCCTCGGCGTGGCAGCCGGTGCCGGCTATGTCTCCAAGTATGGCAACAATGAAGTCTATTCCGGACTCTCGGCCTACTACGGCAACGCAGATCTCCGCCCCTCCACGGCACGCACACAGTATGCCAAGGAATACGCTTCGATGAGCGACGCTGAAATCACGGCCAAAATGGCTGAACGCCTCCAGCAAACCCTCGGCGCTGCCCTCGAGAAGCAGAACCCCGAAGCCGTGCCCGTGGCCGGACTCGACGTGTTCTACACGCTCCACTTCGGTGTCTACGACGGCAACGTTACCAAGACCTATGAAATGAAGTTCAAGGTCGTGGGCAAAGGCCGTTTCGAATACGTCAAAGACAGCTACAAAGCCCTTTGATCGCCCACACTCGGTCGTTTTGCGGCCGCTTTCCCCGTCCTCGCCTCGGCGAAGACGGGGTTTTTTGCGTTGTGACAGTCCATCGGTTCGGGCTTCTGCGTGCAGCGTACCGTCTCTCCGTGTGCCCTTTCCGAAACGGCGCTGTCGACCTCCCGCTGTCGGAGAAGGCACGCGGGCGAAACGAAGAAAACGGGGAGTCGTGTGCAAAAAGTGGGGCGCTTTCGACCGAAACTTCCCCGTTTTTTCCACCTCACTGCGCAGCTGCGCCGCGAGGCGGGCAAGCCATTCAGAAAATCGCCCCACTTTCGCCCCCTCCCCCGCATTTCTTCGTACCTTTGCAGCCACAAACTCACTTACGTGCGAGATTTTCGACCGCAATAACACGCGCGCATGTCACAACACAACAACTTTACTGAACTCGGTGAGCGACCCGTCGGCTCGCTCCTGCTGCAATATTCGCTGCCCGCCATCATTGCGATGGTGGCCTCCTCGCTCTACAACATTGTCGACGCCATTTTCATCGGCCAGAGCGTGGGTAAATTTGCCATTGCCGGCCTCGCACTCACCAACCCCCTCATGGCACTCACCGCCGCCTTCGGAGCCATGGTCGGCGTGGGCGGATCTACGCTCATGAGCATCCGCCTTGGGCAGAAAGACTACGAAGCGGCGCGGCGTATCTTGGGCAATGTGGTGATTCTCAATGTCACCATGGGGCTCACACTCGGCCTGCTTTTGCTCGCCGGCCTCACGCCCATTCTTCGCCTCTTCGGCGCGAGCAACAACACCTTGCCCTATGCCCACGACTACATGAGCATCTTGCTCTGGGGCAACGTCGTGACGCACCTCTACTATGGGCTCAATGCGCAGCTGCGCAGCACCAACCGCCCGAAACTGGCCATGTATTCCACCTTCGGCAGCGTGATCATCAATGCCGTCCTCGCATGGCTCTTCGTCATGGTGCTGGGGTGGGGCATCAAGGGCGCGGCTTGGGCCACGCTCATCGCGCAATCCAGCATGCTCCTCTGGCAGATCTATCTCTTCACCCGCCCCGGCGACATGATTCGCTTTCGCCGCGACATCTTCCGCCCCGACCGCCGCATCATGCGCGAGGCCATCGTCATCGGCCTGCCGCAATTTCTCGTTAACTCGTGCTCTTCGCTCATCAGCAGCCTACTGATGTTCTCGATGCAGCGCTACGGCGGCGACACGGCTGTGGGGGCTTACGGCATTTGCAACCGTTTGGCCATGTTCATCGGCTTCGTCGTCATGGGACTCGACCAAGGCATGCTCCCCATCGCGGGCTACAACTACGGTGCGCGCAAGTTTGATCGCCTGATCTCCGTGGTGAAGCACACCCTCCTGGTGGCCACGGTGATCACCACCTTGGGCTTTGCGGTGAGCCACCTCTTCCCCACGCCGATCGTCTCGCTCTTTGCCCGAGACGCCTCGCTCATCGAGGCATCGGCGCAGGGGCTCAAGATCGTCTCCCTCTTCTGGCCCGTGGTGGGCATGCAGATTGTGTCCACCGCCTTCTTCCAGAGTGTAGGCATGCCCGGCAAGAGCATTCTCCTCTCGCTCACGCGGCAGATGCTCTTCCTTGTCCCCGGCATTCTCCTCCTTCCTCACCTGGTTTCGGGCTGGCTCTCGCCGAGCGACGGGGTGTGGCTCTCCATTCCCGTGGCCGATGGGGCCGCGGCCTTGCTTTCGGGACTCATGCTCACGTGGCAGCTCCGCAAGTTCCGCCGGACGGAGCCCTAAACGTTTTGACATTCCATCTTATTCTCAACTCTTTTTCTCTCTTTTCTCCTCATGGACTTTCCTTTCGTCATCACTGTGGGACGCCAACTCGGAAGCGGCGGCCGAAAAATCGGGAAGCGCCTCGCCGAGCGCTTCGGCATTGCTTACTACGACAAAGAGATTCTCTCGCTTGCGGCGCAGGAGAGCGGGCTCGGCACCGGTGTCTTTGAGCGAAGTGACGAGCGCAAAGGTTTTCTCCGCTCGATTGCGCAGGTGGTGCAGCCCTTCTTCGGCGGGGGTGGGAGTTTCTACGACAACCAGCTCAGCGACGAGAATTTGTTCACCATCCAGAGTCACGTCATCCAGAAGGTGGCGGCCGAACGTTCGTGTGTGGTGATCGGGCGCGTGGCCGATTACATCTTGCGCCACCATCCGCACCACATCAATGTGTTCATCACGGCCTCAATGTCCGACCGCGTGCAGGAATTGATGCGCCGCCGCGGCATCGATGCCAAGGCTGCCCGCCGCATTCTCGAAGAGGCCGATGAGGAACGCTCCACTTACTACAATTTCTACTCCCTCGGCACGTGGGGAACGGCGGACACTTACGACCTGTGCATCAACTCTTCGATCCTCGGACCCGACGGCACGACCGACTTCATCGCCCGTTTCGTCGAAGAGCGCTTCGGTTTGGGAGAAAACACGGCGGAATAAGCTCGCAGTGCCCCTCGTTTTGTGACGAAAAAGCCCCCTGTTCGCGAGGAACAGGGGGCTTTTTGTGGCCGGTGGGGAAGAGAGGGAACGAAAAGCGAGTGCTTGTTTTCGTTTCGAGGCTGCGCGGCATGGTTGGTCGGCGATCAGCGGCGCGAAGTGCGGGAGGGGGCGGAAGGAAGCGTGCGATCGGGCGAGTAGATCAGTCCGTCGAGGGCTTGCCGTCCTGTGAGGTCGGTGAGAACAAAGGTGAACATCCACTTTTTCAGCCGCGTTCCGCCATCGGGTTGGAAGGGGAGTTTGAGCAACACCTTGTTCCAGCCGGCGCGGAGCCAGACTTTTTGCGGCGAACGGCCGGTGAAATTCTCGTTGAGGAGGAGATCCTCGTGGCTTATGGGCGTTTTGCCGGCATTGTCGAAGCGCGGCGGCGCGATGAGGCTGTCGTTGAGCCAAATTTGTGTGCCCATGCGATCCCAACTTCCGGAGGGTGGGGCTAAATCACGTTCGGAACGACTGTAATTGTAGCCCTCGATGAGCGCGCCGGCGGCTTGTGGGCGCGGCGAATAGACGTAGGTCCAGGCGTAGGCTGTGGAGTGGGGCTGCGCTTCGGCGAAGAGGGCGGGGACGATCTGGCCCCAAGTGTGTCGCAAGTAGAGACCGGCGCCGGTGACTCGGTGGGTGGTGTAGGTGCTCCCGCCGAAGGAGTAGGTGGTTTTCAGCCCTTCGGTTTCGGGCGGAAGGGCAAGTTGCGGGTCGCCGCCATTGGGGAAGGCATCGGTGATGCGCCACACGACGTTGGTTTGTCGGACGTAGGGCACGGGGTCTGCGGCGAGGGTGGTGGACTTGTGGAAGAGAAAACGGCGTTCCCAGTCGCGAAAGGCTTCGAACTCCGCACCGGCGTTGGGAAGCGCGACGCCGCCCTGCTCGATGTAGGCTTCTCCGCCGCCGATCCAGCCGCGTTCGGCCGAAGCGAGGACGTTGGCGTATAAATTGTTTTGCTGCAGAATGGCAAAGGCGTCGGAGAGTTGGCGGTCGTTCCACAAGCACGAAATCGTACCGGCCAACTCGGCGTTGCCGCGTGGCGCATAATAGATATTGCTCTTGTAGATGCCGACGAGATCGGCGAAGACATCGAAGTGGTTGGTGTAGTTGTAGCGGCAATCGATGTTGGGCTTTCCGGCGATTTTCCGTCCGGCGGTGCTCCACATCTGCGTCATGTCGATGTCAAGGGTGGAGAGATCTACGCCTTGAACGGGGTTCCAAACCACGACTTTGCGCCCCAAAGCGTGGACTTTGGCGATCATTTGCGGCAAAAAGTTGGGATAGGTGATGCGCTTCTCGTCGGCGCCGATGTGAAGGTAGGGGGCATGTGGGAAAATGGCGGCCACTTCCTCGAGAATGGTGTGGAGGGCGGCGACACCCTGCGCCGATTGCATGTCGAAACCCATGGCGCGAACGAAGGCTTCACTGTGGCCGGGCATGTCGATCTCGGGGATAATGGTCACACCGCGCTCACGGGCGTAGGCTTCGAGGGCGCGGGCTTCGGCTTGCGTGTAGTATCGTCCGGCGAAACGCGTCATGGAGGCGGCGGAAGTCAGTTGCGGAAAGGCTTTGATCTCAAGACGCCACGCTTGGTTTTCCGTGAGGTGCCAATGAAAGACGTTGACTTTGAAGCGCGACAAGAGGTCGATTTGTCGGCGAAGGTCGTCGATTGGGATAAAAGAGCGCCCGACGTCGTGCATGAAACCGCGCACTTTGAAGGCGGGGAAGTCGGTGATCGTGAGGCATTCGAGCCGTGGTGTGGCGCTACCTTGTGCGAGTTGGCGCAAAGTCTGTGCGGCGCGAATCACACCGACGGGCGTGGCGGCGGTGATGTCGATGCTTTGGGGCGAAATGCGGAGCCGATAGCCTTCGGCCGGGAAGCCTTCGAGCGGGTAGTCGAAGGTGTCGAGCGTGGAGTCGAGGCGAACGCGCACTGCGGCTTGGGCTTTTTCTGAAAAGGTGCACCGCATTGCTGCGAGCACCTCAGCGAGTTGCGCACAGTGGGTGGGATCGTCGAGCAAGACGGGGCGGGCGAGCGAAAAATGGCCTTTGGCGCGCACCACAGCGTGGGGACGGGGCAGCAAGTGGGCGATTTTTCCCCAACTCGAGCCGACAATGCAGCATAAACAGAGAAGCAAGAGGAGGCGAAGACGAAGTTGGGGCATAAAGTTGGGTGGTGGGTGGGGAAAAAGGAGAAAAGGGCGCGCCACCGTGTGGAGGCGCGCCCAGAAAATGCGGAGAAGTGCCGGCGAGTCAGACCATCGGGAGCTGTTGGCCGTTGATTTTGCGATAGAGATCGAGGGCAAATACGTCGGTCATGCCCGAGAGATAGTCGAGGACGGCCATGATGCGGGTGGAAAGGTCGGGGGCGTGCAACTCATATTGCGAAGAGACCTGTTTGAGCAGGAGTTGCGCGTACTTTTTCTCGGGAGAGAGCACGGCATCGCACATGAGTTCGAGGAGCGTATAGATGATGTGATAGCCCGAAAGTTCGATGTCCACCACTTCTTTGGCGTAGTAAATGCTTTCGCGCGCCACGGCTTCGCAGTTGCGATAGGCGTTGTTGAGCCGATCGGGGAGGCAACGAATGAGCGGACCGGCGAAGGTGCCGGCCAAAATCTCGGGCTCGTGCTCCACAAAGGCCCGCACGCAAGCGCGTTCGAGGGCGTTGATCACGCACGAGCGGAGGAATTTGATTTGGTCGCCCGCGTCGGTGTCTTCGGGATAGGAGCGGCGCAGTTGTTCGCGCTGGGTTTCGTCGAAAAAGCCGAGGTAGAGTTCGATGGTGTGCTCGGTGGAGAGCAGACGAAGCTTGTGTGCGTCTTCGATATCCATGATTTCATAGCAGATATCGTCGGCGGCTTCGACGAGATAAACCAGCGGATGGCGCGCATAGCGGATGCGGTCGTCCGATTGCTCGAGACAGGGAATGCCCAGCCGGTCGAAGATGCGGAGAAAGGTGTCGCGCTCGGGCGTGAAGAAGCCCATTTTCGGCTTATTGCCTGCCAAAGCGGCTGAAAAGGGGTATTTTACGACCGATGCCAGGGTGGAATAGCTCATCACAAAGCCGCCGTCGCGCCGTCCGTTGAAGCGATGCGTGAGCAAGCGGAAGGTATTGGCGTTGCCGTCGAAGTGGGTGATGTCGTTCCAGGTGGTTTCGGGGAGCTTGTCGCGGAATTTTTGCCCCGCTCCCTCTGCGAAGAAGGAGCAAATGGCCTCTTCGCCGGAGTGACCGAAGGGGGGATTGCCCATGTCGTGCGCCAAACAGGCCGCAGACACGATGGCACTGATGCTTTCGAGGGCGGCGCTGTCGGCGGCGTCGTGCTTTCCTTCCAAAGCGCGCGCGACGTCGGCACCCAAGGACCGGCCCACGCTCGAAACTTCGAGGGAGTGCGTGAGACGGTTGTGGACAAAAATGCTACCCGGGAGGGGAAACACCTGCGTCTTGTTTTGCATGCGCCGAAAGGGCGAGGAAAAGATGAGCCGGTCGTAGTCGCGCTGGAATTCTGTGCGCTGTTCGGCGGGATGTTTGTCGCGATCTTCTTTGCCCAAGCGGCGGGAAGAGATGAGTTGGTGCCAATTCATGGGTGCAAAAGTAGGGGGTTACGGGAAAATGTGGGAGTGGCGGGGCAGAAATTGCGGCGTTTTCACTCGGCGGTCGCCTGTTGTTCGTCCAACCACTCCTGCGCATCGTAGTTGCCCTCCGCCGCGGCGCGCGCAATGAGCTGCTTTCCGGTCGCGGGGTCGGGATGCGTGCCGCGACCTTCGCACAAACAGAGACCATACCAGAACAAACCGTCGGGATATCCCTGTTCGGCGGAAAGACGTAGGAAGTGGGCGCCGAGAACGGGGTCGAGCGGGAGGTGATGCCCGAACAAGTGACACCAACCCACCACACTCTGTGCCAGCGCGTCGTGGTTTTCGGCGGCGTGCCGGAGGAGATGCAGCGCGAGGGCGAGTGTTTCGGCGTCGGGGTCGTGGGTGAGGAGCACACAACCGGCGTTGGCTTCGAAACGCGGATCGGGCTTTTCGAGGCGGGGTGGGAGGTAGCGCATGAATCTTGGGGGAAAGGTGGCGCGGCTTGGAGGCCAAGCGACGGCAAGCGCGAGGAAACGGCTGAGATTTTCGTATTTCCGAACAAATACTCGGACGGCCGAGAATACGCGAGGAGGATTATGTTCAAAACAAACCGCTTGTCGAGCGATTCATCCCCACTTTTTGCCGCCGCTTGCGGGAAACGACCGCAGACGCCGAAGCACTGCGGTCGTTTCTCTCATCGGCCGAGCCAACGCTCGGGGTTGAGCTTCTGCGTCTCGTGGCGCAATTGGAAATGCAGGGTGTAGCGTCCCGTCGCATCGCGGGCAATGGTGCCGATTGGTTGGCGCGCTTTGACGTGTTGTCCCGTGCGCACCGAAGCACGTGCCAAGTTACAGTAGACAGAGATGTAAGCGCCGTGGCGAATGAGGACATTGCTGAGTCCGCCCACGGAGAAAACGGCCGTCACGTCCCCTTCATACACCGCACGCGCCTGGGCCGGCGCCGCACAAGAGAGGTTGATGCCCTTGTTGTCGAGGGTAACGCCGCGCAAGCCCGTCACGTTGTATGAACCGTAGTGGCTGGTCACGGTGTAAGCCCCGTTGACCGGTGCGGGAAGTCGGCCTTGGTGAGCCGAAAATTGGCCGGACGATCGGCGATCGGCCGCGGCCGACGGCGTTTCCTGCGGGGGAAGCGGTGCCACTTTCGCTTTTTGGGCAGTTCGCGTTTGAGATTCTGCTGTGCGCTTCCGATCTGCGGCCTGTTTGGCGCGGTCGGCCTCGGCCTTTGCGCGGGCTTCTTCTCGCGCCTGGGCTTCTCGCGCTACTTTTGCGGCGGCTGCTGCGCGTTCCTGCGCTGCTTTTGCCTCACCGCGCTTGCGTGCTTCCTCCGCCTTGCGGCGTGCTTCTTCGGCCTTGCGCTTGGCTTGCTCAGCTTTTCGGCGCGCCTCCTCCGCTTTGCGCTTGGTTTCTTCGGCTTTGCGCTTGGCTTCCGCCTCGGCACGGCGAACAGCTTCGAGCGCCTTGCGACGTTCGTCGGCCGCACGGCGACGCGCTTCTTCTGCTCGGCGCCTTTCGTCTTCGGCGCGCTTGCGGCGCGCCTCTTCTTCGCGGCGACGCTGTTCGGCCTTGCGCAGTTCCTCCTGAATCAGACGGTCGATTTGGTTGTTGAGTGCGGTGTGTCGAGCTTGTTGCGCGGCGATGGTGGCTTGTAACTCCCGTTGTTGGCGGTTGAGATCGTCGACTACTTGCTGTTGTTCGCGCTGTTGGTTTTCGAGCTTGGACTGTTGTTCTTTGCCGCGGGTCAGGAGATTGTTTTTCGCCCCGCGTTCGCTGGAAAGTTGCTCACGTTTGCCGCGAATCACGGCTTCGCGCTCTGCAATGGCCAGCCCCTGTGCACGCTGATAGCGCGTGTATTCTTGCACATAGCGGATGCGACGATACATCTCGCTGAAGTTGCGCGAGGAAAAGATGAACATGAGTTTGTTTTGCGTGAGGCGGTTGCGAAAAAGATAGACAATGCCTCGCGCATAGCGGCGTTTGCACTCGGTGAGCTGCCTTTCGAGCACCTGCAACTCCGATTCGTGGCGGCCGATGCTGCGGTTGAGCGTGTCGAGATCGTGGCGAATGCCGTTCACCACGCGCTGCTGATCGGAGATTTGTCCGTTGATGACCTGCAAATGCGCCAATCCCGACGAGACATTCCGCTGCGTCGTCGAAAGTTTGCGCGAGTTTTCGTTCATCTCGCGCTGCAAATTGGCTCTTTCGCTCTGCAATTTTCGGATGCCCGCCGTGTTGGGGGCCGCCGTGCCCGACTTGGCGTTGCGTTGCGGGGAGCGCTTGGTTTGATTCGTCGCCTTTTGCGACGAGGTCTGTGCTTTGGCGGTCGTCGCTTGGCCCTTTTTCGAGTTGGGTTGTGACTTTTCCTTAGCAGGGGCGCTGCTTTTGGCTGCCGCTGCGGTCGTCTTTTGTTTTTTGTCGGCCGTTTTTGTAGTCGCCGCCGTGCTTTTTTTCCGTTCGTCGCCACCGTGGCGAGTGGCCGCGGGCTTTTGCGCCGCGCCGAAGGTCGAAAGCGGGCGACCCCAGGCAAGGCACGTCAACAAAATGAGCAACGAAAGGAAGAAATGGCGCATCGGGCAGTGGTTTTATTGGGCAAGTTGAATCAAACGGCGGAGCACAGCGCCGTCCATGGGCTTATAGGTGTCGGGAATTCGCGTGTTGGCCGACCAGTCGTAGCGGAGTTTCACGTTCGAGAGGGCCAGGTTGAAGCGCAAATCGCGGTCGAGCACCTGCACCAGCAGCTGGGTGAGGCGCGCCACCGGGAAGCCGTGGACATTGACCGTGTTCGAACGCCGCACATGCAGGTTGACGTGCACCAGATCGCTCACCACCAGTTCGCTTTCCTCCTTCGAAAGATGCCGATCGTTCCAGAAAAAGCTCTGCACAGTGGCGAAGGTCAAGGGGCGATCGAACTGCAAAGCCTGTTGCAACTCGGCATAGGAGGTGCGGAGATAGCGCTTGTTGAGGCGGTCGAGCACCGTGATGCTGTCGGGTGTGAAGACGAGTCGCGCCCCTTCGATGCCGAATTTGGTGAGCGAAAGTTGGATCACGGCGTCGCGCCTCATGCGCAGTGTGCCGCCCACACCCTTTGTGGCGTCGGAGAGATCGGCTTCTGCCGAAACTTTGGCCACCACCGAGAGTGGTTCGTCGGGGCGGTAGGCGTCGCCGCCGCGCAAGGAAGCGCAGCTCGCGAAGAGCACGAGCAAAGGCAGCGAGAGGAGAAAAAACAATTGCTTCATAACGAGAGGGGTAAGGGCCGTCGGCAGGTGTAAGTGCCGTGCCGATCGGCGTGGGTGGGCAAAGGTCGTGGCGCGCAAGGGCCGGCGCCGGCCGGCATGCGGGACGTTGGCTTCAGGGGCGCCCGCGTTTGATTTTAGTCCGCAGGCGTTTGCTCAGCGCATTGTCGTCGGTGTGTTGCAGTGCGCGCTTCCAGAAGCGCAAAGCCTCCTTGCGCAGACCGAGCGCCGCGTAGATGTCGCCCGCACGGTCGTAGTAGCCGGCGGCGTTGGCGTCTTGTGCGCGATGGGCATCGGCATCACCGAGCAATTGCAGCAGGAGATCGATTTGTGTGCGCGCCGCTTTGTAGTTGCGACTCCGGTAGAGCGCCCACGCATAGGTGTCGATGTAAGACACTTCGGAGGGCGAAATCTCGACTGCGCGGGCGGCCATGCGCACGGCGTCGGGCAGGCGTCGACCCGCCACGGCGAGGAAGTAGGCATAGTTGTTGAGGCAGTCGACATTGTTGGGGTCGTAGGTCAGTGCCGTGTCGTAGGCTTCGTAGGCCCGTTGGGGTTGTTTGCCGTCGTGCAGGGCGTCGCCCAAAGCGGCATAGAGGAGCGAGACGATGCTGCTGTCGCTTTCGGCCGTGATGTGGGGGATGGCGGCGCGATAGAGGGCGATGGCTTCGTCGGGGCGGTGTTGCGATTGCTGCGAGAGCCCGCCGAAATAGTAGAAGGTGAGGTCGGCGGGGTGCAAGCGTCGGCCGGCGGCGCAGAGGGCATCGACCTCTTGGGTGCGCTCCCCGACGATGGCCGCGCGCAACAGGTGGCGTCGGGCCTCCGCATTGGTGGAATCGGCGGCCAGCAAGGCGCGTGCCGGTGCGGCGAGGGAGTCTTCGGGCAGTTTGGCCGCGCGCACGAAATCAGACAAGACTTCGGGCATGGGCGAAGAGCCGCCCGGCAGCGAAATGGCCTCGAGTCCGTGGCGATAGAGCCGGTATTTGTCGTAGTCGCCGGCGTCGACTGCACGCGCCATGCTCTCGAAAATGGCCACTTTCTGGCGCGGAAGCACCTCGGGCGAGCGCATGACGAGAGAGAACTGGCGTTCGAATTGCGCGCGGTCGTGCTTGGCTTCGTAGTAAGCCAGCAGGGAGATGAGTGCACCGCCGTGTCCGGGATGGGCGTCGAGCACATTTTGAATGATGTTGTAGCCCTCGTCGGGCCGGCCGGTGCGCACAAAGAGGTCGGCCAGTTCGAGGCGATAGTTGGGGTTGTCGGGATTTTCGGCACAAAACTCGCGGAGCACCTCGTAGGCCTGTTCGTTTCGGCCCAAAGCCACGAGGTATTTGGCACGCTGCGACACGGTGCTTTGGTCGCGTTCGCCGATGCGCTCGTAGCGATCGAGGGTGACGAGTGCCGATTGCGGGTCGCCGGCGTGGTCGTAGATGGCGATGAGCGCGGCGAGATCTTCGGCTTTTTCGCTGTGGGCGGTGATCATCTCGTAGAGACGGGCGGCGCGCACCCACTTGCCCCGCTCGATCCAGTGGGCGGCCAGCGTGCGGAGATAAAATTCGTTGGAGGGCTCGAGCTGTGTGGCGCGCAGGAGCTGTTGTGTGGCGCGCTCTTGGAGGGCACTGTCGGGCATGACGTCCGAATTGAGCACGAGCATCGACTGCTGGAAGAGGGCTTCGGCGTCGTTGGGGTTGATTTCGAGGGCGCGGTCCAGGAGGTCGAAGGCGGCGTCGGGGGCGTCTTTGTATTTCTGGCGCAGGGCTTCGAGATAGATGCCGTCGAAGGCGCGCTGTTCGCGCACGCTGAGGAGGTTGCGGGCGCGGGTGGTACCTTCGGTGAGGAGTTCGGGCAGCGAAACGACGGGGCGCGAGGCGCAACCGGCGCAGAGCAGCACCACGACCGGCAGGAGGCAGGCCGCGAAGCGGGCGGAGTGCAGGAGGCGCCGCAGTGAGCAGAAGGAGAGGAGGCGGAGGTGTGTCATTTGGTACCCGAATGTCCGTATCCGCCCTCGCCGCGTGCGGTGTCGTCGAGCGATTCGACGGGTTGCCACTCGACGATTTCGTGGCGCGCCACCACCAGTTGTGCCACGCGCTCGCCGTCTTGCACGACGAAGGGCTCGTCGCCGTGATTGATGAGCAGGACTTTCAGTTCGCCGCGGTAGTCGGCATCGATGGTGCCCGGCGAATTGAGCACGGTGATGCCGTGGCGCAGGGCCAAGCCCGAACGGGGGCGCACCTGCCCCTCGTAGCCTTTGGGCAGGGCGATGTAGAGACCGGTGGGCACCAGGCGGCGCTCGCCGGGCGCGAGCGTGAAGGGGGCGTCGAGATGGGCGCGGAGGTCCAAACCGGCGCTGTCCGGCGTGGCGGCGGCGGGAAGGGGGTGGTGCGAACGGTTGATGATGCGGATTTGCATGGGGAAGTTTCGAATACAGTGTATGAGCAAAAGTACAGAAAAAAGCGCAGACAGACGCTGTAAAACAGGGGCTTTTTCGCCGAAAACGGGGGATTTTCGTCGAAAAGTCGGGAGAGATTGCTCAATGGGCGGGCGTTTTGCGGCGGCGAGCGGGAACGGGGCGTAGGCGGCGCGGAGGAGGGACAAAAAAACGGCAGTCTCCGAGGGGGAGACTGCCGTGAAGAAGAGGGTCGACGGGACTTTGCGCAGGGCAAAGCCCGGGACTTTAATTTCCGATCTCGAAAGTGGGCGCAATGCGCTTGAGCAGCACCTGATAGTGGGCGCGGAGCACTTCGTCCTTGGTCGACTTGACGGCCGAACGCAGGAGGTCGCGGGTGCGGAGGGCGAAGTAGTAGAGCGTCTGATCGGAGCGGTTGATCATGTTGGCCCAGATGTCGCCGGGTTCGCCGTAGGCCTTACCGAAAGTGGCGAAGGCCGTTTGTGCGTTGAGGGCGGCGCCGCTGAGGGCTTCGGGGGTCTGGCCGTGATCGTGGCCGCAGAGCATGCCGTCGACGGCCGGTGCGGTGGCGGCGAAGGGATTGGCGTCGTTGTCGCCGCGGAGCAGACGTTGCACTTCTTCGGCCGATTGCGGACGGAAGTCCTTGGCGGCGAGACCTACCTTGGCGGCCGGCTCGTTGCCGATGTTGCTAATGTTCGAAAGCAGGTAGCGAACGTAGAGGTTCTGGAACTGCAGTTCCTCGGGCGTGAGGTTTTCTTTGCCGGCGAGGGTCTTTGCGAACACGTGGTTGTAGACATCGGTGGCGTACTCCGTGGGAGAGTAGGACGTGGAGTCGAGATAGTAGCTCAGGGCCAGGCGGGCGGTGTTGTTCATCGCCATGGCTTGGATGCTGGGCAGGAGACTCTTGAAGGGCATGCTGCCGGCACCGGGAAGTTTGGCCTCGAGGGCGGGGTTGCCGAGCGAGGTGAATTCGTCGGCGTAGCGGAGCATCCAGAGTGCCGAGGCGCGTTGCTGATCGTGGGGCACGACTTTGTAGCGCGGGAGGCCCGACTTTTCGCTGGTCTGGTAGAGGTAGATGCCGGCTACGTTGAGATGAACGTGGTTGGCGTAGCGGAAAGCTTGGCTGAGTGCCTGGCGATAGAGCGTGCCCTTGGCCTCGTTGCTGTCGTCGTCCTTGATCCAGGAATCGAGGTGGGAGACGATGTACTTCAGGTTGCGGACGCCGTACTCACTGGCCTTGACGGGATCGTTGCCGAGGGACTCTTCGATGGCAGAGGGGTCGCGCACGGGCTGGTCTTGCTGGAGGCCGTAGCGATAGAGGGGATCGCCGGCGTGCGACTCGATGAGATCGCGCAATTTCTTGTTTTCGGCGATGTAGTCACCCTTGAGTTCGGGGAAAGCGCGGTAGGTCCAGTCGATGGCGTAGTAGTCGTAGATGCCGAGTGCGGGGGGATCGAGATTGGTGACGGGATCGCCGGGCTGCGCCACGTAGTTGTGGCGGGCATAGTCCATGATGGACGGCGTGGTGCCGTAGACATCGGTGAAGGTTTTCGAGCGAAGTGAGTCGACGGGATAGGCGAAAGAGGCGGCCATGTTGTGCATGAAACCGAGGGTGTGGCCGATTTCGTGCGCGATGACGTACTCAAGCGATTTGCGCATGGCTTCGTCGGGCATCTTCTTGGCGCGCACGGTGCTGTCGACCTGCGAGGTTTGGATGAAACGCCAGCTGTTGAGCACGGAAGCCACGCCGCGGTAGACGTAGACCGAGCCGTTGATGATTTCGCCCGTGCGGGGATCGCTCCATGAGGGGCCCATGGCGTTCTCGACAGCGGTGGGCACGTAGCGCAGGCAGGAGTATTCGAGGTTGTCGGGGTCGAATTGCGGATCTTCCTTGGCCGTGGGGTAGTCGCGAACCTGGATGACGTCTTTGAAACCGATGCGCTCGAAGGCCTTGTTCCAACGGAGCACGCCGACGCGGATGGCTTGTTTCCACAGATCGGGGAAGCCGGGATCGACGTAGTAGACGATGTGCTTCTTGGGAGCCACGAGACGGCCGGCCATGTAGGCGGCGGTGTCGGCAGGTTCGACGCGCCAGCGGCGCACGAAGGTGGTGTTTTCGATGCGCTTGTCGTTGTCGAAGATGTATTTGTTGGTGAGGAAGAGGCCGATGCGGGTGTCGGAGAGACGCGGCACCATGGGGTGCTCGGGAAGGGCCATGAGGGTGTAGTTCACTCCGATGGTGATGGGATAATCGGAGGCGACTGTGCCCCGTTCGCTGCGGATGTCGGCGCTGTAGCTGCGTTCGACCGTCACACTGGCGTTGGTCTTAAAACTTTTGAGGGTTTTGATGTGCGTGAGGTCGTCGTCCAAATTGGTGTTGACCGAGAGGCCGTTCATGTCGTCGCCGATGACGGGGAAGAACTTGTTGTCCTTGAGAAAGAACGAGGAGGCATCGATGAGCACCGAGGCGCTGTCCTTGCTCCAGCCCTTGACGGGGAAGGAGAGGAAGGAGAGGTTGGTGTAGTTGTCCTTGGCGCTGCGCTGCACGGCGGCGTTGGGCGTGGGAAGCAGGAAGTCGGTGTTGACGAGATCCATGACCACGACGCTGTCCTTGCGCACGAAGCGGAAGTGGACGGGGTTGCTGTTGCGGAAACCCACGGTGCCGAGGCTGGCATTGGACACGGACGAAAGCGTGACCCCGAGCAGGAAGTCCTTGCCGAGGGTGGCTTTGGGGAGTTCGATGTAGAGTTTGCCGTCGGCCTTGTGGAGAGTGAGAAGAGGGCCGGCCGCTGTGGTGACGGGCTGGTCGGTGAGGATCTTTTCGTAGCTCGTCTTTTGAGGGGCTTTCTTCTCAGTTTTTTTCTTGTGTAGGAAGCTGAAGATGCCCGCTTCGGCCGGTTGGACGGCAAAGAGCGAAGCGGCCAGGAAGAGCGTCCCGAGGAGATATTTATTCATGAGCGGTGGGGCTTATTTCTTGTCGTCGAGTGCTTTGTCGATCTTGTTGAGCAGGATCGTGTAGTGGGCTTTGAGGTCGGGGGTGCCGGCCGATGCGGCGCGGCGGGCCACTACGGGACGCAGTTTGACGAGTGCGGCTTGATAGTAGAGATCGGAATTGTCGTGGCTCGTGATGCTGAACGCAGGATAGGGGCTCTGTCCGGGATTGCCGAATTGCACATTCTCGGAAAGGAGCTGCGATTTCAGTTCGGCGGGAACGGTGCCGAAGCGGTTGACGAGATCGAAGTAGACATCGGTGGCATCGCTCGAGGTCAAGGCGGCGGGCACACTGGGAGCGGCCTTCGACGAACCGCCGCTCACGGCTGCGCCGGCTTGGTTGAGGAAGGTTTGTTCCATGAGCTGCTCAATGTGGCTGGGCGTGCGGCCGGCGAGCGTGGAGGCGAAGGTTTGGGCGTAGAGATCGTCGAAGTATTCGCGCAGGGTGTAGCTCTTGGGGTCGAGCGTCTGGGCCATGATGACGCGGGCGCGGACATTGAAGAGGTCGCCGATGAGGAATTCGAGCAACTGGTCGTAGTAGCTCACAGCCATGTAGTCTTTTCGCTCGGCTTTGCGGTCGGCGTGGTCCGTGAAGTGCTTGGTTTCGTTGAGCGCCCAGAGGAAGGCTTCGCGCTGGCGGGCTTTGGGGAGCACTTTGTAGGGCGGGATGCCGGAACTTTCCTTGGCCGTGTTGCAAACGATGCCGCCCACGAGGTTGAGCACGTTCTTGAAATAGCCGTGATATTGCTTGGCGATGGCGAGATTGAGGGCGTTCTTCTTGCGACTGTCTTCATCGTCTTTGATCCACGTGGCGAGGTTGCGCTGGATGCCGGCGAGGTTGCGCTTGCCGTATTCGGCGCCCTTGATGGGATCGTTGCCGAGGTCTTCGGCAATGACGGTGGGATCGATGGCGCGCTGCTGGGTGGGCATGTAGCGCAGGTAGGGATTCTTCACGGCCTTGTCGGTCATGGCTTCGATGGCCTTGGTTTCGTCGTCGAGTTTACCGGCATACTGGGGATAGTAGCGGTAGTTCCAGTCGATGGCAAAGTAGTCGTATTCGCCGAGCTCGGGGGGCGTGAGGCGTACGCCCTTGTCGCCGGGCTGGGCTACGTAGTTGAAGCGGGCGTAGTCCATGATGGAGGGCGTGGTGCCGTGCTTGCGGGTGAAAGCGGCGTTGCGCAGCGAATCGGTGGCGAAGGCGGCAGAAGCGGCCATGTTGTGTTCGAGACCGAGTGTGTGGCCGACTTCGTGTGCCACGGCGTAGGCCAGCGCTTGCTGGAAGATGGGCGTGGGAAGACTGTCGGCGCGCACGGCGGCGTCGACGTTGGCCGTCTGCACGAAGCGCCATTTATATAAGAGGTCTTCGATGTTGTTGTAGACGATGACCGAGGCGTTGATGATTTCGCCCGTGGCGGGGTCTACCCACGAGGGACCCATGGCGTTTTCTTCGGCATTGGGGACGTAGCGAATGCAGGAGTAGGCGAGGTTGTCGGGATCGAACTGCGGATCTTCCTTGGCGGTGGGGAAATCGCGCACTTGGACTGCATTCTTGAAGCCGATTTTCTCAAAAGCCTTGTTCCAACGCAGCACGCCTTCGCGGATGGGCTGTTGCCAGGTGGCGGGGAAGTTGGGATCGACGTAGAAGACGATGGGGCGCTTGGGCTCTACGAGACGGCCGGCGGCGTAGTCGGCATTTTTCTTGGGCTCGAGGCGCCAGCGGTGGGCGAGATAGACGTTGCGGGCGCGGTCGGCGGCGCTGTTGATGTCATATTTCACCGAATTGAAGATGCCTACGCGGGCATCGGCCACGCGGGGTGTCATTTTCTCTTCGGGCAAGAGGAGAAGAGAGTAGGTGACATCGACCGTGGTGGGGGCGTCGCGCTGCAAATAGAAGATGTTCATGATCGAGGCGCTGAGCTTGTAGTTCTGCTCGACCTTGATGCTGACGTTGTTGTCGAAGGCTTTGAGTTGCTTGACGAAGGTTAGGCCGTTGTCGGGGCTGCCTTTGAGCGTGAAGTTGCCCGACTTGGGCGGGATGATGCCCAGGCGCGAGTTGCCGGTGCCCAGCAAGGAGGTGACATCGATGAGCACAGCGGTGCTATCGGCGTTGAAGGCCTTGATTTCGAACGAGGCAAAAGCGGGATCGCGGTAGTTGAGCTCGAGAACTTTGCGTTCGCGGGCGTCGAGATCGTGATCGTAGACTACGGTGTTGGGGGTTTTGGCGACGATGCTGCTGTCTTGGCGCTCGAAACGAAGGTGGATAGGCTTCGAATTCTTCATGCCGACGCTCAGATAGGTGGGGTCGGACACGGCGGAAATGGTGGCGCCGAGGAGCATGTCGCGGCCCAAATACTTGAGAGGAAGCTCGAAGTAGACCTTTCCGTCGGTCTTGTAGAGCGTGATGAACTTGCTTTTGGCTGAATCGTATTTCTTTTTCTCGAAAAACTTGGCGATTTTGTCTTTGGAGTCCTTCGAGACGTTGTCGGACAGGGTGACTTTCTTGTCGTCGGGCGAGATGGCGAAGGCAGAATGGGGCACGCCAACGGCAAGGGCGGACGAAGCGATCAAGAACTGGAGGAGAGTGTTCCGCATTGTCTGGTTTTAATGTGTTTGTGAATAATTCTTTTGTGCTGAAGTGTAGAAACACAAAAGCCTTACGCCGTTGCTCCGATGCGTCGTTTCCCCATTTTTGACAGGGAAACGGCGCATGCGGAGGGAGACGTAAAACTTTATTGACCGTTTATGGCCGTGTGCGTGTTAGAAGCGCAAGGCAAGTTGTCGAATCATGCCGGTGACGTTGGATTTCTTCCAGACGCGTGCGCGTTTGTTGAGGTCGAAGCAATAGATGTTGCCGGTCTTTGTCGTAGGATTGTTGGCGGCAACGTAGAGATATTGGTCGTCTTGCGAGACGACGAGGCTCGAAATTTCTTCGCCGCTGTCGCAAGTGAGCGTGGGAGCGGTGGGGAAATTACCTTTCGAGAGCACGCTGTAAGCATAAAGTGCGTTGCCCGAAGAGTAATACATGAGGTTGGTGCTCGGGATGCCCACGACTTGTGAGTTGTCCTTCACGCCGGCGGTGGCAGGAACGGCACCGATGTACTTCAACTCGGGGTCGTAGTTGCGCGTCCTGGAGTTGGCGTCGTAAGCACCGGGGTTGATCCACACGTGATAGTAGGAGGAAGTGAGCGTGTCCTTGAGCAGCATGGCGATTTCATGGTAATTGTCGACCATGCCCATGCCGATAAGGCGCTTGCCTGCGAAGTCCGTATCGTAAAGTGTGCGGAATCGCTTGTTGTCGTCGCGCTCGTTTTCGGCGAATACGACGAAGCGGCCTTTGTTATTGTCGTAGAAAGCGGTGCCGTTGTAGTATTCGTCGGCACTGCGGGCCCAACTTACGGCTTGCGGCGCGAGGGAATAATCCTGGATCACGCGCGACATGCGCTGATTGTTGAAGTTGGTGAGCAGCACACTTCGGGTCGAATTGGAAATGGTGGAGAAGGTGCCGTTCTCAATTACGTAGATGACGCTACCGATGTTGGGGCTTGTGGAGCGACCCGAGCGGCTTCCCGTGAGGAAGGCGGCGGTTTTCGTTCCTTCGTTGTAGCCCAACACACTCATGGTGTTGCCGTCGAGCTTGTAAATGCGGCTCGGCGAACCGACAGATACGAACACGTCTTGTTTACCCAGCGACTTGGTGACGGTGAGTGCCTGGGGATTGCCCTCAAGGTGCTGACCGGGATTGTTTTTCGCGAAGACATCGCTTTCCGGTTGGCGACCGTCGAGAGGAATGTAGGACAATTGCGTGCTGTCGCCCGAAGCGGCCACTGCATAGAGCCCGCCGCGGTAGGAATACTGCACGTTGAGGCGGAATTGCTTGTAGTAAGTGGCGTCTTCGTTGCTGATTTTCAGGCGGCAAATGAAAGAACCGTAGTTTTTGCACACGTAGGCCAAGTCTTTCTCGTTGGAAACGACTTTTCCGTTCACTTCCCACTGATAAGACAGGGGCTTAGTGGCGTGTTCTTGCGTGACGGCGGGAGCTGCAATGCGCAAAGTGTCCCAGTTGTCCACGTTGTAGACGTCTTCCACCGTTTGGGCGGCGGAGATGAGGGAGAGCGGTTTGTTGCCCTCTTGAGAATCGTCGGAAATGCACGACGACAGACACGGTACCAGGGCGACGCCCAGGGCAAACGTGTGAAGAATCGAAAGATGTTTCATGACTTCGCGGCGATTACTTATTGATACGGGTTGTAAAGTTGCTCTTTGCTCGGGAGCAGATTCTTATATTTATAATTGGGATCGGCCATCAGCTTCTTCCAAACTTTGACAAAGTTGAGGAACAAGCGGTTGCCGTCCGTCGAAACGGCGCCCCAGAGTTTCTCTTCCGAGGAATCGTAGTAGGAAAGCATCTCCAAATACTTGCGACGTTCGTAGCCGCCGAAGTAATATTCGAAGTATTGCCACATTAGCGGTTCTTCGAGCACGTTGTTGAAGGTGATTTTCACCGTGTTGTTGGTGGGGAAGCGCGTGCCGAGGGCGTTGTCGCTCTGCAAATGGAGGATGAGGCTCACTGTATCGCGGTCGATGGGGAGACTATCGCGGAGGAGCGTCACCGTCACTTCGCCGTTCACCGAGTCGGGGGCGATGCTGTAGGTCGAGGACAGGTCTTTATAGTGCACACCTGCCTTGGCTGTCGAGGCGGGATCCACCGTAACTTTGAATTCCTGTGCCTTTTTGCTCGGGAGGCCCGAGAGGCGCACGGGAATGTGCACGGTTTGCGAAGTCATGCTCTCCGGTTGTGCGCCGAAAGAGTACTGACGCAAGGTATCGTCGGGGTTCTTGTAGTAGAAGTAAACGTTGTTTTGTCCGTGGTAGAACCCATCTTTGCTATATTCGTCGTCGTAGACGATGCTTTCGCACGATCCCAGCGCCAAAGCAGCGAGGATCGGGACGAGAAGCGTGTAGATACATTTTTTCATGTCGGAGTGTGGGCTTTATTGTTGCTTATTACCGAATTCCAATTCGCGTTCCGGACGCGGCAGCACGAAGATGCGCTCCTCGGGCTGGATGGTTTTGCGGCCGCGGATGTCGGTGAAGCTGCGGTTGAAGTGCTTCAGTGCGAAGAACACCTGACCTTCGCCCGGCATTTCGCGCATGCGTTCGGCCATGAGTTCCTTCTCGAAGCTTTCGCGATTGAGGAGTTTAGCGTCGTCGGCCGTGAGGGCTTTCAGTCCGCGGCTGGTGCGCACTGCATTCAGGGCGGCGAGCGCGCCGGCTTTGTCCTTATCGTAGATCGACTCGGCGAGAATGTAGTACATCTCCGGCAGGCGAATCAGCGTCAACCCTTGGAGCGGAGCATTCTTGATTTCGCTTTCGTTGTTCACCAGACGTTGGAAAGTAAACGTCTGGCCATTCTGACGATAGAAGGAGGAGAAACGCAAATCGGTGTTGTCCGAAGCGAAAGAACTCGTTTCGTACACCTTATCCAAGTCTTGTCTGCCCTCAGTAAAGTTACCCGACGACTGAATGGCGCCGAAGAACGTGTTGTAGACCGACTGCGAGAGGCTATTATTATAGAGGCCGAAAATCATTTCGCCCTTGGCCGGGAAGCGGCGCACCTCGTTGAAGCGCGTGGAGGGGACGAGTGCGAAATTCTGCTTCGAGTTGATCACCCTACGAGCGTATTCTGCGGCCTTGTCATAGTCGCCCATGCTCCAATACACGCGCGCTTTCGTGGCATACACGGCATAGAGATTGAACTGGCGCGGACGGGCGTAGTCGTATTCGCTTTCGCGACCTTCGACATCGGTCATTGTTGTGTCGTTGCTCAGATATTTCTCCGCTTCATCCAGGTCAGCGAGGATGTGTTCGTAGGTTCCTTTGAGCGAATAGACCGTGCGGTTGGCCAGCGTGTAGGCATCGGAATAGGGCAAGCCATATTTCGCATTGGGGTTCTGGCGATAGTCCGGACAGTAGAGGCGAACCAGGTCAAAGTGCAGGAAAGCACGCAGACCGTGGGCTTCGCCGCGCACCAAACGCAGGCTGGCGTCCGACGAATTGCGCTTGTCCAGGTTGGCCAACACGTTGTTCACGTAGGAAATGGCCTCATATTGCGAAGACCAAATGTTGTCCACCGTCGAACGCACCTGCTGGTTCGTATAATCGTAGTTCAGAATTTCCGTATCGGTGTTGCTCGTGTTGAGATAACCGAACAGCTGACCGAGTTTGTCGAGGAAACCGTAGGAAAGGTTCTCGCCGTAGAGTTTTGAGCTCGCCATGGTGCCGTAAACACCGTACATGGCATCGTAAAAACCTTGCGAGCGTTTGAACTGCACGTCTTCCGGGAGCTCACCCTTGGGCTGCACGTCGAGGAAATCGTTGCAAGAAGTGGCACCCAGCGTGAGCGAGGCCACGCACAGGGCTTGAAGTATTCTGTGGTTCATGTGTCGGAAGTGCAATAAGGGTTAGAACGAGAATCGAAGAGACATTTCCACACTGCGGGCAAACGGGTAATCCAAACCACGTTCGCGCTTGATGCTGCTCAAGTAGAAGAGATCGTTGGTGAGCAGTTCGAGGCGCAGACGAGAAAGGCCCAGGCTGCGAATCTGCCAGGTGTTGAACTCATAAGCCACCGAGAGGCTTTGCAGGGTGAGATAGTTGTTTACGCCGACGAAGCGACTCGTTTGGTTCGGCGTGCCCGTGAAGGCGATGTCGCGATACTTCACGTAGTTGCCCGGCTGCTTCCAACGGTCGTCGAACACGCGGCGATCGGCGTTATATTTCGGGTTGGCACCCTCCACACGCGTCACGAGCGTCTGGTTGTAGGTCACGCCGCCCAGAGAATAGGCAAACGAAGCCGAAGCCGACCACTGTTTCCAAGTCAGGTAGGTGCTGATGCTTCCCTGAGCCCAGGGCGTTTGGTCGCCGAACTTCACTTTGTCGCGTGCATCGTAGACAAAGGTGTACGTGCCGTCGCGCTTGATATAGATTTCCTGGCCAGTTGCCGGATCGATACCCGCAGAGGGCACCACTTTCAGGTCGGTGAGCGAACCGCCTTCCTCATATATAGGCAAAGGCTTCACGCCCGTCGAGTCGCGGTTCACGAGATTCTGGGCTTGCAGCGCATTACTGATGCGTTTGATGCGGCCTTTGTTGTAGGCATACGTCAAAGACCAGCTCCATTGGAGGTCCTTCGTTTGGATCGGCACGAAGCGCGTGCGCAGCTCGATACCCTTGTTCTCGATGGCGCCGAGGTTCTCGCGCGCCGTCGTGATACCCACCGAAGGTGCCTTCGTTACGTTCACGAGCAGGTCGTCGGTGTTCTTGATGTAGGCGTCGAAACTCAAATCGAGGCGGCCTTTCAGCATCGTCAGGTCGATACCCACGTTGCTACTCAGCGTGCGTTCCCAGCGCAGGTCGGGGTTACCGATCGTTTTGGGGATGGCGCCGATGCCCTTGCCGTAGTTCAGACCCGAAGAGTAGTTGTAGGACGTCATGGCCTGGTAGGGCTGGAACGAAATGTTACCCAAATAACCTACGCTCGCGCGAAGTTTGAGCAGAGACACCCCGCGGCCTTTCATAAACTCCTCGTTGTGCAGGTTCCAACCGCCACCCACACTCCAGAACGGGGCGAAGCGCGTGTTCTTACCGAACTTCGAAGAACCTTCGTAGCGGTAGATCAAATCCAGGAAGTACTTATTGTCCCACATCGTGTTGGCGTTCACGAAGAAGCCCACGTTGTGATAGATGTTGTCCTGCCCGCCGGGTTTGTCCGTGGGATATTGTGCGGCAAAAGCCGGGTGAGAGAGATCGGGAGAGTAGTAGCCGATGGAGCGATAAGACGTGTTGTCGCCGTTGTAGCTCTCGATCGTCGTACCGCCCGTCACCGTGGTGTAGAGCTTTTCGAAGAAGTTGCGGTTGTAGCTCAGCATGAGTTTGCCCGAGTAGCGGGTGAGCTTGCTGTGCCCTTCCGTCAGTTCGCCGCGTTGCGCGAGGTCGCGCTTCGTCAGCTCCGAGTAGGAGAGCGGAGAAACGAACACATTGCTGCCGTTCAGCTCTTTGGTGAACGAGAAGTCACCGTTCAGGCGCAGATCTTTGCGAATCCACACCTGCAGGCTCGTGGTGTTGAGCAGGCTGAAGTTGTTGCTCTTGTTGAAATTGCCCGCCTGCGCTTCGTAGAGCGGGTTGTTGATGTTGCCCGTGAGGCTACGACGCAGCGAACCGTCCGATTCGTAGGGCGATTCATAGGGGTTCATGCTCGTGTAGTCCGAGAAACTGCCGTAAGGCGACTCGGCCGAGTTGACCAGCATGAGGGTCGTATTATTATTGATGGTGTAAACCCCCGCCTTGTTGTACGAGAGTTTGAAGAAGAGCGAGAGGCGGTCGCGCTTAGAGCCCTTCATCACACCGTCGTCCGTGGCGTAACGCACACCGAGGTTGTAGCGCGTGTATTCGTCACCGCCACCGTCGATGCTCAAGCTGTGGCTCTGCGAGAAACCGTTGCGAAGGGGCTTGGCCATCCAGTCGGTGTTCACACCGCTGCGCACCAGACGAGCGATGCGCTCGTACTCCTTGTCCATCAAATATTGGTTCTCCAGGTTGCCCTCTGCCGTGTAAACGCCGGCCAGACGCTCGTATTCCAGCTTCTGGGCCGCGTTGAGCAGATGGTAGTCGCTCAGATCGGGCATGCTCAGGCGGTAGGTGCCGCTATAGTTGAGGCGCAACCGACCGCCCTTCATGGCTTTGGTCGTGATCACCACAACACCCGCCGAAGCCTTCGAACCGTAGAGGGCCGAAGCCGAGGCGTCTTTGAGCACCGTCACCGTCTCGATGTCGTTCATGTCCATGTCGTAGACGTAGTCGGCGCTCACTTCTGAGCCGTCCACTACGAAGAGCGGCATGTTGGCCGAGCCGTCGAACGTGGCACGGCCGCGAATGTTGAGTTCGGGCTTCTTGTTGGGGTTGGAGCCCGCCAGGTTGTTTTCCGGAATCACCAGACCCGGCACGAAGCTCTGCAAGCTTTCGAGCACATTCTTCGTGCCCACCGAAAGGAGCTGCTCTTTTTTCACCGTCGTTTCCGAACCGGTGAAGCTGCTCTTCGCTTTGTTCACGAAACCCGTCACCACCACTTCGCCCAGCGCCGTGTTGTCTTCCGAGAGCGGGATCGTGGTCGTGTTGCCCGGGAATACCGTCACGATTTGCGACACATAGCCGATGCTGCTGCACGTGATGATTTCGCGTTTGTTTTTGGAGACGATCTTGAATTCGCCGTTTTCGTCAGAATAGTAGACGCCTTTCTGGCCTTTCACCTTGATGGTGACGCCCGAAAGCCCCTGGCCGCTGGCGTCGACGATGCGACCTTTGATGACGTTGCCGTCTTCTACTTGGTCTTGGACGACAAGCGTGGGTGCAGGAGCCGAAGCTTGGGCGGCGAGAGCGGTCATGCTCGCGCCGGCAATCAGCGTGCAGAGTGGAATTAGGACTAACCTCATGTGCTTGTTCTATATGGGGTGATGGGGAAAATGGGACAATTCGCCGAAAGAATAGGGGCGTTTGAGCCGCGCTCGCCGTTGCGTTGCGGCAAGGCGGCGAACCTGTCCTGTCGTGCGAATGTGTTGCGTTTAGTTCTGCCTATGGCGGTCGGGGATTCGGCGCATGAAGAACCGAAGTCTGCCCGCCGATGAGTGCACATCGTGGGCTCTGCCAACGGAGAACGATATGCGTTATTTTGCAAATATAGAATATCTCGGTTGCTTCTCAAAGACTGAGCGCCCTTTTTTGCCCCGCAAAGCGCCAAAAAAGTGGGTTTTGTCGCTCATTGTCGCATAAAACTTTCGTTTTGCTACTCGTGTCGTGCATTTTTTGCGCTCTTTGCCGTTTCTTCGCTCGGGGAGCCGGGGACGGACTTGTCGTTTTCGATGTTACGCGCGCTCGTTTTCTCCTGGTGCGCGGGGCGCGGCGGGGCATTGGAGGCGGTGGGCTTGCCGTTCGGGGCGAAAAGTGAGCGGCACCGTGCCTTCTCGAGAGGAGAAAGCGCGGTGCCGCTTCGTGGGTGGGGCTTGGGCTGCGGGGCGCTGCCGAAAGGGCGCGCGGTGCCGCCGGATCAGCCGAGATATTTGAGCAGAATGCTCATGTTGGCCTCCTCGCGCAGGCGGCGCAAGGCGCGTTCTTTAATTTGACGCACGCGCTCTCGCGTGAGACCCAGGTTGGTGGCCACTTCTTCGGCCGTCATTTCCGTGCGACCGATGCCGAAAAGCATTTTCACCACCAGGCGTTCGCGTTCCGAAAGCACCTGCAGGGCGGTGTCGATGTCCGTGGCCAGCGATTCGCGCTCCATCGAATTGTCGGTGCCCGGCGCTGAATCGTCTGTCATGATGTCGATCATCGAGTTCGTCTCGTCGTCTTGGAACGGAGCGTCCACACTTACCTTCTTGCCGCCGGCGTTGAGGCTGTCTTTGATGCGATCGAGATCGGTGTCGAGCAGTTCGGCGAGTTCTTCGGCCGAGGGGCGACGTTGAAACTTCTGTTCAAATTCCGTGCTGGCGCGACTGATCTTGGCTTGCAGGCCCACTTGGTTGAGCGGCATGCGCACAATGCGACTTTGCTCGCTGATGGCTTGCAAGATGCTCTGCCGAATCCACCACACGGCGTAGGAGATGAATTTGAAACCGCGCGTTTCGTCAAATTTCTGAGCCGCTTTCATCAGGCCGATGTTGCCCTCGTCGATCAGGTCGTTGAGCGACATGCCTTGATTCTGGTACTGTTTGGCCACCGAAACCACAAAGCGCAAATTGGCTTCCACCAGGCGTTTGAGCGCGGCCTCGTCGCCGTGTCGAATGCGTTGGGCCAGTTCTACCTCCTCGTCCATCGAGAGCAGTTCGAGACGCCCGATTTCGGTGAGATACTTGTCGATTGCGGCATCGCCGCGGTTGGTGATGCCTTGTTGAATCTTTAGTTGACGCATGATTTCCTTTGAACTAAACGCTGTTACCGTTGAGATACACTTCGCAACGGATAGGCAAAGATACGATTTTCTGCCGACTTTTCCAAATAAATCGGGGGCTTTCTGCCGATAGCTCCCGTGTTTTGGCAGAAAGGCCCCTTGTTTTGGGCAAAAGGCGGGAATTTTCGACGCACCCTTTCGTGAGGGGCGAAAAAAATCCCCCGCGCCGAAGGGGCAACGGGGGAGGAGGGGCGAACTGTTCGCGAGCGGAGGTCATTTGCCTTCGAGGGCGAGGCGAATGCGCCGCGAGAGATCGGCGTAGTGCGCGCGGGTGCCGGCGTCGGCACTGCGGGCGGCGTCGAGGCGCGTGCGCAGTTTCGTGAGCAAAGCCGTCACGTAGGCGTGACCGTCGCCCGAGGCGTCGCTTTTGTAGGCGGCAATCAGGTTGTTCACCGCCCGAAGTTGCACATACATGCGCCAGGCGCTGAGCCGTGCGCCGCTTTGCGTCTCGCGGAAGAGGGTGCGCGCCAGGTCGTCGGCATAGGTCGTCGGAGAGTAGGCGCGGGCGGCGGGTTGTTGCGCGGCGTTGGCGGCCAAGCGGTCGAACATCGTGCTCGAAGTGAGGTAGTCTACGGCTGAGGCGACCGTGGGACGCACGCGGAGTTGGGGCATCCCGATGCGCGCACCGTAGCTCGGTGAGGTGAGCCAGGTGGGTTCGGTCAGCACGTTGCGGTCCAACCACGAGAGGGCGCGCTGTTGACGTTCGCGCGTGTCGTAGCTGTACACGTCGCCCGCTTGTTCCACGCTTTTCACCACACTTTTCACTCCGCCGATCTGGCGGCACACGTGGCCCACGTAGCGGCGATACTGACTCACGGCGGCTTCGTAGCCGCGCACGAGGTTATCGCCCAGGTTACCCGACTCGTAGGTCCATTCGGGGAGCGATTTCACCACGCGGCGCAGATTGAGCAGACCGTAGTCGGAAGCCTTCATCACGTCGTCGCTGAGGTCTTCGGTCAGGGCGTAGGGGTTGTTGTCCCGACCCTCGCCGCCGAACCACAAACGCGGGTTGTTCGTGATCGTGGCCACCGTGAGGCGGTTGAGCGTGTCGCGCTCTTCGCGTTCATTCTTCGCGTCGGGATAGTAAGTGTAGCCCCAACGGATGGCCCATTCGTCGTAATCGTTCACGCGCGGGAAGATACCGGCTTCGCCGATGTGGTCTTCGGGTTGCGCCACGTAGTTGAAACGTGCATAGTCCATGATCGACGAGGTGTGACCGTGCTGTTCCACCCACGCTTTGTCGCGCAGTTTTTCGACCGGCGTGGCGCTGCTGGCGCCCATGTTGTGGCGAAGGCCGAGGGTGTGCCCGACTTCGTGCGAAGAGACGAAGCGAATGAGCTGTCCCATGAGTTCTTCGTCAAATTCCGGCTTGCGAGCGCGCGGATCGAGGGGGCCGACTTGCGTTTGGTACCAGTCGTGCAGCAGTTCCATCACGTTGTGATACCAACCGATGTGGCTTTCGATGATCTCACCCGAACGCGGGTCGTGCACATTGGGGCCGTAGGCGTTGGGGATGGGTGAGGCGAGGTAGCGAATCACCGAGAAACGCGCGTCTTCAAGGCTCATCGTCGAGTCGTTCTCCGGCCATTCGCGCGCCTGGATGGCGTTTTTGAAACCGGCCTTCTCGAAGGCTTTTTGCCAATCCTCCACCCCGAGAATGAGATACTTTCGCCATTGTTTCGGCGTGGCGGGATCGATGTAGTAGACGATGGGTTTCTTGGGCTCAACCAGTTCGCCGCGGCGATATTTGTCCATGTCTTCGGCGCGGGGCTCCAGGCGCCAGCGCGCAATCACCTGCCGAGGCTTCACACGTTGCTGATGGTCGGCATATTCCACGAACGACTCGGTGAAATAACCCACGCGCGGATCGAAAGTGCGGCTCCGCATCGGCACGCGCGGCAGGAGTACGAAAGAGGTGTTGAGTTTCAGTGTCACCACTCCCGTTTCGGCACCGGCGGGCAGCGAGTTGCCGGGCTTCGAGAGGAAGGTTTTCACGGTCGTCACCTCGGTGTTGATGGGAAAGGTGCGGAGGGTGTCCACATAGGAGAGCTCGGGTTTGAAATTGCCGAGGCCGAAACGCGTTTTGCTGTCGGTCGAAAGGCTCAAACCCGGGGTGTCGCCTCTGAACAGTTCGGTGGCTTTCACCGTGTAGTGGCGGCCGTCGCTGCCGCGGTTCTCGATTTTCAGGGCGGCGATGATGGGATTTTCGGAGCTGGCCTCCACGGCGCGCCAAATGGCTTGCGTGCTGTCGGCGGATGTCTCGTGCATCTGGGCGCGGAGCAGGAGCTTGTCGCCCTTGCGTTCCCACGTCATCACTTGGCGGTTGGCGAGTTCACCGCCGTACACCCCCGCGCCGGCGGGAGTGGCCACGTAGCGCGTGGTGACCAGTAGGGGGCGTCCGAGCAAAGAGTCGGGCACCACGACAAACCAATCGTCTTTTTCGTGGCTCACGCCGAAGAGACCCGGGCGCACCGGGGCTTTTTTCTCTGCGACGGCGGGAGTCTTTTCGTCTTTCTTCTTGCCGGCCATCGCGGGTTGCGCGAGAAGGGCGGCGGCAAGGGGGAGGAGTAGATATTTGTGCATGTTGGAAATGGAATAGTGGCGGGGGAGGGGCAAAACACGCCACCCGAGATGTGACACACGGAGGGTGGGCACATCTCGGGCGGAGGTGTAAAAGGAGGCGTCCTGGCGAACGACGTCGCGGCGGGAACTACCGAAATGAAGGGGCGATCAGCGCACGAAAACCTTGCGGCCGCCCACTACATAAAGGCCTTGCGGAAGACCTGCCGTGGAGGTGCCGTCGGCCACCTTGCGGCCGCTCAGATCGTAGACGCCGAGGCGTGCGGCGGCGGGGCGCATTTTCGGCGCGAAGAGGCCCGTTACTTTTTTCTCAGTCCAGGGCAGGAACGTGCGGTCGGCTTTGTCGCCCAGCAAGGTCTGCACTTTCGCTTCTTCGAGCGAGGCATACACGTCGGTTGTGTGGGGCAAATTCACCGTTTGGCCCCCGTTGTCGCCCAAACGCAGGCCGGCGGCGCCCGAAACGTTCTCCCATTTGAAGAGTTGTTCCCCGGGAAGCGCCATTGTCTCCCCGGCGGTGCCGGTGCGCAGCACGTTTCCGTCTTCGGGCGTGCTACCTTTGGCCAAAGTCAGGGTCACATCATACGTGCCCGGCGTGCCGCCGAAGATATAACCCATGCTGGAGCCCGTGATCACGGAGTCGGCGACGGGATAAACGTGGTAAACGAAATCGCTCGCGGCGTCTTCGCTCAGCGAGGCCGTGGCGTAGGCCAGTTTGCCGGGATTTTCCACGCGGAAATTGCAGTCTAAGCCGAAACCGCCCAGTTGATTCTCACCGACGGTGAGCGAAAATGCGCCCGAAATCTCCTCGGCGGCGTAATAATACACGCCTTCCGACTCGCTGATGTGCACTTTGGCCACGTAGTTCTCGCGTTGCGGCGCATTCAAGAGGGCGAGCACCATGGCATTGGCGTCGAGCGTCATGCGATAGACGGGGCCGGAGAGGATAATGTTGTAGTCTTCGGCCGGTTCCTCCTGGGGTTGCGAGGGATTGGTGCCGTAGCCGATGAAATCGCCCTTCACATATACCACCGTATCCTTGGCTTGGTAGAGAGACTCGGTGACGCTCAGCAATTCGTCGGTGGTGTAAGGAGATTTTTTTGTGCCATCGCCGGCGAAAGCGGCGGTGAAGGTGCCCAAGCTCAGCGCGAGGGCGAAAAGAGTACGGGTAAAATGCTGCATAAGCGGTGAGGATTGAAAGTGAATATCGGTGCCGAAGAATGGAAAGACGTGGGCTAAACGCTGACAATTGGGATGTTTTCGGCGCGTTGTCCTTTCGTTTGTAGCGAAAAACGAGGCTTTTGTCTTACCATTGGCAAAATTACCTTTTTCAATCCGAGCTGCCAACTTTTGTGAGGGATATTTCTCGAAAAATTGCGCTCTGCTCACTGAAATGCAGGGTACACTCGACACAAACGCACGATTGAGGGCGCGGAGCTTGCGGAATGTAAACCTTTGTCGTGCGTGCTTTGTGGGGCGATGCGGGGGCATCGACGCGAAGGCGCGCACTCATTATATATATAAGGCGTTGTTCTTATATATAAAGCGTCGTTTCGCCGGCCAAACGGCCGGCGCGCTGCCTGTCGCTGCGGCGTTGGCGCTCGTCGACGGGAGGGCGCGGTCAGCGGAAGGGGGCTGAGGAGCCCGTCGCGGAACGAATCGGTGCCGCACACCCCGTTGGCGAACGAAAGCGGGAGCGGGCGTGCCGATCAGCGGGCGGCGAGGCGAATTCCCTCGTCGGAAAGCGTGATCAGGTGCTGTTTGTAGAGCGTGCCGACGGCGCGTTTGAACGTCTTCTTCGACACTTCGAAACGCTCGGCGATGACTTCCGGCTCACTGCGGTCGGTGAAGGGCAGGAAGCCTCCCGCTTCGCGCAGTGCATCGAGGAGCACGTCGGCAAAATCGCGGAAACGCCCTTTGCCGATGCGCTGCAAACTGATGTCGAGGCGGCCGTCGGGGCGCAGTTGCACGACCGTTCCTTCCAGCACCTCCCCGCGGCGCGGCAAACGGTCGTAGGCTTCGCCCGCATAGATGAGGCCGGCGTAGGCATTGTCCACGATCACCTTCATGCCCAGGGGCGAACGCTGCCAAGCCAGGAGCTGAACCGTGCGCCCACGGTGGTAATCGCGCGACGGCGCGGGACGAAGATAGCGATCCACCTTGGCCGTGGCCGCAAGGCGCCCCGTCGCTTCGTCGATGTAGACGTAAACCACGTGGTGCTCCCCCACTTCCATCGTGCGGCGCTGTTCGCGGAACGGAACAAAGAGGTCTTTCATCACGCCCCACGAGAGAAACGCTCCGTGCTCGTTGACCCATGCCACTTCCAAGCAGGCAAAGTCACCCACTTGCGCCAACGGACTTTCAGTAGTGGCCACCAAGCGCTCGCTTTGGTCGAGATAGACAAACAAGCGCTGCGTGTCGCCGGGTCGCCATTCGGGACGAACGTAAACTTTGGGGACGAGAATTTCGCCCACCTCCCCGCCGTCGACGTAAGCGCCGTGGTCGGTGAAGCGAGTGAGGGTGAGGGTGTTGAAACGGCCGATTTGAAGCATGGCGGGCAGGGAAGTTGAAGAGGAGAAACGGAGGAAGGGAAGAGCGTGCCGGTGCCGGCGGTGTGAAAGGAGCGTGTCGGCGCCGGCCAACGGCGGGCGGGGCGAAACGGGACGGGGGCTTAGATTTTGCGCACCTCGTCCACGCCCTCGATCGCGCCGAGGAAGCGCACAGCCGAGCGGAGTTCGTCCACCGTGTGCACAGCATAGTGCACCGTGAGCTCGACAATGTGGTCGCGGGTGGAGATGTGCAGCTCATTCATCTCCAATCCGAGTCCATCGGTGAGACTTGCGATGATGTCGTGCAAGAGGCGCGGCCGATCGACGGCACGAATGCGCGTGGCCACGGGATAAGTCACGTCGGGCTGCTCGGGAAAATCCACTTCGACGATGGCATCGCCGCGTTGGGCGGAGAGACTGATGGCGCGCGGGCAGTCTCGGCGGTGGATGGTGACGGGATCGCCGGCACTGTCTCCCACGAAACCGATCACCTCCTGCCCCGGCAGCGGCAGGCACTCGGGGCAGCGGCACGAGCCGGCCGAGGCTTCGCGGCGGAAATAGGCCTTGAGATAGTTTTTGGCCTTGAAGGTTTTGACCGCATCGGCCCATTCGGCGCAGGGACGCGCCTGCGGATCGGTGAAGATCTCGACGCAGTTGCCGTGTTCGAGCGGAGTGACGAGCGAGGCCAGGCGGCCGTCGATGCGCGCATAGTAAGCTTGTTCGCCTTCGCCCCGCTCGAAAGCGCAATCCAGCGCCGTGGCGTGTTGCGGCAGGCGGGTGGGCGTGCCGGCCGCGTCGTAGACCGTGATGTCCTCGGCGTAGAGCGAATCGGCCACCCCTTCCATGAAGTGAATGTCGCTGCCCCCCGCCGCAATGCGCTCGAGCAGGTGGCAAAACTTGTCGATCCACTCCCGATCGCCGCGTTCGAGCAGTCGATTGGCGTCGCGCACGTCGCCGTCGGCGCGGCGATTGCCGATGCGCTCGAGCATGATGCCCAGTTTCGTGCGGCGCACCATTTCTTCGGAGGAGATGTGGATCTCTTCCCACGTACCCATCTCGCCGAGCAACTGGACATGCATCGAGCGATAGCCGTTTTCCTTCGGGTGGTCGACGTAGTTCACCAGGCTGCCCGCCTTCTCGCGAAATGCGGCCGTGAGAATGCCGTAGATGCGCAGGCAGATGGTTTTGTCGGGCGCCGATTCGAGCAGCGGGGTGAGGCGGGCGCGGTCGTAGATGACCCGCACCACGTAGCGATGCTCCACGTGAGCCACGTCGCGCCCCGTGCCGCGCATGCTCCGGTCGATGCTGTAGGGCAATCGATAGCGCACTTCGGTGCGCACCTCGATGCCTTCTTCCGAAAGGAGGCGACGGATGCGCGCGGTGAGCCGATCGAGCCGGTCGGCCTGCTCGGCGCGGTCGATTTCGAGGGCGTGGCGCAGGCGTTCGTAGCGTTCCGGACAGCGAAAGCGGAAGGATAGGTTTTCCAGCTCGCGACGCAGATTGTTCAGCCCGAGGCGGTTGGCAAAGGGGGCGTAGAAAAAGTCGGTCTCGCCGGCTATTTTCATCTGCTTGACGGGCTGCATGCTCCCCAACGAGCGCATGTTGTGCAGGCGGTCGGCCAGTTTGATGAGCACGGCGCGGATGTCGCGGCGCATCGAGTCGAGGAGCTGGCGGAAATTGTTCTCTTGTTTGGCGCGGTCGGGGTGTCCGGGCGTGTGCGACTTGGGTTTGGTCACCACCTGCACGAGAAAGGCCACGTCGTCGCCAAATTCGCGGCGAATGTCCTCAATGCTCGTGGGCGTGTCCTCCACCACGTCGTGCAAGAAGCCGGCCGCCACCGAATTGGCGTCCATCATGAAGTCTTCGGCGATGATCGTGGCCACCGCGACGGGGTGCATGATGTAGGGCTCTCCGCCTTTGCGAAACTGCCCTTCGTGCGCACGGCGAGCCAAGGCGTAGGCTTGTCGCAGCAGGGCGATTTCTCCGCTGTCGAAGCGCGCGGAGAGACGCTCGAAGAGGGCTTCGACGCGAAGGTCGAGGCGGGCCACATATTCGGCGGGCGTGCAGCGAGTCACGTCGGCAGGTTGGGAAACAGAGGGGGAGGCGGAAGCGGATTTCATGGGCACATGAATGTGAGGAAGTTGCGTCAAAGTTAGCATAAATGCGCGAGACGAACAAGCACTGCGGGAGATAACTTGTGGAAAGTCCCCGCCTTTTTTCCGAAAGTCCCCGGCTTTTGGAAAATAACGGGAGGCTTTCGCGCGAAAGCAGCGCGCAATCGACCGCGGTCCGGCGCGCCGGGGTTGCCACACGGGCGGCGTGCGTCGACAAAAAGGGGGGAATCGCAGGCGGTGAGGTGCTTTTCCGTGCATTTCGGCTTCCGATTGAGGGAGAAATGGTTAACTTTGTCGCGAAAAGCGCGTTTTTAGCATTTGTTGCTCCCTCCCCGCGCCCGATGGCTCGCTCCCGCATGCCGCCTCCGCCGAACCCTCGGCGCCCCGCACGGGAAGAACGAAGCGAGGGAAGCGACCACTTTTTTATATACAACAAATTTGAAATCTCTTCCGCTCATGGAAAAAGAAAACCCCTCCCCGTATTCGGCGCCGCCGGCCGAGTTTTTCGCTCGCGAAATGGAGCGCCTTCGTGCCCTGCCGCCCCGGTTCGTGCACGTCGAATCCTACATCGAAGCTTGTTTGACGCAGTGGGAAGCGCTCTACCCCCAATCTGCCGGTGTGGACACCGAGGCCCGGCGCCTGGGCAACGAGGTGCTCGACCAAGTGCTGCGCAAGATGAACGTCCTCGCCGAGGAGGCCCGGCAGGATTTTGCCGCTGCGGAGAAAGACCCCGAGGAGTGTCGCGAATATTATGCTCTCGTCGAGGAATTGATCGACCGCGCGGGCGGATTGGCCGAGTGGGAAAAGACGGATTTGGGCACCGACTTGGTGTTGCTCTACGTCGACAAGTGGAAAGCCCTGCAACAAGAGGCGCGCACCGCCTTGGAATTGCAGGACGAGGAGCTTGAAATCGACGAGGACGAGGCCGCTACGTCGCGCCCGCTGCGCGCCACCTGGCAAGACACGCTGTGCAGTTTCACGCCCTTCCTGTTTTTCCTCTCGCTGGTGTTCTTCTTCGTGCGCTTCAAGGGGGCGGAAGTGCCTGCCGCCGCGGCGAACCTGTGGGACAAGTGGGCCGCTTTGACGCCGACGGTGGGCGTGTGGGTTGTGGTGCCCGCGGTGCTTTTCTTCGCGGCGGCGGTGGTGAGCCTCTGCCGCGGGTTGAAAAAACTGTTTGCCGCCGCAAAGCCTTCGCCGCTCGAGGCCTTGAAGCTCTGGGCACCCCTGCTCGTGGCCTACGTCGGGAGTGGGGTGGAGCAGTTGTTCCACATTCGCAACGGTTTCTTCACGCCCGTGCTGACTTACGGCTTCGATCCCGCGACGAACACCACCAACTGGGCGGCCACGCTCCACGCCGCTTGCGTCGCTGCCTTCGTGGTGCTGCCCTTCCTGGGCGTGATCGTGTTGCTCACCTACGTGTATAAAAAGGTGAGCGGACAGTCCGGCCGGGAAACCGCGGGGCATTCAACAACAGACTACCATGGCTAAACGCAAACGCAAGAAAAATCCCACCTTGCGCTGGGTGGTTGCCGTCTTGGCCGCCGCAGGGGCTTTCCAACTGGGGGCCTTTTTCGCCAATTTCGTCGGTGGACTGCTGGCTGCGGCCCTGGCGTTCTACGTGGTGTGGAAGGCTTTGAGCTGAACCGCACTCTTTCGTGCATTGCGTGTCCGGCCGCTGCCGAACGCTCCAACGCAGGCATCCCCTCTGTCGTGTGTCGTCACACGGCAGAGGGGATGCTTTTTTTCGTGTCGCGCTTTGTGTCGCGGCAGATGGGGCGCGGGGCGCGCGGAGGCTCAGGGCAAGATGGCTTCGACGAGCAGTTCGCACTCGCCCCAGCCGAGGAGGGCGTTGAACAGGCGCAGGCGCGTGAAGCGCGCCAGGGAGGCGGGGGTGAGATCGGGGTGGGGCGTGAGCACGCCGGCCGATAGGAGGGCGGCACGGTGGGTGCCGGCCAGGAGAGGGGCGGCCGGTGTGTACCAGCGCGCGGTGTGCGGGTCGAAAAGGGCGAGGTTGGCCACGGTGGTGTCGGTGAGCAGACCGCGGCGCACGATGATCACGTCGTCGGCTCCGCACCGACGGGCGAAACAGGCGTCGAGTGCCGAGCGGTCGGTGCGCTTTTGGGCGTAGTCGATGTGGTCGTCGTGGACCAGGCGGAGGGTTTCGATGCGGCGCGGGGTGTAAGGCACGAGGCTGAACGAGGCTTCGCCGCGCAGGTCGTAGACCAATCGCCCGCGCAGGCGTGCAACGTCGGGTGCCCCGAGGGCTTCGTGCGCTGCCAGCGCGAGGAGCCGGGCCACGGTGGGCGAATTGGGGGCGCAACGGAGGGTGCGCGCCAAACGCAGGCGATGTTCGGGCACGCGCACCAAGCGGCGATGCGCCACGAGGAAGGTTTCGAGATAACGACTCATGGGGAGAGGAAAGGGAGGGGAGGTTTTGACGCACTGCCCCGCGCACAGCGTGTGCATCTCGCGGAGTTTCGGCGCGGCGATGCGTGGGGAAGGGCGGGCGCGGGGGAGTTGTGCGCAGGCGGTGGGTGAGAAGAGAAAAAAGCCGTGGACACTGCGAGGTGTTCACGGCTTTTTTCAGAAAGGAATGTAGATCTTGTCGCACACCTCGGCATATTCGCGCTCGACTTGGCTGCGCGCCGTGATGCCCCCGCCGGCTTTGAAGACGAGGCCCTCGGGCGTGTGCTCGACAAAGCGGATGAGCACGGTACTGTCGAGCGTGCGGCCGTCGCTCCACCCCGCGATGCCGGTGTACCACCCGCGGTCGTAGCCCTCGGCTTCGGCGATGAGGCGGCAGGTGGCGCGTTTTGGCGCTCCTGTCACGCTGCCGGCCGGGAGCAGGCGGAAGAGGAGGTCGCCCAAGTGGGCGGGATAGTCGGCAGGGAGGCGGCCTACGATTTCGCTACTCGTCTGCAACAGAGCGCCGCGGTGGGTTTCGACGCGTTCGACGTAGCGGTAGCGCGCCACACGGACGTCTTCGGCCACGCGGCTCAGGTCGTTGCGCAGGAGGTCGACCACGGTGGCGTGTTCGGCGGCTTCTTTCGCGTCGGACAAGAGACGTGCTTCGGCGCCCTCGCCGTCGGGGAGCGTGCCCTTCATGGGAAAGGTGCGGATGTGCCCGTCGGCGATCCGCACAAAGGGCTCGGGCGAGAAGCAAACCCACCGCTCGGGCACGAAAAGGCGGTAGCGGGCCCGCGCTCGGGCGAAGATGTCGGCGAGGGTGAGGGGCGTTTCGATGGGAACCTGTTGGGTGAGGTTGGTCAAGAAGGAGTCGCCGCGCCGCAAACCGCCTTGCACGAGGGCGAAGGCGCGGGCGTAGTCGGCAAAAGCGGGGAGATGGGGCGTGAGGGCGGCGGGTTGTGCGACACCAACGCGCGGGTGGCCGACCGCTGTCGCCCCGCCGGGAGACGGAACATTGGTGACGCCGCCGAAATCATAGGCCAACTCGTCGGGCGAGAGGGCATCGAGCGGTTCGACCACGGCCTGTTCGGCCGCATAGTCCACGAGAAACACGAACGGGCGTCCTTCGGCACCGAAACGGTTGAGGCGCGCGATGGCGTCGTTGCGGCGGTGGAGGGGAAGGCGCCCGAGGGTGGGCGGGAAACGGCCGTCGCTCATCGGGCGGTGGGGAGGGCGGCTTGGACCCAGCCCATCCATCCGGTGGAAAGTTCGTAGACGGTGTAGCCCTTGCGGGTGAGTTGGGCGGCGGCCTGCTTGCTGCGGTGACCGCTGCGGCAGTAGAGGGCCACGGAGCGCTGTGATCCGAGCACTTCGGCGGCGCGACGCTCGAAATCGGGGGCGAGCACGTCGACGTTCACACTGTTCGGCAGATGACCCTCGGCATATTCGGAGGGGGTGCGCACGTCGAGCAGCATCAAATCGGGCTTTTGGCGAAGCAGTTCGGAGAAATCTTGGGCACTGAGGGAAGAAAGACCTTGCGGCGCGGAGCAGGAGAAAAGAGAAAGGAAACTCATGAATAGAAAGCGGGAAAGGGTGGGAAGGTGCATGGGAATGCGGGGTTAAAAAATGGGGGCCGCGCCGAGAGAGCGGGGCGCCGGATGAAAAAAAAAGGGGTTAGAATCGCAGTTGGTAGCTGAGGGTGAAGCCTTTTTGCGCCGGAACGTAACGGCAGACGCCGCCGGCGCAGTTGTAACCGGCGCGCGTGGAGCCGTAGCCCAGTTGTAGGCGGTGGCGCGTGGCGGTGTAGGTGGCGAAGGCCTGCCAATAGTGCACGCTCGACGTGGTGCCGCGCGCCGAAGAGGGGACGCGGGCGTTGAACTGGTCGGAGAGGGTGAACATGAAGTGGGAGGAGAGGCTCCACTCGAGGAGGCCGGCCCACCAATCGCCTTGATCTTGGCGCGTGTGCAGGTATTGCGCTTCGGCGCGCAGGGCGGTTTCGGCGTTCGCTTGCCACTGGCCTTCGAGAATGCCGACGAGGGTGTTGACGCGCCCGCCGTGTCCTTCGACGGCCGTGCGATTGATGGTTTGCGCCAGGAGGGTGGCGTGCAAACGGAGGCTGCGGTTGAGGCGGCGCTCGGCGTCGAGCGCCCATTCGCCGTAGCGCGTGCCGCCCATCGCCCAGAAGTTGCGTGCGCGGCGCCCGTCGGTGCCCATGGCCTCGGCGCCTTCCGGTCCGTCGGCGAGGGCGAGGTCGCGAATGTGCGCGGCGCGCAGGCGCAAAGTGGTGCCGTAACGACCGCCCCACGGGGTGCGACGCGGCAAGGTCCACGCGGCTTCGGCGCGGAAGGCCCATTCGCCGGGCACATTGCACGTGGCGTAGGGATAGAGTGCGGTGAGGGCGTAGGTGGGTTGCGCGGCGAAGGGCGGAAGGTGGTTGAGGGTGGAGGCAGAGAGGGAGGCGGCGCGGCGCCCACGGAAACTCATGTTTTCGGCACGCTTGATTTGCAGCAAAAAGCTTTTGCCGCGCGTCGACCAACTCCCGCTGAGCAGCAGCGCGGAGCCGTGTCGGTAGGTGTAACCGTTGTCAAATGAGGGATCTTGTCCCTTCCACGCGTATTCGGCCAGCCACTGCCAGCGGCGGGTGTGCCAGGCGGCGCGCAAATCGAAGGCGCTGACGTCGACAGGTTGCACGAGGTTGAAACGGCGGAGGGTGAAGGTTTGCGAGAAACCGGTGGTGTCGATGCGACTCAAGGCGTCGGGCTGTTCCCGGCGCGCTACCCACGACGCGCCGAGGGTGAGTCTGCCGCGACGGGTGGGGACTTCCCATTCGCCGTCGGCACCATATATAGTGGAGGCGTCGGTTTCCCAATAATTGCGCTGGCGTCCGGCGAGCAACTTGAGGCGCAATCGGTCGAAGGGGCGCGCGGTGAGGCGCAGACCGCGGAGGTGGTTGTCGATGCCGAGCGAGGGTTCTTCGTAAGTGCGCAACACGAGGCCGGAACCCAGCTGTTCGTAGTAGCTGCCGAGGGTGATTTCGGCGCGATCGAAGCGGGCGGTGGCGTAAAAATAGGGCACGCCGGCACCGCGGAAGGCGGGATCGAAGCCGGGGAGGGGCTGTTTCATGTACTCGGCGCGCAGTCCGGCTTCATAACGGCGGCGAAACGAGAGGCGGAGGTCGAGATAGGAGTTGCTGAGCACGCGATTGTCGGTGCGTTCCGTGCCGATACGCTCGTCATATTGGGGCACGAGGGCGTCGGTGCGCAGGCTGCCGTGCAATTGCAGGGCGGGTTCGGAAGAAGTTTGCGGGGCTTGGTCCGAAGGTGGGGGGGGGGTCGTCGCCTCTTGCGCGGCGATGGGCTGCGCCAGGAGAAAAGCCAGGAGCGGAAGGAGATGTTTCATGGAAAAGGGGGCAAAAATCAAGGTTTGGCGATGAGTTCGCGCACTTTTTCAATGAGTTTCTCTTCGCCCCCTTCGGTATATCCCGAGCGCGAATAGGCGATTTTGCCTTTGCCGTCGAGGATAAAAACGTGCGGAATGAGGCTTACGTTGAGCGCACGGCGGAAATTGCTGTTGGGATCGAGGAGTACGTCGTAAGTCCAGCCCTTTCCGTCGACGAAGGGGCGCACGCGCTCGCTGTTTTGCGCCTCGTCGATGCTCACAGCTACGAGGCGCACGCCGGTTTCTTCGCGCCATTCGTCGTAAACGTCGGCGATGGCCGAGAGTTCGCGGTTACAAGGTTTGCACCACGTGGCGAAAAAGCTGATAATGATGGGGCGGCCGGCGTTGGACAGCGTGTCTGTGCGCACGGCGCGGCCATCTAAATCGCGCAACACGGTGGCGGGCAACTGCGCGGCCACACCCAGCGTGCAAAAGAAGAGGAGAAAGGCAAAAAAGATGCGTTGCATGAGACGAGAGGATAAAGAAAAAACCGGCGGGGCCGGCACTTGCGTGCCGACTCTCCGTCAGTTCTGTGTTGGGGGTGGGATACAAATAATGAATCTGCCCTTCGCCCGTGGTCAGCCTACGCTGCCTTCGAGCGAAACGGCGAGCAATTTCTGCGCTTCGACGGCAAATTCCATCGGAAGTTTGTTGATCACGTCGCGCGCATAGCCGCCTACGATGAGATTCACGGCATCTTCCATCGGAATGCCGCGTTGGCGGCAGTAGAGGAGCTGGTCTTCCGAGATTTTCGAGGTGGTGGCTTCGTGTTCCACCACGCTGTCGTCGTTGTCCACGTCGATGTAGGGGAAGGTGTGTGCGCCACATTCGGAGCCCAGCAGGAGCGAATCGCACGAAGAGTAGTTGCGCGCGCCGTGTGCGCGGGATGCCATGCGCACTTGTCCGCGATAAGTGTTCTGACTCTTCCCGGCCGAGATGCCTTTTGAGATGATTGTCGAGCTGGTGTTGGGGGCTAAGTGAATCATCTTCGTACCGGTATCCGCTTCTTGGAAGTTGTTTGTCACGGCCACGGAGTAGAATTCGGCCTGCGCGCCCTCGCCGCTGAGAATGCACGAGGGGTATTTCCACGTGATGGCCGACCCTGTCTCGACTTGCGTCCAAGAGAGGCGCCCGTTGCGGCCGCGCACGAGTCCGCGCTTGGTCACTAAGTTGAGCACACCCCCTTTGCCTTCGGCGTCGCCGGGATACCAGTTCTGCACGGTGGAGTATTTCACCTCCGCCTCCTCGCCTACCACAATTTCCACGATGGCGGCGTGCAATTGGTTCTCGTCGCGCATCGGAGCGGTGCAGCCTTCCAAGTAAGAAACGTAGCCCCCGTCTTCGCACACGATGAGCGTGCGCTCAAACTGCCCGGTGTTGCGCGCGTTGATGCGGAAATAGGTCGAGAGCTCCATGGGGCAGCGCACGCCCTTGGGGATGTAGACAAACGAGCCGTCGGAGAACACGGCAGAGTTGAGGGCGGCGAAATAATTGTCGGTGTAGGGCACGACCGAACCGAGGTATTTGCGCACCAGCTCGGGGTTTTCGCGCACGGCTTCCGAGAAGGAACTGAAGATGATGCCCTTCTCTTGCAGCCGCTCCTTGAAGGTGGTCTTGACCGACACGGAGTCCATCACCGCATCGACCGCGACTCCTGCCAGCGCCATGCGTTCTTCGAGGGGAATGCCGAGCTTTTCGAACGTTTTCATCAGCTCGGGATCGATTTCCTTCTGCTCGTTTTTCTTTTTCGTGGGGTCGGCGTAGTAGTGAATCGCCTGATAGTCGATGTCGGGCAGCCGCACCAGCGCCCAATCCGGGCAGGTGAGCGTGAGCCAATGGCGGTAAGCCGTGAGACGAAACTGGAGAAGCCACTCCGGCTCGCCTTTCTTGTGACTGATTTGGCGGATGATGTCTTCGTTGAGTCCGGCTTCGAGTAGTTCGGTCTCGACGTCGGTCACGAAACCCGCTTCGTATTTTTGTTCGGTGAAACTTTTGAGATATTCGTTGGCCATAAAGGGTAACTGCGTGGTGAGAAAACAGTGGGAGCGCCCCGTCGTCGGCGATGTCTCGCGCGGGGATGGGCGCTTAGAGCACAAATATACAATAAAAATATGTCGTGTGCCAATTTTCCTGCCCCGTTGTTGTTTTTTTAGGTGCGGGCGTCGCTTTGCATACACCCGACAGCGATCTGAAGACTTGTTGTGTATAATGAATAGCTTTGCGTCTACGCAAAAAACACGGGGACTTTCTCTTGATTTATTTCAGAAAAAAGAACGTCGTCTCCACAAAACTTACTATATTTGCGGTAGTAGTAACCGATTAAACCGCGATGTGATGAACAACTCGGCCTCCTCTTCAGACGCGCGCCGCCATGAGCCACACAGCGTGGCGCTGCAAGACATGCGCCCCTACGCATTGGGGACGGAACTGCTCGACGACGAACTCCTCATCGTGGAGGATCTCGCCGCTTTGCCCGCCGACACGCAGGCGGTGCAGACCTCTTTTTTCACCGTGGGCTACTGCTCCGCGGGAGAAGCCGACTTCGTTCTCAACGATCGCACCTTTCGCGTCGAACCCGGCGACCTCTTCCTGGCGTTCGGACAACAAACCTTCAGCGAAATCCATTTCTCGCCCGGATTCTCCGCACAGGCCATTTTCCAAAACCTCGCTTTCGTGCAGGAAACCCTCATGTCCATGACGCAGCTCTGGCCCTATCTGCTCTCGCTCATGGAGCAACCCGTGCTTTCGCTCAACCCTGAGGAGAAACACCGAGTCCTGGCCGACTATCGTGCCCTGCACACCCGCATGCTCGACAACAAACATTGTTTCGCCCGCGAGGTGATCAAAACTTGCCTACAGAGTTTCTATCTCGACCTCTGCCAGTTGCTCGAAGAGCGGGGCGCGCGCCGAGAAACCTTCAACACGCGAACATTCAACATCTTCTATCGCTTCATGCAACTGCTCTCTCGCAATTTTGCTGAGCAGCGCAGTGTGAATTGGTACGCCGATCAGTTGCAACTCACCCCTAAATATCTGTCGCAGCTCATTAAAAATGTGAGTGGCCGCACCGTGGGCCAGTGGGTCTCGGTGTTGGTGGTGATGGAAATCAAGAGTCTGCTGCGCAACACCGATTTGAGCATCAAAGAAATCTCCTCCGGCATGAATTTCCCCTCGCAGAGTCTCATGGGACGCTACTTCAAGAACTACACCGGACTCTCTCCGCTCGACTACCGCCGACGCTGACGCCCCCTCCGCTTCGACGAGGGCACAACCCCCCGAAAAGACACCGCGCGCCGCCGCGAATGAGCGAAAGGCCGCCCGAACACGAACCAATCTGACGCAGAAGCCAATAACGGCAGCCCGATAAAAAAACGACATCGCACACATTATATATATAGTTCAACCGCCTTAATACAGAAAAGAATTATGTATGCGCTACAAAATGAAAACTTGCGACTCGAAGTCTCGGCTCGAGGCGCAGAAATCCAAAGTCTCGTAGACCTCAACAGCGGCCGCGAAATCATTTGGCAAGGCGATGCCGCCTATTGGAACGGCCGTTCGCCCATTCTCTTCCCCATCACAGGCGGACTGTGGGACGGGACGTGCCGACTCGACGGCCGCAGTTACCAAATACCCAAGCACGGTTTCGTGCGCCGGAGAGATTGGCAGTTGGTGGAGCAGGGTGTCGATTTTCTGCACCTGGCTGTGGAGAACACCGATGAGGAACTTCGGCAGTTTCCTTGGCCCTACCGCCTCGAAGTGGTCTACACCCTGCGCGGACGCTCCCTCCGCGCCGATCTCCGCGTGGTGAATCGCTCGCTCCACAGCTCCATGTGGTTCCAAGTCGGGGCGCATCCCGCACTCAACCTCCCCGACTGGGCCGAGCACGGCCAGCACGTTGCCGGTTTCCTCCGCTTCGAAGGCACACCCCGCGACATGCTGCGTGCCGGCCGCCAGGGCTGCGTCGAACCCGGGCGTGTGCCCATCCCCTGGAGCAAGAATCTGCAAACCCTCGCCGCGTTGGCCTTCCACCAGATGGGCAATGCGCTCGTGCCCATCGAAGTGAGCACCTTCGCCAACGAGGCTTTGATCTTCGATGGCCGCCAGGTGGAGGCCGTAGAGGTGCTCGATCGCAAGCGCAGGCGCTTTGCGCGCGTGGCTTCTTCCGCACCGGTGTGGCTCATTTGGCAACCCGCCGGCCGACACGCCCCCTTTGTCTGTGTCGAACCCTGGTATGGACTGCCCGATCCCGTCGATTTCGACGGCGAAATGCCCCAACGACCCGAAATCCAACGCGCTGCACCCCGCGAAACGTGGGAAGGCTGGTGGACTTTGGAGGTCTGAACTTGGTGGAAAAGCCGATATTACGTATATTTGCCCCACGCGCCGCGCACTACTTCGACGAGGTTTGCGCGGCGCGTGCCGCATTTGCGGGCTGCAACCCGGTGCGGCGCCCCGAAATGTTCCCCGTTTTTTCAATTTTCTCCCCATGTTTTCCCGTATTCTCCCCTTGTTTCTCTCGCTACTCGCCGTGCTTTCTGCCGCGGCACAGCGAGAAGTGCCGCGCATCGACATTAAATTGGCCGACGGCATCACGCTTTCCGACCTCGAAAGCAGTAAAAAAACGTGGCGCCGCGCGCAGATCACCATCACGGCCGCAGGAATCGGGAAAAACATCACCGATTCGGCCAAAGTGCGCGGGCGCGGCAACACCACGTGGACGATGAAGAAAAAGCCCTTCCGCTTTAAGTTCGACAAAAAGCAAAGTCCCTTCGGATTGGCCAAGGGAAAAAGCTGGGTGCTGCTGGCCAACTTCCTCAGCGATGCGCAGTTGAACAACGCCATCGCCATGCGCACCGCCCAACTCGTGGGCGCCAGCCACGCCAACCACATGATTCCGGTTGAACTCTACATCAACGGCTCCTACCGCGGCCTTTACAACCTGACTGAGCAGGTGGATTTGGCCTCCAACAGCGTCGTTGTGTCCGATGAGTCGAAGGCCGCGCTCCTCGAGTGGGACACTTACGACGGCGACCCCAAGCGCGACAGCACCTACAAGTTGCCCATCGACCTCAAAGCCCCCGAGCTCGACGACTATGTCAAAGCGCACGGCAAAGAAGCGGCGGCGCGCTATGAACAAACGCTCAACAGCGAGGTGCAAAAGCTCACCCGCGCTGTGCTTTCCGAGCGCACTGCCGAGGTGGTCGACGTGCCTTCGCTCGCGGCCTTCTACTATGTGTTCGACCTCACGGGCAACCTCGAATTGCGCCACCCGAAGAGCGTCAATGTGTGGCGTGCCGACATCTTCGACCCGCAATCCAAGTGGGTGTTCGGCCCCGTGTGGGACTTCGATTGGGCCTATGGTTACGAGCACACCGGCGCCTTTGCCACGATCAACCCCCAGTTTGACCTCCTCGACGGGAAAGGCCCTAACGGCCCCGGCCGCAACTTCTTCCGCCACGCCATGCGCGGATCGCAAGAGGTGGCCACCGCTTACAATGAGTTGGCGCAGCGCTTTGCCAAGCAGGGCGGCATCGACTCGCTCTGCAAGTATATCGACGAATATGCCGCTTGGATCGCCCCGGCCGCCGAACGCGACTTCAATCGCTGGTGGAAAGGCAGCCCCGACTACACTTCTCTCGCCGCACTGATGAAGGCTTGGCTCAGCGAGCGCGCCACTTACATCGCCGAGCACCCCATCGGCTACGTGCCCACGGGCGTGCGTGCCGTGCCTGCGGCCACGCGGAGCGAAGAGGCGCCGATTTATACGCTCGATGGCCGCCGTCTTTCGCCCGGTGCAACCCGTCCTGCGGGCGTTTTACTCCAAGGGGGTCGCAAAATCGTGGGCACGCGCCCCTGATCTTCCCCCGCTTTTTCACCTGTAAACTCTACTTTCCTACTGCACATGCCGGTCAAAGCTGACAAAGACCTCAAACTCTACTATTCCATCGGCGAAGTGGCCGAGATGTTCGGCGTGAACGACACGCTGCTCCGCTTCTGGGAACGCGAATTTCCGCAGATCTCACCCAAGAAGGGCGCACGCGGCATTCGCCAATACACGAAACGCGACATCGAAACCGTGCGCGTGGTCTACAACCTGGTGAAGGTGCGCGGACTCCGCATCGAGGCCGCGCGCGAAGCCCTGCGCAACAACTACAATGCCACGGCCAGTGCCACGGAAGTGGTGGATCGCCTGCGCGCCATCCGCGAGGAACTGGTGAGCATCCGCGAGGAACTCGGCAGTTTGCAGTGAACCCATGTCTTTTCGCACCCCTGCCGCCGCTCATCTCTCCGAGGTGGGCGGAGGCAGGGGCTACTTTTCTGAACACCATCTCCTATGGCCAAAGCAAAAACCGCCTACGTCTGCGACGTGTGCGGATACGACACACCGAAATGGGTGGGCAAATGCCCCTCGTGCGGCAGTTGGAACACGATGAAGGAATTTACCGTCGCTCCGTCCTCGCCTTCGCGCGGCGCCGCCGTGGTGCAGCAGGCCGGATTGCACCGCGACACGCCGCATCCTGTGCCACTTTCGCAAATTGACGCCGCCGAAGAACCGCGACTCGACACGCACGACGCCGAACTCAACCGGGTGCTCGGCGGGGGCATCGTGCCCGGCAGCCTGATCCTCCTGGGCGGCGAACCGGGCATCGGGAAAAGCACGCTCTTGCTCCAAACGGTGCTCGGCATGGCGGAGCGCCGCATCCTTTATGTGAGCGGGGAGGAGAGCGAACGCCAAATCAAACTGCGCGCCGACCGCCTCTTGCCCGAAAATGCCGCCGCCGACGGCATGCTCCTGCTCTGCGAAACGCGCATGGAGCGCATCTTTGAGGAGGTGCGCGCCGTCCGTCCCGAATTGCTCATCATCGATTCGGTGCAAACCATGCACACCGAGACGGTAGAAAGCTCGCCCGGCAGCGTAACCCAGATACGCGAGTGCGCTGCCGCCCTACTTAAGTTTGCCAAGGAGCAGGGGGTGCCCGTTTTGCTCATCGGACACATCACAAAAGAGGGAAGCATCGCCGGACCGAAGGTGTTGGAGCACATCGTGGACTGCGTGTTGCAGTTCGAAGGCGACCGCCATTATTTCTATCGCATCCTCCGCAGCATCAAAAACCGCTTCGGCTCGACGGCCGAGCTGGGTATTTACGAAATGAACGCCAACGGTCTGCGTCCGGTCGACAACCCTTCGGAGTTGCTCCTCACGCAGCACGACGAACCCCTCTCGGGTGTGGCGATTTGTGCCGCCCTCGAGGGCGTGCGCCCCTTCTTGATCGAGACGCAGGCCTTGGTTTCTACCGCGGCCTACGGCACGCCGCAGCGATCGGCCACCGGTTTCGACCTGCGCCGCCTGAATATGTTGTTGGCCGTGCTCGAAAAGCGCGTGGGCTTCAAGTTGGGAGCGAAAGACGTGTTTCTCAACATCGCCGGTGGCCTGCGGGTGACCGATCCCGCGATCGATTTGAGCGTCATCGCGGCGGTGTTGTCGAGCAATGTCGACACGCCCATCGATCAGGACGTGGCCATGGCGGGCGAATGTGGTTTGAGTGGTGAGATTCGCCCCGTGACGCGCATCGATCGCCGCATTGCTGAGGCCATGAAATTGGGCTTCCGCCGTTTCCTCCTCCCGGCGCAGAACATGAAGTCGCTCGATGCGGCCCGTTTCTCGGGCATTGAACTCGTCCCCGTCTCGCGTGTCGAGGCTGCCCTGCGCGAGTTGTTCGGATAGGGCGGGGTGAATGGGGGAGAAAGTGGGTGGAGTGTGAGCTTTTCGCAGTGCACTCCTCTCTATTCTTCCCTCAAATGTCAAAACGAGGCGGTTGTTTCGATGTGCGACCGCCTCGTTTTATTTTGAAGGATGGGGATTATTGTTTACTAGTAGTCGGCAGATGTGCTGTCAACGAAGCTTTCCTCCTCTTCGCCCTCCAGTCCTTCGTCGTAGGGTACGTCGAGGGAGACACTATCTTCGACATTGGAAGTTCCTTCTTCATAATCTGAGTATTTGTCATAGTCGAAGTTTTGCGCAATTTCGGCGGTACAGAAGATAACCCCGACCTCATCTTTTGAATGAGCCACAATAACGTGCTTTCCGTTGCTCAGATCGAAGAGTTTCGCTCCCTTATTTTCTTTGGGTACTTTGCCGCGGGCGGCGAATTTCTTGATGAGTATGTGATAGAGATTGTCTGTTTTTCCTTCTAACTTTCCGGTGCCGGAGAACGTGACTCCGCAAGCTGCTACTTTTGCGTTGTTCCACGCGTATTGATAGCCGTTGCAGGCAAATTCTCCTCGACCGGGATAGTCGTCGAAGGCGACCAAAAATTGAACTTTGATGCCGTTGTCATCCAGTATTTGTAGCTCAATTCACTAATACGCATAATTGTTAGGTGTATTTGAGCTTACCCAATCGTTACCATCGGAGTGTCCCATCTCTACCATATCTGGTAATTTCGGAAGTACCATGCCTTTCAAATCAATGAGAACGTAACTTCCGTCATTTCGTTGGGCGATGGTGTGTTTCCCGTCGATTACTTTAAATTCTATGATTTCGGAATAGATTTCATCGCCCACTTGATTGCCCTCCAAGTCTATGATTTTGCATTGGCTTCTCCCGTTATCGTCGTCGAACGTGGCAATAAGCAGCCCGTCTCCGTCGAAACGGAGGTTGCTATATTGAGCGTGGATGAGTGTTTCTCCCTTCAGGTTCATCAACCCGAAGCGTTTATCGACACAATAAGTGAAGTTCTCACCTTCTACGTCCATAATTTCACTTACAGGTCCACCTTCTAAAAGCTGGTTGCCTTTGCTGTCAAGAATGGTAGACACTATTTTCCCGTTGCGATTTTGCCAAGCAATGATTTTGTCACCGCCGTAGAACATACAGATGTAGTTGTCTCCCGACAGTTGGTTGATTTCTTTTCCGTCCCTGTCAAGTACTCTTATTTTCGTGCCTTGCATTTCTCCTTTTTCATCACGAATAACTTTGCTGTATTGGGCCGGTATGGCGAGAAGCAATCCGTTTTCACGGAATATGTGGAGGAAGGTCGGTTCAATTAGGTGGCTGGGTTCAATTATGCAGTTACCCTCGCGATCAATCGCTCCGGTTAAACTGTCCGTTGTCTTGAAATATGCGATTCCGCAGTGGAACGCCGATACACTTTCTATGACTTTGTCGTTGATTTTGTCGAGTATTTTAATAGTTTTGCCGTCAGTGTCGATAATTTTGACTGGTTCGTTGGCTTCGGCCACCACGGCACGGCCGTTGTTGAAGGAAGAGGCAGAAGTGTATTCACCACCGATTTTCTCGGGCTTGGCTTCGGCTGTGTACATCTCCCAAAGGCCCTTGTCGTTGCGTACAAAGAATCGACCTTCGCGTGCAAGGGTGGGTTCGTTGTTGAACTCTTCTCTGAACAATACCTTGCCGTCTGGAGAGATCATGCCCCATTGCCCGTCTTGAGTCTCACGGAAGGGGATGTATTCGACTTTGCTCCGACCGGAGCCACCCGAGCAGGAGTTGAGGGGCAGCAGTAAGATCACCGCAAATAGGGTGAGTGCCCATTGATAGAGGTTTTTCATGATAGAAATTGATGAGATGAAGACGAATGATTGGGGATCTGTCGGTTATATTTCGGAACTTGTAGCAGACAGAGGTGGATTTTATGTGTGCGTAGGTAGTTTATTTTCTTGGTATGTGGCGAAGGTAATAAAAAGGTGGAATATGGGCAAAAGATTTTCTTAGATTTTTGTCTATTAGGTGAGTGTTGTGCTAAATATGTGTGATGTGTCGATATGATTTTCCATGAATTTCTTGTTTAGCGGGAAGCAAGGTGAGGGGAATTCTGTATTTTCCTAAAAAATCCCCGGTAAAAACACAAAACACCCCGATTTTCTTCGGAAAATCGGGGTGTTTTTGTTGCGCCGTGAGGAGAGGCGGTGCACCGTGTGGCACGGCGGGGAGAAAAGGCGCGCTTTTCGATCAGCGGATGAAGAGGAGCTCGCGATATTTGGGGAGCGTCCACATTTCGTCCTCGACGATGAGTTCGAGTTTGTCGATGTGGTAGCGAATGGCGTGCAAGAAGGGCTCGACCTCGTCGTGGTAGGCCACGGAGAGGGCGCGGATGTCGGTGAGACGATTCACCTCTTTGCGCTTTTCCACCATCTCCTCAACGGCATTGACGATGAAATCGGTGTGGAGATTGATCTTTTCGATGAGCGTGACGTTGTAGGCGCTGAGTTGTGCGGCTTTCTCGGGCGGAAAGGCCGACATGATCTTGCTTACATTGTCGACCAGCACGCTTTGGTACTTGGTGGCGACGGGAATGATGTGGTTCATGCACAGATCACCCAAGACGCGGCTTTCGATCTGGATCTTTTTGTAGTAGATCTCGCGCTTGATCTCGTTGCGGGCGGCGAGTTCGTTGCGCGTCATGACGTGCATGCTTTCGAACATGCGCACGGAATCCTCGTCGGTGTAGCGGTCGTAGATGACCGGGCAGCTGGTTTCGCAGTCGAGGCCGCGGCGGGCGGCTTCGGCCTTCCACTCTTCGCTGTAGCCGTTGCCGTCGAAGTGGATGGGGCGGCAGGTGCGGATGTCGTCGCGCAGGGTGTTGAGGAGGGCTTCTTCGGTGCTTTGGCCGGCGGCAAGGAGGGCATCGACGCGCACCTTGAAGTCGGTGAGCGCTTCGGCCACGGCGGTGTTGAGCACAATGAGGGCGCTGGCGCAGTTGGCCGACGAGCCGACGGCGCGAAACTCGAAGCGGTTGCCGGTGAAGGCGAAGGGCGAGGTGCGGTTGCGGTCGGTATTGTCGATGAAGAGCTCGGGAATCTGCGGAATGTCGAGTTGCACGCCCTGTTTGCCCGCCATGGGAGCGAGCGGGTCGGCCGACTGTGCGACGCGGTCGAGGAGTTCGCTCACTTGCTTGCCCAAGAACGAGGAGATGATGGCGGGCGGGGCTTCGTGACCGCCGAGGCGGTGGGAGTTGCCCGCGCTCATGATGCTGGCTTTCAGCAGACCGTTGTGGCGATAGACGCCCATGAGCGTGGCGACAATGAAGGTGAGGAAGCGAAGGGTGTCGCTTTTGGAGCGACCGGGGGCGTGAAGAATGACGCCGGTGTCGGTGCAGAGCGACCAGTTGCAGTGTTTGCCGCTGCCGTTGATGCCGGCGAAGGGTTTCTCGTGGAGTAGGCAGCGAAAGCCGTGTTTGCGCGCCACTTTGCGCATGAGCGAGACGAGCAACATGTTGTGATCCACAGCCAAATTGCACTCTTCGTAGATGGGGGCGAGCTCAAACTGATTGGGAGCCACCTCATTGTGGCGCGTCTTGCAGGGAATACCGAGACGGAGGGCTTGAATTTCGAGATCGCGCATGAATTCGGCCACGCGCTCGGGGATGGCGCCGAAATAGTGGTCTTCCATCTGCTGATTCTTGGCGCTGTCGTGCCCCATGAGGGTGCGTCCGGTGAGCAAGAGGTCGGGGCGGGCGGCGTAGAGCCCTTCGTCCACGAGGAAGTACTCCTGTTCCCAACCGAGGTTGGTGTGTACGTGCACGGGCTCGTCGTAGAAATAGGCGCAAACGGCTTCAGCGGCGTGGTTGACGGCGGCGATCGACTTTTTGAGCGGGGCTTTGTAGTCGAGGGCTTCGCCGGTGTAGCTGATGAAGACGGTGGGAATCATCAGCGTGTCGTCGATGATGAAGACGGGGCTGGCGGGATCCCAAGCGGAGTAGCCGCGCGCCTCGAAAGTGGAGCGGATTCCGCCGTTGGGGAAGGAGGAGGCGTCGGGTTCCTGCTGGACAAGGAGCTTGCCGGCGAAGTCTTCGATCATGCCGCCCTTACCATCGTGCTCAACAAAGGCGTCGTGCTTTTCGGCGGTGCCTTCGGTGAGGGGTTGGAACCAGTGTGTATAATGCGTGACGCCCATCTCGACGGCCCACTGCTTCATGCCTTGGGCGATGGCATTGGCGGTGTGCATGTCGAGTGGGCGTCCGGTGTCGAGGGTCTCGGCATAGCGCCGATAAACGTCGAGCGGAAGATACTTTCGCATCTTGTCCTGGTTGAAAACATAGGTGGCATAGTACGCCGAAGGGCGTTCGGCCGGGGCGGTCACGGGGACGGGGCGCTTCTTGAAGGCCTCTTCCACCACTTTGAAACGGAGTGTGCTCATGTGAGTTGCCGGGGTGCCGCGTCGCGAGGGCGGGGCACGTTTGTGGATTGGGGGGAAATGAATGGGTGTTGGCGTTAAGCCGGAGCAAAGGTACAAAAAAACACCGCCTCCGTTTGCAGAGTCGGTGTGTTTTGTGGGGGATTTTTCGCCGCCGAGGGGCCCCGGGGGCGTTTTGCCCGGCACAATTGCGGTGCGGCGGGGGAGGGGGTGGTCGATTTCAGTCCACCACGCGGCCGTCGGCGAGGCGAATGCAGCGATCGGTTTGGGCGGCAAATTTTTCGTCGTGGGTCACGATGACGAAGGTTTGGTTCAATTCGCGGCGCAGGCGGAAGAAGAGGGCTTGCAGTTCGGAGCGGTTGTGCGTGTCGAGCGAACCGGTGGGCTCATCGGCGAAGACAATGTCGGGACGGTTGGTGAGGGCGCGCGCAGCGGCCACGCGTTGTTGTTCGCCGCCCGAGAGTTCGGTGGGTTTGTGCTCGGCGCGCGCCGTGAGTCCCATGAACTCGAGCAGTTCGGCCGCACGGTTGGCGGCGGTGCGCTTGCTTTGTCCCGCAATGAGGGCCGGCAGCATCACATTCTCCAGGGCGGTGAACTCGGGCAAGAGTTGGTGGAACTGAAAGATGAAGCCGATGTGCTGATTTCTGAAGCGCGAGAGGGCGGCATCGCCCAGGCGCGTTACGTCGGTATCGGCCAAGGTGATGGAACCCTCGTCGGGGCGCAGCAAAGTGCCCATCACTTGGAGCAGGGTGGTCTTGCCGGCACCCGAAGCGCCGACGATGCTCACCATTTCGCCGCGGGCGATGTCGGTGTCGATGCCTTTGAGCACTTCGAGAGTGCCAAACGATTTGTGGATGTTGCGGATGGAGAGGATGGACATGGGGAGGAGTTTTGGGGAATGACGAAGGAGAGAGAAGAGGGCGGGGTGCTGCCGTTCAGCGGTCGGAGAGGGTGAGGGCGTTGCGCCCGTCGGCACTCGAAGACGAGGAGCCGAGCGCCGCGGGGACGATGAGCATCCAACTGCGGGCGGAGAAATAGCGTTCGAGCTGTCCGGGTATGTCCTCGAGGCGGCGGTGGTAGGACGGCATGCCGCGGCGGGCGAGCACAAACACGGCCATGTGGTCGGGACGGGTGCGGGCGGCCACGCCGGCCAAGCCTTCGGCGGGCGTGAACTTGTGGAAGTCGGCCGAGAGGCTCCGGCGTTCTGCCTGCCAAGCGCCCTCGACGGCGCGGAGTGTCCGCTCTTCGCCGTAGACCGATACGCGACAAGCGGTTTGTTCGGCCAGGGTGGCGATGCGCCGGCACCAGTGTTTCAATCCCGGATCGAACTCTCCGCGCGGCGGCACGATGACATGCAGGCGCCGCAGGGAGTGGATGGGCACGAGCGGCCGGTAGATCAGAATTTGTTGGGAGGAAGAGGCGATGAGGTCGGTGGCAAATTTGCCGTAGAAGGTTTCGCCGATGTGTTTCTTGCTGTGGAGACCGATGAGAATGTCGGTGGCTTCGTGTTCGCCCGCGGTGTGTATGATGCCGGTCACGGCATTCACCGAACGCCGGCAGTGGGTTTGCATGCGCACCCCCACGGTGGCGGCCATCTTGGCGGCGTAGTCCAGGCTGCGTTGCGCCTCGTTTCGCCGTTCGGCATCGTCATCGAGCACCACACTCACCGCGGTGAGCTGCGCCGTCGGGCCGTGGCTGCGCAACATCAGGGCCATGTTGGTGAGCGGAATGAGCATGTGCGGGTTGCTCAGCGCCACAATGAGCGAATCCTTGTCGGCCGATGCGTCTTCTTGCGCCGCTTCGCCCGAGAGAACGAGCTTGCGCGCGGCGCGTTCGGTGAGGGTTGAGGCCACAATGCACGAACCCAGAATCAGAAACATCGAAGCGTTGATGATCTCGTCGCCCAGCAGGTGAGTGCCGTCGGGGAGAATGATTTCGTAGCCCACAAGCGCGATGGCCAACGTGGCGGCCGCGCGCGCAGTAGAGAGGCCCGACACCAATTGGGCCTCGCCCGCGCTGAAACGCATGAGGCGAAGCGTGTGGGCGGCGAGGATTTTGCCCGCCGCGCCGGTGAGAATCATCACGCCGGCGGTGAGGAAAATGCCATAGTCCGCAGCCATGGCCTGCACATTGATGATCATGCCCACGCCAATCAGGAAGTAGGGGATGAAAAGCGCGTTGCCCACAAATTCAATGTGGTTCATCAGCGGACCGGCGGGGGGAATTTCGCGGTTGAGCACCAGCCCCACCAAGAAAGCTCCCAAGATGCCTTCCATACCCACCCATTCCATCAGGCCGGCACCGAGGAAAACGAGTGTCAACACGAAGATATATTGCACCACATTGTCCTCGAAACGGCGGAAAAAGCGGCGGCAAATCCACGGAAATACCACGACGATGCCCACACTCAGCCCCACCAATCGCGCGCCGAGCAGGAGAAAGTTGAAACCCTCCCCGACCGGTTTGTAAGCGCCCCCCACAATGGCCAGCACCAAGAGGGTTAGCACATTGGTAATAATGGTGGCGCCCACGGCAATGCCCACCGATCGGTGTTTGGAAAGGCCCCATCGCATCACCACAGGGTAGGTCAGCAGCGTATGTGCCGCGTACATCGACGCCACCAGCAGACCTGCCGGCCAACTCATGCCGAGCCCCCACACATTCACCCCCAGGCCGAGGGCAAAAGGCAGCGCAAACGAGATGAGACCAAAGGCGAGGGCCACATAACGGTGGCGCATCACGTCCGTTAGGTTCATGCTAAGCGACGCCATGAACATGATATAATAGAGTCCCACCTTACCGAAGATCTCAAAACTGGCGTCGCGGTTGAGCAAGTGCACGCCGTGCGGACCAATCACCACACCTACCACAATTAAACCCACAATCGAGGGCACACGAAGCCGTTCGAGGAGCATGGGTGTGAAGAGAATCACACCCAACACCACGAAGAAGATCCAAGTTGGGTCGGTGATGGGAAGCGGAATAAACGACATATGCACTGCACAATGGCCCGAAATCGGGACGTTGGAGCGGCAAAGTAACAAAAAAAATGGCATACCGCGCGCGAAATACGGGATTTATCGATACTTTTGCAGATAGTATTTCTACAAAAAACTCCCGACCCGATCGCCTTTGCCCCGTGCCGCGGCGCATCGAGCCGGCGAAAATTATTTTTCCATCCTATGAACGTAGCCATTGTAGGCGCCAGCGGTGCCGTGGGCCAAGAGTTTCTCCGCGTACTGGCCGAACGCAAGTTTCCCATCGACGAACTTCGACTCTTCGGTTCGAAACGTAGTGCCGGCAAAGTCTATCGTTTCGGCGATCGCGACGTAACAGTGCGCGAACTGCGCCACGACACCGACGATTTTCGCGGCATCGACATCGCCTTCACCAGCGCCGGCGCCGGCATCTCGCGCGAGTTTGCGGCCGACATCACCCGTTTCGGCGCCGTGATGATCGACAATACCAGCGCCTTCCGCATGGATGAGGACGTGCCCCTCGTGGTGCCCGAGTGCAACGCCGCAGATGCCCTCAACCGCCCCCGTGGCATCATTGCCAACCCCAATTGCACCACGATTATGATGGTGGTGGCGCTCCAAGCCATCGAGCAACTGAGCCACATCCGCCGTGTGCACGTGGCCAGTTACCAAGCAGCCTCCGGCGCAGGCCAAGCTGCCATGGACGAACTCGAGGCGCAGCACCGCGCACTCGCGGCCGGCGAAAAGCCCCACGTTGAGAAATTCGCCTATCAGCTGGCTTACAACGTCATTCCCCAGATCGACGTCTTCACCGACAACGGATATACGAAGGAAGAGATGAAGATGTACAACGAAACGCGCAAGATCATGCACTCCGACATCGAAGTGAGCGCCACTTGCGTCCGCGTTCCGGTGATGCGCAGCCACTCCGAAGCCATTTGGGTGGAGACCGAGCGCCCCCTCTCCGTCGAAGAGGTGAGCCGCGCCGTGTCGGACGGCGAAGGCCTCACGTTGCGCGACAATCCCGCCGAGCGCGAATATCCCATGCCCCTCTTCCTGGCCGGTTGCGACGATGTTTACGTCGGCCGCATCCGCAAAGACCTCGCCAACCCCAACGGCATGACCTTCTGGCTGGTGAGCGACCAAATCAAGAAGGGAGCTGCGCTCAACGCCGTGCAGATTGCCGAGTGGCTTATCGCCCACAACGGCCTGAAAGCCTAAGGCTCGCCGCACCTCATGCCCTATGGCGCTGTCGCGCACCGCAATGTGCCGCGACAGCGCGCCCCGTTCCCACTCCGCCAACGGCCAAACCGCCGACAGACACCCCGTGTGTTCGTCGGCGGTTTGGCCGTTTTTTGTGCCGGTTCGTCCCATCGAGGGGCAAACTTCATGAGGTATTGCTTTGAAATTGGGAGCAAAAGAGAAATTTAGGCTCCCTCTTTCGGGAGTTCCGAGAGTTTGTCGCCTGGAATGTAATAGTTTTTCCCGAAGTAAACGCCTTTGTCTGATCGCGCTTCGCAGTAGTACAATCCATTCTCCGTGAGTCCTGTTACGGTTACCGAAGTTTTCAATTCTTCGCAGTAGAGTTTTTCGCCGGGCCGGTAGATGCGTTTTCCTTTAGCGAGACTATATTCACCCAAGCGGTGGATGCGTTTGAGTTTCTCGAACTCCTTCCGCAAGAAATGCAGGTCGATGGCCATGCGCACGAAGAGATAAAAAGCGATGATTCCTAGGATGTAGCCAAGGAAGCTGAAGATAATGAGTAAACCTTCCATAATACTGTTTTTTTGATGAGAATGATAAACTGACACTGCGTGTAGTATTGCCGGCTGTGTGAATTTATTTTGCAAATATAGTGAATCGTTTTTGTCTGCGCGCGTGTTTGTATATATTTTTTGCGTAGGATGCCCTTGTCTTTATGGATTATGCGCAAAAAGAGTGGTTAGAATCGAAAGCCGTGCGCCGTCCGTTACGGTTCGAGGGGAGGAAGACGCAGGGGCGCGGCGAGCATCGCGCGCCGCCGTGTGGCCGAGAGTGAAATATCTCCGTGTGGCCTCGCCCGATACGGTTGGTTTTCCGCTACTTCCCCCCACGCGAGCTTCCCCGCCCCGATTGGCCCCCGTGTTCGCCCGCTTGCGGTGCCATTTCCCCCGAGCGAGGGCGGTATGGCTTGCGCGTTTTTGCGCTCGAGTGTACAATAAAAAGCAAAAAATGCCGCCGAATGAATGAAATTTGCAAACTCGAACTTGCTTTCTCGGCGCAAAGCAGGCAAAAATCGCCCGATTGATTATCTTTGTGCTGAAAAGTCCCCAACTTTTGGGGGCACACCGCTTCGGAACGCGCCGGTAGGCGGTCGACCATCGCCACGCCCGCGCAGCGCACGCCCCGCAAGTCGGCCCAACAACCGCACCGACGGTCACAACCGCACACATTATTTATATAGCAGCCTCGACAAAATGAAGAAGACCCTCCTCACTTCCGCCTTTGCCCTCCTGGCCCTCGCCGCCAACGCGCAGCAAGTCACCTCGCCCGACGGCAAAATGAAACTCGACTTCCGCATCGACGACGGTCGACCCACCTACACCCTCACCGTCGACGGCCGAACCGTCATCGCTCCCTCCCATCTTGGCTACAAATTCAAGAGCAATAGCAGCGAGCAAAACTCCTTTTCGGAGGTGAAGTCCGAGATGCCCAAGGACCAAAACGCCGAGCAAAAAGCCGATTGCTACAGCGGCTTCCAACTCCTGCGCTACGAAAACAACAGCTTCGACGAGACGTGGCGACCCGTGCTGGGCGAGGAGAGCAGTATTCGCAATCACTACAACGAACTGCTCGTGTGTCTCAAACAGTCGAAGAACGATCGCTTCATGAACATCCGCTTCCGCCTCTTCGACGACGGACTCGGTTTCCGCTATGAGTTCCCCGATCAGAAAAAACTCACCTACTTTGTCGTGGCCGACGAGCTGACGGAATTTGCCATGACGGGCGACCACACCGCCTGGTGGGTGGCCGGCGACTACGACACCCAAGAGTTCGAATACCAGCAGACGAAACTCTCCGGCATACGCGGACGGATGCAAAAGGCCATCCAGGCCACCTCTTCCAGCACCCCCGCCGGGCCCACCACCGTGCAGACCGCGCTGCAAATGCGCACCTCCGACGGCCTGTATGTCAACCTCCACGAGGCCGCCTGTGTGGACTATCCCACCATGCACCTCACCTACAACGAGCAAAACAACACTTTCGTGAGCCACCTCACCCCCGATGCGCGCGGCGACAAGGGCTATCTGCAAACGCCCACCAATTCGCCGTGGCGAACCGTCATCGTGGGACGAAAAGCCACCGACATTCTCGCCAGCCGCATCACCCTCAACCTCAACGAACCCTCCAAAATCGACGACACCTCGTGGATTCACCCCGTGAAATACGTGGGCGTGTGGTGGGACATGATCACCGGACGCGGACAATGGGCCTACACCGACGCCGTGAGCAGCGTGAAACTCGGTGAAACCGACTACTCCAAGCTCCCCGCCTCGCCCAAACACTCGGCCAACACGGCCAATGTGAAGCGATACATCGACTTTGCCGCCAAAAACGGACTCGATGCCGTGCTCGTCGAGGGTTGGAACCAAGGATGGGAGGACTGGTTCGGGCACCAGAAGGACTATGTCTTCGACTTTGTCAGCCCCTATCCAGATTTCGACGTCAAGGAACTCCACGAATATGCCAAGGCGCGCGGCGTGAAGCTCATCATGCACCACGAAACCTCCTCGTCGGTGCGCAACTATGAGCGACATCTCGATGCCGCCTACCGCTTCATGGTCGACAACGGCTACGACGCCGTCAAGAGCGGCTATGTGGGCGACATCATCCCCCGCGGAGAGCACCACTACGGCCAGTGGTTGAACAACCACTACCTCTATGCCGTGAAGAAGGCAGCCGACTACCACATCATGGTCAACGCCCACGAGGCCACACGCCCCACCGGGCTGTGCAGAACCTACCCCAACCTCATCGCCAACGAGAGTGCGCGCGGCACAGAGTACGAGGCGTTCGGCGGCAACCCCGTCAACCACACCACCATCCTCCCCTTCACCCGCTGCATCGGCGGACCGATGGACTACACCCCGGGCATCTTCGTGATGGATCTCCAACAGATGAGCCCCGACAACAAGAGCCACGTGCGTTCCACCCTGGCCCGCCAATTGGCCCTCTACGTCACGCTCTACAGCCCCCTGCAAATGGCCGCCGACGTGATCGAACACTATGAGGCCCGCCCCGATGCCTTCCAATTCATCAAGGATGTGGCCCTCGACTGGGACAAGAGCCTCTATCTGGCCGCCGAACCCGGCGAATATGTCCTCACCGCCCGCAAAGCCAAGGGCAAGGACGAATGGTATGTGGGCTGCACCGCAGGCGACAACGGCTACAAAACCAACCTCCCGCTCGATTTCCTCACGCCCGGCCGCAACTACACCGCCACGCTCTACATGGATGCTCCCGGCACCGCCTGGAACAAGCGCCCCGAGGCCTATGTGATCAAGAAAATGACCGTCAACCGCAACACGGTGCTCAAGCACCTCGTGGCCGGCGCGGGCGGCGGATTTGCCATCTCCATCCGGTAGGCCCTTGCCCGCCGCTTTGTCCCGGCGCTTGCCGGACTCTCGTCGGCAACACCCCCGCTGTGGGCAAAAAGCTTCGCGATTTTCACACAAAGCCCCCGCGTTTCCGTCGAAACACGGGGGCTTTTTTGCGCCTTCCGGGCCGTCGAAGAGCGAAAAAAGCCCTTTTTCACGCAGCGAAATGCGATATTTCGGCAATCTGCTTGATCTTTGTCGAAAATAACGCTAACTTTGCCGTGCGACGATCCGTCGCCGAACGAAACAACAGTGTAAAAACTTCCCCATCACACCCGATATGAAACGTATCTACCTCTTCGCGCTGGCCGTCGGTCTGAGCTTTGCCGGACTTTCGGCGCAAACCACCGACCGGAGCGCCTATGGCAGCCCGATGGGCAGCATTGTCACCGATCGTGACCTGCCCGATCTCATCGTCTTGCGCGACGGCATGAGTGCCAAGTGCCGCGTCATCACCTACGTGCCCGGACAGCCCGTCAAAGTGCTCCTGGCCGATGCCAGAGTGCGCGTGTATCGACCCGAAGAGGTGGCACGTGTGGAGCGCGGCAAGCCCGCTGTCACCCCCGTGCGCGGTGCCGCCGAGAGCGAAAGCCCCGCTACCGTCAAGCCCGCCGAAACCGTCGTGACGCCCCTCCCGACCGCGCCCCAACCCGCGCAGAAGGACGAGATGACCGCCGCCGAAATTCAACCCGCCGCAGCCGCCGGACAGTACGATGCCGACTACGTGGTGCTCAAGAGCGGCCGCACCATCAAGTGCAAGGTGCTCGAATCGAACGACGAAGGGGTGCAAATCGAAATGACCGACGGCACCATCTACTACTATCGCGCCGTCGACGTGGAGCGCGTGGAGCGTCGTCCCGACAAGAAGGCCGTTGAGGCCGCACGCGACGTGATTGTGCTCAAAAACGGACAGAAAGTGCAGGGCACTGTGCTCGAGCGCAGCATCAATGCCCCCATCAAGCTCCGCAATGTCTACGGACAGGTCTTCACTTACAAGTGGGATGAGGTGGAACGCATCCTGATCGACCAAAACAAAAAGGCCGCCGCGCCCGCCGAAAAGGCCCAGACGCACAAATTCCGCCTCGCCGGCACCGCCGAAGTGGGCATCGGCTACGGATTGGAGCAGAACCGCCAGCTCGTGGGCGAGATGAATCCCGAATTTTCGCTCACCGTCGGCACGCGCATCAGCCGTTTGTTCTACGTGGGCGTGGGCGCCACCGTGCAACGCTACGACCGCACCGAGATCATGCCCATCACTCCGATGCTGCTCGCCCGTATCGACTATCCGCTCCACGGCAAGTTCACCCCCTTCCTCGATCTGCGCGGAGGTTATTCGGTCAACACCGTTTCGAACAAGAAGAACTACCCCGAAATGGCCCTCTATGCCGGTGCGCAACTCGGTGTGCGCTACGGTAAGTGGACGTTTGGCGTGGGCGGCGTCTACCATCAGGTCAACAAGTCCATCACGCCCAACGCCGGCAAGGTGGCTCCCGACGGATCGTACGGCAAACGCGTCATCCCCCGCTCCGGATGGAAGAACCAACCCGCATTCACCCTGCGTCTGGGCTACCAATTCTAATCGAAAGCCCGACACTTCACCCCTTTATCGCCCAACGACAATGAAAAAGATATTCGGCCTCGCGCTCTGCCTTGCCCTCGCTGCGGGCACGGCTCGTGCGCAGCAATACAATGACGGCTTTGCCGATCAGGCCAAACCCGTGCTCACCGAAACCGAACTCACCGATGTGGTGCTCTTCACCAATGGCCGTGCCGAAAAGGGCATCGTGCTCGAAGTGACCGCGGGACAACCCGTGCGCATCATCCAGGCCGACGGCGTGGTGCACGCCTATTCGCCCCTGTTGGTGGATCGCATCGTGCGCGGTTGCGGTGTGGAAATCCTTCACACGGCAGCGCCCGCCCTGCCTTCGGCCGCCGCACAGGAGCCGGTTGAGTCCTACGACGACAAACCCAAATACTACGAAGAGCAGCCCGCCGCCCGCGGAGTGCGCCGCGCACCGGTGCGTCGCGCCAAGGCGCCTGTGGCACAAGCCCAGCCCGCCGTGCGTCCCGCCGCCCGTCGTCCGCTGCGCGGTGTGCAGCCCGTTGTGCCGCGTCGCGCCCAGGCTGAGCCCGCTGCCCGCCTGCGTCCCGCCCGCCATGCCGCGGGAGCCGAAGTGCGTCCCCGTGCAGCGCGTGCCGCCGGGGCCGGAGCCGCTCGTGTGCCTCGCGCTCGTGGAGCCAAGCGCCGCTAAACTGCCGGCAGCCCGGCGCCCGACGTCGGGAGCTCCCCGTTAAATCAGCGCCTTGCATGCGTTTTTCCTTGCGTGCAAGGCGCTGATTCTCTTAGAGATGGGCGTAGATATTGAAAATGTCAATGTTAAAGTAGACCTTGTCTGTTGCATTGCGGGGCGAAAGCCACTACCTTTGCAACATCGAAACGAGATAAGCCGCCGCCCAGGCCAATCCTGCGGGCGACGTCTCCAATTCACAGAAAGAATTCACTTAACAGAACCCCTAAAACATAGCAAAACAATGAGCACACTCAACTACACTCTCCTCGACGCACAGAAGGTTCAACCCGTCGTTTCCGCACTTCGTCAGCTCCTCGCCGACGTGCAGGTTTACTACACCAACCTCCGCGACTTCCACTGGAACGTACAAGGCACGAACTTCTACAATCTCCACGTTGAGTTCGAACGTCTCTATGACGGCATCGCAACCAAGGCCGACGACATCGCAGAACGTCTCCTCCAGCTCGGTGCCACGCCCGAACACCGCTACAGCGAATACCTCAAAATTTCGCAGGTGAAGGAAGCCGAAGTGACTCACTGCGGTCACAGCGCCCTCTCTCAGGTGCTCGAAACCGAGAAGCAACTCATCGCCCAGGAGCGCGTGGTTTTGGCTGCCGCTCAAGAAGCAGGAGATGAGGCTACGACTGCCATGGTCAGCGACTGGCTCCGTGAACAAGAGAAGCTGATCTGGATGCTTGTGGCTACGCTCAAAGAAGACTGCGCAAAATAAAATGGATCGCAGTTCGCTCAACGCGAATTGTGTAGGATGTTATTTTCGATAACCCCGTCCGCCCGCAACGGTTTCGCAAGAAACAGCTGCGGGCGTTTTTTTTATGGCACAGCGGCCCGAGTGCTTTCGCGCACGGTGCGGAGCGGGCGTTGCCGAAGGGGAACGGAATGAGACGATTTTGCAAGGCGGAGAGCGCAAAAGTGTGAAATAAGTTTTGCCAAACGCGCGGGAATGCATATCTTTACGCCGACAACGTAGTGTTGTCACCCCCGAATCGTAAATCCAAATCCTAACAATCTACAGTTATGGCACTCGAAAAAACTCTCGTTCTCCTCAAACCCTGCACCGTACAGCGCGCGCTGATGGGCGAAGTGCTCTCGCGCTTCGAGAAAAAAGGACTCCGCGTGTGCGGACTCAAGATGATGCAGCTCGACGATGCGTTGCTCTCCGAACACTATGCCCACTTGGCCGGCAAAGAGTTCTTCCAGCGCGTGAAAGACAGCATGATGGTGTGTCCCGTTGTGGCGATTGCGCTCGAGGGCGTGGGCGCTGTGGAGGCCGTGCGCACCATTACGGGCCCCACCACGGGACGTAAGGCCCCGGCAGGGACGATCCGTGGCGATTTCAGCATGTCGTTCCAAGAGAACATCGTGCATGCCAGCGACAGTCTCGAGGCGGCTGAGGTGGAACTGAAACGCTTCTTCCGCGACGAGGAACTTTTCGACTACCGCCTCTCGGTGTTCGACTCGCTCTATGCCAACGACGAATTCTGAGCCCCGATGCCGACACTCGCTTCGGCCCGGACACAAAACAATCCCCGCCTGTCTCGAAGGACAAGGCGGGGATTGTCTATTATATATAAGGAGTCGGTGCTCGATCAGCGGCGGGAGCTGCGCACAGCGGCGGGGCGGGTGGCGGCGCCGTGGGGCAGATAGGTGAGCGTGGGGTTGATGAACGCGGTGAAGAGTCCCAGGTAGGTATCGAGAGAGAGCTTCGTGGAGCTGGCGCGTCCCACGGCGTAGCTGTTCCACTGCTGTTCCAAACTGATGGTTTCGTGCTGACGGAACACAAGGTCGCCGTTGTCGCCGATGGCCACGCGCAGCGTTTCGCGTGTGCCGATGATGCTGTTCAGATGGCCGGGGCGGAAGTCGTTGGCGGCGAGCAGCGACACGAGATAGGTGCTGGGCTGCGGCGGATTCTTCACTTCGCGCAGCACTTTACCGTTGTTCATGTACAGACCTTGGCCGGGACGGAATTCGCACTCCCAGTTGAGGTTGCCGTCGATGGAGAAGAGGGCTTTCGTGTCGGAGATTTTCGAGATGGTGACCACGTTGGTGGTGTCGATCATGCGGGTGCGGCTGCTGTCGAGCGTAGAAGCGTGCTGACGGTAGGTGCCCACGATGTCCGAGAGCGTGGCTTGCGTGATGCGCACCGAGTCGGTGAGCCCGTGGGCGTGCGAAAGCAACCAGCCCACGCGCGGGCGGCCGCTGGTGTTGGCCGTTACCTTGAACGTGACGTCGCCTTCGGGCGTGTGGCTCACTTGAATCCACGGGGCGGAGGAGGTGATGTTGACGGGCACGTTGAATTGCACGTGGAAGGAGCGCTGCAGCGGCTGATCGTCGCTTTCGACCGTGGCCGAAGTGGGCAGGCGGAAGATCATGCCGTCCTGCCGCACGTTGATGGCAGCCGAGTCGCCGCGAGCATCCTTGACGACGAGGAGCGTGTTGCGCGACTGTTCGTCGGTGTTCACGTCAGTTTTGACGATGACTTGCCCGTTTTCCACCCGCACCTGCGCCCATTTGTCTTGGGCGTAGGCGGTGGCGGCGGCGCGGGCGGTGGTGACGGTGCGACTGCCCCCGTCGACGGGGAAATTAGTGTCGGAAGACACGACTTCGAGGGTGCGCTGTCGCACGGTGGCCGACTCTTCGCTGCAAGAAGCGGCCAAGAGGGTGCCGGCACCGACGAGGAGGGCGATGAGAAAATGCTTGTGCATGAGGAGAAGTCTTGGGAGGTGATTATTGAACGCGGCGGATGTATTCGATGTCGTCCATCACGATGGGCACAATCTTGTTGCCTTGCGCGTCGGTGTTCTGGTGGAGTTCGTCTTTGTAGCCGATACCTTTCATGCCGGTGGCCTTGGTGTGCTCGAAAGTGGCGCCTTTGGCGGTGGCATGGTCGAAGTCGGGATCCCATTGGAAGGTGAAAGGCACATCGACCTTGCCGAGCAACTGCTGACTGTCGGTGCCGACGAGATAAATGACGTAGTTGGTCTTCGTGGGATCGTCGACGCTCTGCGCGGGAATGCTGATGGTTCCCGTCGTTCGGTTGTAGATCACGAAGATTTCGTACTCCGTGTGGTTGAATTCAAGCACGGCTTTGAGCGCTTGCGGGTTGCGCGAGCTGCGTTCGTTGTAGATCGTCAGGTAAGTCGGGCGGCGTCCGAGCGCACGCAGGGCGCGGTGCTTGATGCTCCACTTGCCGATCCAGAAACTCTGGGGCTTGTAGGTTTCGGGGATGCGGAAAGAGATGGTCATGTCGGCCGAGGTGAAGGTACGCGCCGAGTCGTTCCACGCAAAGTCGCGATAGACGCGGCCGTCGTAGGAGAGCGGGCGGGCCAACGTGAAGCCTTTCGGCGTGAAGACCATGGGCGAGGAGAGTTGCACGGCGCCGTTGATGTCGAAGTGGCGGTTGTCCAGATCGAAGGCCGCGCCGGGGATCGTGTCTTTGCCGTGGCAGAGGTAGATACTGTCGGTGATCATGTTCTCACGCATCTTGATGGCGCCCATGATCACGGAGTCTTGCTTCAGCCCCACGGGGTTGCGGGTGAGCAACATGTCGTTGCCCCACTTCTTACCGCGCAGGCGGATGGTGTCGGCCGAGGTGGAGAGGATGGAAAACTCGTAGTCGCCCTGACGACCTTCGGGGAAGCTGGCCATGCCGCCCGCCAAACTGTGGATGGGTTCGAGGAAGGTGTTGAAAGTCAGCACCGGGCCTTGATCTTTCACCACATCGTAGTCGGCCGTGCGGAAGAGTGCGGTGTCCGACGCGTCGGAAGCCATCGTGGCCTTGCCGTTTCGGAAGGTAACCATCATCGAAACGCCCGGACCCGAGTAGTCGCGGCCGAGAAAGTAGTCGAATTTCCAGCCGTTGGGCGCAGATTCGAGAGCGGTGCGGTCGTTTTTGACCACTTGGTCGATGCGTTCAGCCGCGGGAAGGCTGAAAAGTTCTTTTTCGTCGTTGGCGCAGCTGGCGGCCCCGAGGGCGGCAAGTGCGATGACGAGGGTATGAAGGATGCGCATGGGGAGAAGTTACTTGAGGTGTTGGAGATCGAGATGACGCACGTTGTCGCCGCGGCCAAGCACGGAGGCCCGCAGCCGATCGAGGTCGACATTCCACGACGTGAGCATGTAGTCTTTGATGATTTCGAGCTTCTGGTTGATGATCGGTGCGCCCGAGGTGCCCGCATCTTTGAGGATGTCGTTCCACTGTGCGGGGGTGAGGGTGACGTAGAAGGCCAGGGTCTCGGCGAAATCCTCGAAGCCGTCGCTCATGGCGTAGGGCGAAACGAAACCGGCGCGGTGGGCGTCGCTTTCTTTCTGGTGCGACCAGTTGCTGCTCACGTAGTCTGACTTCGAAATCAGGTTGAAGGCCGTGTTGTAGGGCTTCTTCTGATTGAGAATGTGCGTGAACTCGTGGTGCATCGTGTGGAAATAGAATTCCGTCATCGCGCCGTAGTTGGTCAGCGTGACGCTATCGAGCGAATTGATGTTGTTGAGCGTCACTTTGTAGCCACCTTCCGCGCTACCCAGCACCATTGTGCGCTGACGCGTGTAGCCCGGAATGCCGACAGCCACGATGGTGCGCGGAACATTGGCCTTGACAAAGTTCACGCCGGCCACTTCGGCATAGGCATCAAACCAGAGATATTTGGTCAGGATGGCCAATTTTGCCGTTTTCGCCGAGTCGGCGGGCACGAGGTGGTAGTTGAAGTCCGTTTCTGCGTCTTCGAGCCGGTATTTGAACTCAATATTATAAGGGTTCGTGTAGTTTTTGAGCAGCCAGGTGTCGAAGGCGTTGCGCCGGACGGGGGTGGTGGGGAAAATGCTGGCGCCTTTCGGAGCGTCGTCCGAGCAATTGCTGAGCCCCAAGCACGAAAGGAGCAGCAGCGTGGCGAGGAGTATCTTGTTCATCCGGAGTTTCATTTGGCAGTGAGGGGTTTACGCGGATTGGGTGTGAGGCCGGCCGAGATCACATCCTGCGGAAGTTGGATGGCGCGGCGCGGATCGCCGGCGGGCATGGAGTCGGTGACGGTGACAAACTTGTCGTTGGCGTCGAAATCGCGGCGATAGATCGTGATGCCGTAGCGTTTCACGTCTTGCATGCGGAGACCTTCGTGCACCGTAAGGATGCGGCGCAGATGAAGAATGCATTGCAGCAGCGGTTCTTGCGTGGTGGTGTCGAGCGGCTCGCTGATGTGGAACGCTTTGCGCACCGTGGCGCTGTCCGGACGGTAGTATTTCACCTTTTTGTAGAAGTCCGCGAGCTGCGTCGTGGTGAAGGTCTTGGGTTTGCGGGCGAAAGCCGTCATTTCCGTGTTGATGTCGGCCGTGGCCTGCGCATATTGTTTGAGGCGCGCGTAGGCTTCGGCGCGAACCAGCAGCGTTTCGTCGGCATTGAACACCGAATACTCCGAATAGTAGCTACCGATGCCGGCTTCGCGGTCGATGAATTTAAAGTTGATGGGCAACTTCTTGAGCGTGATCTGCGGTTGGCCGGAGTTGGAGCCCACGGTGTAGTTGAAAGCGCTCTCGCTTTCGCCCCAAGGACCGGTGGAGTTGAACGTTTCCTTGTCGGAAATGCTACGACCGTGGCAGTAGCGACCGCCTGTGCCGTAAGGGCCGCTGTAGAGCCCCCAAGCCGAAATCACCACTTGGAGCAAGAGGTTGGTTTTCGCGCTCGAACGCACATATTCGTTGGGCATGGCCTCGCCGTTGAGCCCCTGTTTGTTCCAGAGTGCCCAGTTGCGCAGCTGGTTGCCGGGCTGGTTGCCGAGGGCTTTCGTGGCGTGATCCACGGCTTTCTGCCAGTCTTGTTTGTAAAGGTAGAAGCGGGCGGCGAAAGCGTGCGCGGCTTCGGGCGTAAAGTGGAACTTCGGTGTGGTGTAAGTGCTACCCACTTCGGCCAAACCTTCGGTGATGTCCTTGTCGATGTGGGCATAAAGCTCGGCCAGCGTGCCACGTTGATAAGTAATGCCCGGGCGGTCTTCCGGTTCCGTGGGGTAAGGCAGGCCCAAGTGCGAAGCTGCCGTTGCGTGATCGTAGGCTTCGCAGAACACGTTGGCCAGGCAGAGCATGGCATAGGCGCGGCACAGCTTGGCCTCGCCGCTTTGGGCGCGGAAAGCCGTTTGGTCCTTTTGTTTACTGATGAAGCTCAGCACCTCATTGGCCGTGTTGACGGCGAGATAGTGGGCGTTCCAAATCATTTGGGGCGATTCGTTTTCGCCCACGTCGGTGATGTCGTCCCATTGGTAGGCTTCGCGTTGGAAGCGGTCCACTTCTGCCCACGAAGGAGAGAGATGGCGATCCGTGTTGTCCGAATACATTTCGAGCAAGTAGGCCGGGTGCACCTGCGGGTAGGCCGAAGTGAGGAGCTGTGCCAAGTGATCGGGCGTGCGAAGCTCCATGCGCTTGTCGGGATACTTGTCCAAATAGTCATTGCACGAGGTCAACGTGCCGGAAGTGCCCAGCGTGGCGGCACCCAAGAGGAGAGAAGCAATATAATGTTTCATGCAAACTGTCGAATTTGATCAGAGTCCGAATTTGAGTGTGAGGGTAAACTGCTTGGGCATGGGCGAAGCCACACCGCCGGCGTTGAGGAATTCGGGATCCTGTCCGTGGAGTTTCTTGTCAGAGTAGAGCAAGAAGAGGTTGGTGGCCTGAAGTTTGACGGAAACGTCGTGGATGGCCTTGTCTTTGAAGAGCGATGCCGGCAGATCGTAGGTGAGGGAGATCTCTTTGAGGCGGATGAAGTCGGATTTGGCCGTGCGCACCGACGAGAAGTTGTAGGCATTGTAGGCATAACGCAGTTGGCGGTTTTGCGTGTACTGGCGTTTGCTCAAGATGCCGGGCACATTTGTCACTTTCTCGTCGCCGGGCGCCATCCAGCGGTTGAGGAACGTCTGCGTCATGGAGGTCATGTCGGTATAGCGCGTGCGGAATTTCGGATCCAGGCGCACCACGCCGCCAAACGAGTAGGTGAGGAACACATTCAGGTGGAGTCCTTTGTAAGAGAACACGTTGCCGAGCGAACCCACGTACTTGGGATCCGTCGGGCCCTCATATTTGAGGAAGCCGGTGTGGTTGCGTTCTTGGAAATTGATGTCGTCGGTCGTCACTTCGCCCTTCTCGTTGCGGAAGAGCGGGATGCCGGCGTCGTTCAGCCCCAGGAAGGGCACAGAGAACAGGGCGCGGGCGGGGAAACCCTTCATGGCGAAACCATTACCCGACACGAGATCGATCACACGTCCGTTGTTGAACAGCTTGGTGATCTCGGTGTTCGTGTAAGAGAAGACGAAGCTCGTTGTCCAGCTGAAGTCTTTCTGCTTGAGGTTGGTCGAAGTGAGGCTCACTTCCACACCGTTCGATTTCATCTCGGCCACGTTGCCCCAATTTACGATCTGTCCGCTCATGCCCTGCGTCACCATCGGACCGATTTCGTCGTAGTTGTTGCGCGTGTACACGTCGACGGTGGCGTTGATGCGGTTGTTCCACAAGCCGGCGTCCACGCCGATGTTAAACTCGTTCTTCTTTTCGTAGGTGAGCAGCGAGTTGCCCAATTCGGTGATGGCCAGTCCCGACTCCTGGTCGGCGGCAAAGAGGCGATAGGGCGTGGAGTTGCGGAAGATGGTGGTCGACGAAACGAGCGAAGGATCGGGAGGCGTACCCGTCAAACTGTAGGATGCGCGGAGCGTGAGGTGCGAGAGCGGAGCGAGTTTTTCGAACCATTTCTCTTCGTGCACGTTCCAAGCACCCGAAAGGTTCCACGTCGACATCCAGCGTGCATCGGTCTTGCGACCCAATTGGTTCGAACCTTCGTAGCGATAGGTGCCGTTCACCACGTAGCGACCGCGGTAGGAGTAAGTGGCGTTGCCGTAGAAGGCCACCGTGCGCCAGTTGGAATTCACCAATTGGTAGTAGTCGTTGCCTTCTTCGATCGACTTCTTGAAATGCTGATAGGGGTAGAAGGGCGCTTCGCCGCTTTCGTATTGCAGCCCCCAGCCCTCAAAGCGCGTGCGCGAGCGGTCGATGTCCGTCGTTTCCATGCCGCCGAAGAGGTTCACCGTGTGGCGATTGTCGAACGTGCGGCTGTAGTTGGCCGTGGCACGGAAGTGGTAGTCGCTCATCCGGTTGTCTGTCTTGTGCATGATGCCGCCTTTCGGGAGCACCGTGTAAGGCAATTCGGTGGGATTGTCCGGATCGTGATAGAGGAACTTGTTGGCGTCGCGGATGATGCCGTTGGGCATGGCGCGATAGGCCAAAGCTTGGTTCGAATTGTCCTTGATGTTGTGCTGCTGCGACGTGGCCGCGTGCTTGAAGGCGCCCAGGGCAGAAAGTTCGAGCCCGCGAATGGGCTTGTATTTCAGTTCGAATTGGAATTTGGCGTCCAGTACACCGAGGTCAATGTAGTTGTTTTCCAACTCATTGAAGATGTTGAACGGCGCATAGTTGGCCACATAGTAGGCCTTGGGGTCGAGCACACGCGAGGTGTTCACCGCATAAGAATAGGGGTTGATATCGAAATCGCGTTTCACCGCGCCGTTCACCACGTCGACGTCCTGGCCCAGCGTACCGGGGGCGCGCTGATCGCGATAGGAAGCCCCGCCGATCACGTTGAGGGTGAGGTTGTCGAGAATGTGGTGGGTGAGATTGAGGTTCACCGTGTAGCGCTTCACGTCGCTCTGCTTGTACCAACCCGGATCGAGCAGGGCGCTGAGCGAAGCATAGTAGTTCGATTTGGCCGTACCTCCGCTCAGGCTCACCGAATGGTTCTGCATGATGGCCGGAGAGAAGAGTTCTTTGAACCAATCGGTGTTGCGAAATTCAGCTTGTTGCAGGTAGGCGTTTTCCGCCTCGGTGGTGTGGGGCAGCAAGAACTGGCCGCGCGCGGCGTCGAAGGCATTTTCCAGCTCATACATCTTGCCGTACACGCCGTAGTCGCTACCATTCAGCACATCCGAGTAGTTGAGCCAGCCTTTGTCGCGCAGTTCGCGATAGACCCCCATCTGCTGTTGAGAGTTGAGAATGTCGAAATTGCGATAAGAGGGCACCAAACGCGTGGTGAACTCGCCCGTGTAGTTGAGATGCGCCTGTCCTTGGCGGCCCTTCTTGGTGGTCACCACGATCACGCCCGCCATGGCGCGCGCACCGTAGATCGACGTGGCCGAACCGTCCTTGAGCACTTGGAAGCTCTCGATGTCGTCGGCGTTCAGGCCCGCGATGGCCGAACTGATGAGCGTTTCGGGGTTACCCGATGCGAGGTCGTCGGCGCCGATGTTCGACACATCTTCCATGATCACGCCGTCCACCACCCAAAGGGGCTTCGAGGCGCCGTAGATCGACGTGGCACCGCGCACACGAATCTTCGGCGCGGCACCGAATGTGCCGCTCACGTTCTGCACCGACACGCCGGCTGCCTGTCCTTCGAGCGAGCGACTGATGTCGGCCACGCCCGACAGGCGCGATTTGCTGATGTCGATCTTGTCGGTGGCCCCCGTGAAGAGGCGGCGGTCGGTCTTCGTCATACCCGTGGTCACCACAACCTCGCCGAGGCTCTGGTTGTCTTTGAGCACGATGCGCATGTTTTCCGCACCTTTCAGCGTGACGGACTGCATTCCGATGTACGACACGGTGATGCGCGTGTCTTTTCCCTTGATGGTCAGGGCGAAATTACCGTTGTCGTCGGTCACGGTGAGTTGTTTGCGACCGATCGTGGCGATGTGTGCCCCGGCGATCGGCTGATTGTCCGAGCCCGAGATCACAACGCCCGACACTTTGGTCTGCGCCAGCGCGGCGGTGACACAAAGTATCAGACCCAGCAGGAGGGTGGTCAGTTTTTTCTCCATAGATCTTGTTGATTCGATGTGAGTGGTGTGTATAAATTTCATTGAGCTCCTTCGTGGAGAGAAGACACGAAGGGAGGAAAAAAGTGTGCGGTGGAAAAAGCGGGGGCAAAGACCCCGGAGGGAGTCGGGCGCACCGAACGAAGTGCCGATTTCAGGGCGACAAAAAACGTCGCGCGCGAGGGGGCGAGCGAAAAAGTCGGGGCATAACTCGAAGCAAAGTTAAGGATTAAATTTGGGAATAGGCTCATTTTGAGCCACTTATTTTTATAAAGTGGGGTGAGGTGGGGGTGTTTTTCAAGCGCACTTGCCAAAAGTAAGCGGCCGCTGCGGATTTTAAGTTAAAACGGCCGGGCGAACTTTCTTTTGTAAAGCCCTTCGGCGCCCGAAATTCCCCTTCGGCGTGCCGCTGGCGGCTCCTCGCACGGCGAAATCGGGCGGCGTCAACTGCCGAGAGGGAGTCAAAAGACCGAAGTGCCGAGCCCATCTGCTCGACGCCCGGGCGGCGCGGGAAAAGCGCCCCGCTTTTCGCCGTTTGCTCCCCGTTTTTTCGCAATTTCGCCCCGCTTTTTCGTCACCGTCTCGGTTTTTCGTATTTTTGTCCGCCCGTAGCTCGCAGCACCGCGGTGCACCGCGAGGCGGCATCCCCCGTTTTTCAACCTCAATCCGTTGCTTTTCCCCATGATCAATAATGCTTCCGACCTCGACGCCCAAGTGCGCGACATCAAGCGCCGACTGCGTGCCGCCATGGACGGCGTGCTCAGCCGCACCATGCGCGAAACCGGCGTCGATTATCGTGTGAATTTCGGCGTCGAAACCTTCCGACTGGTCGACATGGCCGCCGAATTGCCCCATTCCGTGCGCCTGTCCACGGCACTCTACGCCGACGACATTCGCGAACTCCGCCTGCTGGCCTTTCTCGTGGTGCCTCCCGATGAGGTCGACGAGGATTTGGCGCTCCACTACGTCGAGGGCCTGCGCTATGTGGAGGAGGCGCAGACGCTGGTGCTCCACTTGCTGGCCGATCGCCCCTTCGCCTCGCAATTGGCCTTCCGTTTGCTGGCCGCCGAGGCCCCGTTGGCGCGCTTGGTGGCCTGGTTGCTGCTCGGACGCCTCTTCATGGGCGGCTTGGTGCCCACACAGCGCGACGCCGATGAGATTCTCGACCATGCCGCCACCGAGTTGGCCGACACCACGGCCGAGATCGGGGTGCGCAAAGCCGCACTCAATGCGCTTTATAAGTTCATGGAGCTCGGACCCGCCGAGGAGGCACGCGGCGAACGCCTCTTGCAGCAGCTCGGCCTCTGAAGGCTCGCCGTTGCCTCCGCCCCCTCGCCGCAAAGGGTGGGGAGCGCCCCGCCGTGACGAAAAACCGCGCCGCGAATCTGTAAGGATTCGCGGCGCGGTGCCTTTGGTGCCGTCGGCACGCCCCGAGGGGGCGCGGTGCGACGGGGTATTTAGAGTTGCAGCACGTAGCGCAGCACGAGCAGCGCCGAAACGATGTAGAGCGTGAGGCTCACGTGGCGCCAGCGTCCGCTGAGGGTCTTGACGAGCGTGTAGGAAATGAGGCCCAACGACATGCCTTCGGCGATGTTGTAGGTGAGAATCATCATGATCACGGTCACGAAGGCCGGCAGGGCCTCGGAAATGTCGTCGAAGTCTACGTCTTTGATCGAACTGAGCATGAGCACGCCCACCAGCACGAGGGCACCCGTGGTGGCCGCCGAGGGAATGAGCAGGAAGAGGGGAGCGAAGAAGAGGGCCACGAAGAAGAGCACGCCGGTGCTCAGGGCGGTCATGCCCGTGCGCCCGCCTTCGGCGATGCCGGCGCTGCTTTCCACAAAAGTGGTCACGGTCGAGGTGCCGAGCACCGCGCCCACCGAGGTGCCGATGGCGTCGGCCATGAGCGCTTCCTTCATGTTTTTCACGTTGCCCTCCGCGTCCATCATTTCAGTGTTGGCGGCGGCGCCGATGAGCGTGCCGATGGTGTTGAAAATGTCCATGAACACGAGCGCAAAGATGGTGAGCGCCATGTCGGGGTTGAGGAGCGATTTGAAATCGAACTGCAAAAACGTCGGCGCCAGGGATTTGGGCATCGACAGCGGCGCGAAACCGCTCGGAATCACCGTCACACCCAACGGAATGCCGATGAGCGTGCAGGCGGCAATGCTATAAAACAGCGCACCGCGCACGCGCAGTTTCATCAAGACGGCGCTGAGCACGATGCCCACCGCGGCGAGAGTGGAAACGGGCGTGAAGGGACCGAGCGCAACGAGGGTGGCGGGATTGGCTACGATGATGCCCGAGTTCTTCAAACCGATGAAGGCGATGAAAAAACCGATGCCGGCCGAGATGGCAAAGCGCAGCGTTTTCGGAATGCAGTGGACAATCTGCTCGCGCACGTTGAAAGCCGTGAGCAGAATGAAGATAACGCCCTCGACAAAGACAGCGGCGAGCGCCGTCTGCCAACTGTAGCCCATGCCGGCCACGAGGGTGAAGGCAAAGAAGGCGTTGATGCCCATGCCGGGGGCTTGGGCGAAAGGCAACTTGGCGAGAAAGGCGATGAGCACCGTGCCCAGGGCCGAAGCCAGGGCGGTGGCGGTGAACACGGCGCCTTTGTCCATGCCGGTCGAGGCGAGGATGTCGGGGTTGACGGCCAGAATGTAGCTCATGGTCAGGAAGGTGGTCAGTCCGGCCATGAGTTCGGTGCGGAGGTTGTGCTTCGTGGGGTCGAAACCCAGGAGGCGATAGAGGGTTTGCATGTGGGAAGTGAGCGTTAGGGGGGGAAGTGTTGGGG
>CAJPJR010000005.1 GCA_905369775.1 Prevotellaceae bacterium UBA1746
TACCGTTGCTGAGCGTTTGCACGCCCATGTCGGTGTCGTCTTGCTCCCCGCCGCGGGGCTGCACCGTCATTTGCAGGGGCACATCGAGCGACCAGCCGTAGCGACGTGGGCGCAGTAGGTGCACCCGTTGTGTCATCCCGACCGTGAAAGCCTCTTGATGCTTGTCCATCTCGAAAATGAAGCTCTGCCAGTCGATCCACGCATCCATCTTCCACCGCTGCGTGCTGATCTGCGTTTGAAATCCCTTTTCGGGGTCGGTGGTCAGGAGATTCTCAGGTTTGTAGAGCGGGAGAATCAGTTCGTGGCTCGCCCCCCCGTAGAGATCGCCGAGCACAAAAGTGGCCGCCCCCATGCGCACCACGGCTCTGAAGTAAGGCAGCACGTGCGCACCGCCTTGGTAGGCGCCTCCCTTCCACGTCACGATGTCGTGAAAGGCATAGTTGGGGTAGCGGTTGGTGCCGTCGTAGACGAGCGCCGAAGCCCCCAGCTCAAAACGCAACTCAGCGCGTGGACTGTAGACCAAATGGGGGGTGAAGCGCACCCCGGGCAGTGTGTAGCCCTTCGTGATGTTGCCGTCGTATTCGTTGTCTTTGAAAAAAGCAAGTGCATCGGCATCGAGATAGAGGGTCTTCATCTCGATGGAATCCGAATCGTGTTGCGGCGACAGCTGACGGAAGAGGTCGACCTCGGAGGTTTGCGCTCCGGCCACCGTGGCCACGAACCAACACAGGAGAAACAGCCGGTGGAGGAAGGATGAGGGAACCTTGCCGGCAGTGGTCAAATCGTTCATGCGACAAAGTTACGTTTTTCTTAGTTCCGAACAAGCGTTGTCTGTAGATTTCTTTACTCGTGGGGCGTGTTGTGCACAAAGCAAAGCGTGCGACATGAGCCGGCCGGAGCGTCCGGCTGAATCTGCCCCTCATTTTGGGCGTTTCCTCGCGCGCGTGCGCGTCCGGCGTTTTCCCGTTTTTTTTCCTTCACCTCTTCACACACTGTGAATGAATCCGCTCATTATCAACAGAGTAGAGAGGATGGAAAGGTGAAGTAGAGCCGTTTTTTGCTTCACCCAATTTTGAGCAATCGATAGGACGTAAATTGTAGATAATCAGCGAGATAGGGGTGAAGGTTCCGGTGAAGGAGGAAAAATGCAGAAGTTCACCCATGTGGAGCCGCCGACCGAAGAGGATTTGCAGCTGAAAAGTCGATGACTCGGGTTTCTCTTTTCGGGTGAAGACGGTGAACTGCGAACAAATGCAAAGTATTCATCCCTAATCGTCACATATTGAGAGAAATAGGGGGAGGTGGTGAACGGTGAAGGCAATAATCGAAAAACGGCTGAATGCGCGTACACGCGCGCAGGCGTGAGTGCGAACCGCAATGGGGTGCGAACGAATTGGATGACGCGGCGACGAGCGGAGTGGGGGAGAAGATGGAGAAAAGTTCCCTTGTTTGTTGTGATGGTTGGGCAGTCTTGTTTCTTTCCCCCGCGTTTTGTGCGGTGGATAGTTCCATGCTGAAGAATATTTCTGTTTTTGTTGCGATGGCTCTTGCAGGTTCTTGCGTAGAATCGTAACTTTGCTGTCGGATCTGTCGGTGCGCACAAGGCCTTGTTATCCCCGATGTACCGATTCCGCAGGGCGGATGCGCGCAGCCGCGCCACTATGAAGCACACACAACCTGATTTTTATGCTTGCAATTACTTCTTTTTTTGTACCTTTGTTTAGTCTTTGCGGCTGAGGCCGTCGGCTGTCGCATTTGTCGCGCTGATCGGCGTCCGTACGCAAAACGGGTGTCCGTAGCCGGCGTAGCTTCTCTCGTGCGCCCGAACGTCTTCGGCACCCCTCCTTTCTCAACGCTTGAAAACCCATGGAAGTCGTCAGTATCATCCAGTTAGTCATCACTTTCGTCGTGAGTTTTGCTTTCACGGCGCTGCTCATGCCTTGGCTCATTGAGCTCTGCCGCCAAAAGGGGCTTTACGATCAGCCCAACGAGCGGAAAGTGCATCACAACAAGATCCCTAGGTTGGGCGGTTTGTTGTTTGCGCCGGCCATGTCCATCGGCATTGTGGCGGGTTTCCTCTATCTGGGAGTCAGTGTAGAGAGTTCTCAATTGCCGGTCTTTCGCCTCTCGACAATGATCCTCATGGCGGGATTGTTTCTCATTTATCTCATCGGCGTGCTCGATGATCTGCTGGGACTCAGCGCGCGTGTGAAGTTTGCGGTGCAAGTGGCTGCGTCTGCCTTCATGCCCTTGTGCGGTTTGTACATCAACAATCTCTATGGCCTGTTCGGCCTTTGGGAAATTCCGTTTTGGGCGGGCAGTGCGCTGACGGTGTTTGCGTGTCTGCTCATTGTCAACTCGGTGAACCTCATTGATGGCATCGACGGACTTTCGAGTGGACTTTCGATGCTGGCGCTCACGGCCTTTGCGGCTTTGTTCTGGGAGTTGGGCGTGGAGTCCTACACCTTGGTCTCGCTGGGACTGATCGGTGCGGTGGCTGCGTTTTTCTTCTTCAACGTGTTCGGCTCCGAACGTCGGGGCACCAAGACGTTCATGGGCGACACCGGCAGTTTGGTGCTGGGCTATACCCTGGCGTACCTCTCAATCAAGTATGCCATGAACAATCCCTCTGTGCTGGCTCCGCGCCCGCACGGCATGGTGGTCGTGATCACCTTGTTGGCAGTACCGGTTTTCGATCTGGTGCGCGTGGCCTGCATGCGTTTGGTGCATGGCAAGGGCATTTTCCACCCCGACAAAACGCACATTCACCACTTGGCGCTGGCGGCCGGTTGTTCCATGTCGTGGGCCTTGGTGCTGATTGTGGCGCTGCAGCTGCTGATCATGGCGGTCAATGTTTTGCTGGTTCGCCTGGCGATCAACATCAATCTGTTGCTGCTGGTGGACGTCCTCCTCTACGGAGCGTTGATCACGTTGCTCCGCCGGCGGAGAGATCGAATTGCCGCCGCGCACTCGGAAAGGCGACACTAAGGAGGGAGACGAGCCTTTGTCGTGCCAAAACGCCCATTCGATAGGCACGCACAGCGTCGACGTGTGCTCTTCCCTCCGGAACGCATGGCGATTGTACAAGTTGGGACTGAACCGTCGGGTAAATCGTTATGGTTTGAAGTGCCGGCTCTCTCTTCCGCTGAGTGTACCAAATGACCTATCGGCGAAGCAGCTGCTTTGTCTTCCGTTCGGAGAACGAAAAAACTCCGCCTCGTGCATAGAGCACGGGGCGGAGTTTTTTCTGTTCAGCTCGGAACGTTGGCCGGCTACTCGTCATACTCATATTCGTCGTCCGTCGTTGTGTTCTTTCGCTTGTTGTCCGTCGGCGATTGGGGGCGGTCGGGCAGTTCATCTTCGTAGATCTGCTTGGGTTGTTCGTCGTCCGGCGCGTATTCCGTGGGCAGATCGGCTTTGATCTTCTGCGGGGCGAAATGCTTGTCGTAGAATTGGCGGTATTCGTCGAAGCTGACGACGGTGCCGAGGAGTTTCAAGTTGTCTTTGCTGATGAGCAGCGTGCGGGCCCCGTGAAGCAGTTGTCGCAGAGCGGGCGTGCCGTAGAGCTGCTGGGCGTAGTGGTGCACATCGGCGAACGATACAAATCCGTCGACGCGGAAGAGCGTGAGCGCGCCCAACTGTTGTTTGTTGATGTCGAGGCCTCGCGAGACAAAACGGCTGAAGTTGAAGCGCGCCAACTCATAGAGAATCTTGTCGTCGGGGAGGCTGTCGGTGGGGTAGGCCACGACGAAGACAAAGGGCACGTCGCGTTCGGGACTGAGGGTGCGTTTGTCGCCCTCAGCGGCATTCTCGGCGGTGGTTTCGTCGAGTCGGCGTTCCCAAAGGCTGCCCGGTCGGTACTTTCCGCCCGCCGGGGTACGCCCCTCTTTGAGCCCCTTGGCCATCATGGCCGCCATTTCGGCCACATCGCTCTTGGGGAAATCTTTGGCCAGCGTGGAAAACTCGGCAATGAGGGTGTCGCGCGGCGCCGTCCCGATGCGGGAGAGGGCGTGGACGAGGAGGAATTTCGGGCGGTTGAGCCCTTCGGGGTAGGTCGACGACGAGCGGGCGAAATTGCGCGCCACTTCGTCGTTCTGCCCGTTGAGATAGGCTGCATAGGTGGCTGCATAGAGGGAGTCCTCGAGCTCGCGACCATAGCGCGCGTTGCGTTCGAAATCGGGGTCCGTAATGGTGCGGGTGAGCACGTGGTGCGGATAAGAACGGGCCATGATGGCACGATATTTGTCGGCCGTCTCCTGTTTCCCTCCGCGGCGCGCGAGGAGGAAGAGCTGGTAGTAGGCTTCCGGCAGTCGGTCGAAATCCGGATAGTCTCGAACGAGTCGGCGGAGCGTGCGTTCGGCCAGCGCATAGTCGCCGAGTTCCTCATTTTCGACCACGCCGGCGCCGAAGAGGGCGTCGCGCAGCAAGCGGTGGGATTCTTGTTGCGCCTCGGGGGTGAGGGGAATGTGGGCGAGGTAGTAGGCTCGAGTGTGCGGATCGAGCTCGTCCTTGCCTTTCTTGCCGGCGTTGCGCGTGGTGTCGGCCGGCGAGTCGGGCTTTTCGCCGGCGAGTTGTGCGGCATAGTCGCGTACGGCTGTTTCGAGGGCATCGCCACTCAATCCTTTGGCCGAGAGGCTATCGCGGCGGGCGGCAATCAACGCCTTGATGCTGTCTTCGGCTGCGTAGTCGTAGCCTTCGGTCTTACTGTCGGCCAGCAGACTGTGGTTGGCGCGGCGCCAGTCGTCTTCGTTGCGACGGTTGCCCCATTGCCGCACGAAAGCCTGTTTGCCCTGCTGCACAGCGGTGGGATTATAGAAATACCACGACTTGTCGTTCGAGGTGCGGTTGGGTGCGGTCGGGGCGGCGGGCAGGTTGCCGGCATCCTCTCCATTACCTTCGTTGCGCGCGCGACGGAGACTGTCGTTGCGGTTGCGGCGATCGGCCTCTTCTTGCTTTTTGAGCACCTCGATGGCGTGGTCGATCACGGCATTGCGGGCGGCTTCGGGCATGCGAGCCAGGGTGAGAAGTGAGTCTTGTTCAAATACCACGCGGGTGTAGGGCACGAGGTGGTCGAGCACCTCGGAGCGGCGCAGCAGTTCGTCGTAGCCTTGGGTTTCCTTGTCGAGGAGCCCGATAGCTTCGGTGTAGCAGGGTTGTGCTTTGTCGAAACGTTGGCGTTGCCAATAGAGATCGCCGAGTCGACGAAGCAGGACGCCTTTTTCGGGGGTGCTTTGTGTGGCGCTGACGCGGCCGAGTTCGTAGGCTTCGAGCGCACGGGCGATGTCGCGCGCGGCGAGATAGATATTGCCCGTGGCGTAGTAGATGCGGTCGAGATAGTCTTTGTTGTTCTTGTCGCGCAGCATGCGTTTGAGGCGGTCGAGCATTTTTTGCGTGCTCTGTGCGGTGGTGACGGCCTCGGTTTGGAGCATACGTGCTTGGAAGGCCAGTTCGTAGGCCGGACTTTGGGCCAGGCAACGATCTAAGGCGCGGTAGGCCGCCGCTTTCTCCCCGCGTTCGAGCTGGACTTGGGCGAGGAGGTAGTAGAGACGGGCTTTTTCGAAGCCGTTTTTGCCGTGGCGTGCCGCCCGTTCGAGATAGGGGATGGCTTCGGCGGTGTTGTTGCGCGCGAGCAGCAAGTCGGCCATCGAACGGTCGCGCTCAGTTTCCAAACGTTTGGGGAGTCGCTCTCGAGCCAGACGTTGGGCGACGTCCTCGGCATCGTAGAGCCAGCCGAGTGCCACGTCGCTGCGCATGAGCCATATGCGTGCTTCTGCCACGACCTCGGGTTCGGCGGCGTAGAAGCGAGTGAGGTGGGCGAAAGTGGAGGCAGCGGCAAGGAAGTCGCCCTGTTGGAACTGGGCTTTGCCCATGAGCAACCAGGCGTTTTTGAGGAAGGGGTTGAACTCCTTGCGCGAGAGATAGGCTTTGAGTCGGGGCGAAGCGTTGCTCCCCACTTTGACGGCGGGCTTGCGCTTGATGCTGTGCAGTTGGATGGCTTTCTCACACTTGGTGACGGCGCGCTCGAAGTTGGTTTTACCGAGTCCGAGCTGCTTGGTGTAGCCCACTTCGAAGACGGGGAGGCGTCGCGTGAAGTCTTCGCGCAGTCCGTTGCGTTGGGCTTCTTCGCCGTCTTGGTAGGCCACGGTTGCGTTGTAGAACACGTTGTAGCGAGTCACGAACGACTGCCACCGCCTGGAAAGGGCGGTGTTCTGTTGCGTGGAGCAGCCGGCGAGCAGCACGCTGAGGACGAAGAGAAGGGGCGCGAGGTGTTTGATGTGAAGAAAAGCGATGGCGCGAGCCGGCAGCCGGTCGGAGTCAGCTGCAGGTCGTGGGGTTATACTTGTTGGGCGGTGCCTTTGTTTGTGGAACGTCGGAGGACGGATTTTATTGTGCGCGCAAGGAAATAAAGCACGACACTCACCACGATGATCGAGGCGCCGGAGGGAACATTGAGCAGATAGGACAGAAACAGCCCGCCGAGGCAGTCGACAAAACCGACAACCATGGAAACGAGCACCATGTTCCGGAAACTACGGACGAAAAGTCCGGCGGTGAGTTGGGGAATGGAGAGGAGCGAAACGACCAAGATGATACCGACCATGCGGAGACAGCCCACGATGGTCAAGGCCATAATGAGGGTGAGGGCGGTTTCAAATGCGCGCACGGGCAAGCCTTGAGTGCGGGCGAAATCGGGATCGTAGGCGACGGTGACGATGATGCGCTCGAAGACGAAGAAGAAGAGCAGCGTGAAGGCGGTGAGCAGGCCCATTAGTTGGAGATCGCTGCGCGAGATGCTGAGTATGTCACCGAAAAGATAGGTGGGCAAATCGGTCATGAAGCCGGGAGCAAGATAGGCAAAGAGAATGCCGATGCTCATGCCGAGGGTCCAAATCATGGCGACGGCACTGTCCGAACGGACGTCGCGCCTGCGACTGAGCCAGTCGATGCCCAACCCGCCGACCAGGGCGAATGCGGCGGCACCGAGCAGAGGGGAGAAGCCGAAGAAGGCGCCCATTCCCACACCGCCCAGAGAGGCGTGCGCCATCCCTCCGCCGGCAATGACCAAGCGGCGCGTCACGACGTAACTGCCCACGCAGGCACAGAGTAGGCTGCTGAGGAGGGCGCCGAGGAGGGCGTATTGGAAAAAGGTGTAGGAGAGAATGGATAACATGCCGTGGGGCGAAAATGAAATTGGATTAGTGGGAACGACCGATGTGGATTAGTGTGGACGATCGATGCGGCGTTCGCCGACGAGGAGGATGACATCGTCTTTGAGTTCGTCGGGCAGGGCCACGCCGCGCAGTTGCAGCGAACGGATCCACCCGGCGACTTCTTCGGAGCGGAGGGTGGTGAGCACTTCGTTGAACTCGTCGATCTCGCTGTCGCTGTATTGGTCGGAGCTGCGACCGCGGAAGCGATCGAGTTCTTCGTCTTCGTAATACTCGATGTCGCGACTCACGGCGGCGAGCAGGCTGTCTTTTTCGCAGGTTTCGTGCAGTCCACAACAACCGGCCGCGGCGCTTTCGCGAACTTCGGGCATTTTTTCAAGTCGGCCTTCGCGTATTTCGCGTTCCAGCCACCATTGTCGCACAAGACCGGCGATGGCGGCGACGACGCCGAGAACGATGAGAAGGAGAATGAGTTTTGTCACGTGTAAGAGGGAATTTGAGGACAGACCGCGCCGCGCCGGGAATGAAGGAGCGAACTAAGAAAACGACGGATCGGCTTAGCACATGAAAAGTCAACCCAATCGGCGCAAATCGTCCCAATAGTGAGGATAAGACTTGCTGATTACTTCGGGATGATGGATTTCGACTGCTCCGGTCACGAGGGCTGCAGGCGCAAAGGCCAGCGCCATGCGGTGGTCGTCATAGGTGTGGATTTGCGGAACGTCACCTCCGTCAAGCGGTTGCTGAGATGGGGCCTCGGGCACGTATTGCAATGTGCCGGGAGCGGGGGAGGTGAGGTGCACTCCGAATTGTTGGAGTTCTTGGGTAAGGGCGGCAATGCGGTCGGTCTCTTTGATGTGGAGTGAGGCGAGTCCCGTGAAACGGAAGGCGCGTCGGAGGAGGGCGCAAGTGACGACGAGCGTTTGTGCCAGATCGGGAGTGGCCGAAAAATCACGTTGATAAAGTGTGGAAATGGGGGCGTTTTGTTTCGTCAAGCAGGCACCTTCGCGTGTGAATTCGGTCTTCACGCCGAGCGGTGCAAAGAGATCGACACAAGCCGCGTCACCTTGTACGCTTTCTGCGTGCAATCCGCGGAGCAACACGCGCGTTTCCGGATCGGGGGAGAGTGCCACGAGCTCATACCAGTAGGACGCGGCACTCCAATCCGGTTCGACGGCGAAAGACGTTGGGCCGTGGTAGGCCGCGGACGGGACGTAGAGCTGATTTCCCTCCCATTTTGCTTCGACGCCAAAGGTTTTCATGAGCGAGAGCGTCATGGAAATATAAGGTGCCGATGCGATTTCTCCGCGCAGTTGGAGGTGGAGACCCTGTTCGAGGGTGGGAGCGATCATGAGCAGGGCCGAGACATACTGCGAACTGATCTGAGCGGGGAGTTCCACCGTTCCGCCACGCAATTTCTTCCCGCTGATGCGGAGGGGCGGGAAGCCTTCTTCCGCTGCATAGTCGATTTCCGCACCAAGTGCGCGAAGGGCTTCGACAAGCGGGGCGATGGGCCGCTGTTTCATGCGCTGACTGCCGGTGAGGAGGAAAGTCTTTCCGACACGCGTGGCGAGAAAAGCCGTGAGAAAGCGCATGGCGGTACCGGCCGCGCCGATGTCGAGGAGAAGCGGTTCCTCCGATTGGGAATCACTCGCCACTTTTTCCAGCGCCGTTTCCATCGTTCGGGTGTCGTCGCTGTCCGAAAGGCCCGTGAGCGGACAAGGCATGTCACAAAGCGCACGAATTATGAGTGCGCGCGCCGAGATGCTTTTACTGGTCGGGAGGGTGATTTCCGCGCAGAAAGCACGAGGAAGTTGAATCAGCATGTGCGTTGGCGGTTGAATGAAGAGAGAAACAAGTCAGTGGACGTTTTCGTCGCTGCATTGGGCGTTTCCGTCGGTCTTTCCTTGTTTCGTTTTCTGATGACGCCAATATTTGTAGACGGCATAGGCGAGCAAGAGCCCGACGATGCCGATGAGGGCGTAGCCGATCTCGTGGCTGTAGCGATTGGCGCGATCCATCACCTGTTCGGTGGTTTTGAGATCAGGAAAAGCGGTGGGAATCACGTAGAAACCCAGGAAAGCGAGCACGCAGTTCCATGCGCCGGCACCGAGGGTGGTGTAGAGCAGGAATTTACCGAGGTGCATGCGCGACAAACCCGCGGGAATGCTGATGAGTTGTCGCACGCCCGGCACCAGTCGTCCCACCAAAGTGGAAACCACCCCGTGGTGGCGGAAGAAACGTTCGCTCTTTTCGATTGCCTCCCGGTCGATCAGCAGCATTTTTGCCCATTTTGTCTCTGCCAATCGGTAGATGACCGGGCGTCCCAGCCAATAAGCCAACGCATAGTTGATGAGTCCGCCGAGATCCGCTCCCAAGGTGGCTACCACCACGACCAAAACGATGTCGAGTGTGCCCTGTTGCGCCAGCCAAGCAGCGGGAGGAACGACGGCTTCCGAAGGAAAGGGAATGAACGAGCTTTCGATGGCCATGCCGACGAAGATGACCCAATAGCTGAGGTGGTTGAGCACCCAAAGGATGATAGCTGCCATGAAGAGAGAGGGAGAGATGAAAAGAAATTAGGAAGGAAGAAGAGGAAAATAGGGAGGAAATGCAAGAACGGAGTGCGTGGACGCGCAAGCTTCGCCGGCCGACTGCTGTTTCGACCGACGAAGCTTATATACCGGCGAGGCGGTTATATAAACTACGGGGCGGAGGCTTTCACATCGGTCGGTCTCTTTTTTGAGCACGCCCATTTTTTCCGACCTACTGCTTTCTTGCCACCCGCGTCACACTATCTATTACCATCCCGCGGCTTTCCATCCTGCGACGCGGTACCATTCGGTGTCGCGGAAGGTAGTGTTCAGATTACCCTGCGGGCAGCGGGCCGCATTGTCGGCATAGCGCTGTTGCGGCACGAACATCGAAACGCCGCAATAGTTGCGTTCGTTCACATAAATGGCGTCGTTGTAATCCTGCGTGTTGCGCCAGTTGCCTTTCCACCAGTATTGTCGTCCGGCGCCCATACCGGTGTAGAAACGTTTCGTGGTCCCTTTGTACACAATGGCGCGGTCGAGTGCTTTCTGCACTTTCTCGAAATCTTCGGCCGGCAGAAATTGGCGCAAGGCATCGCTCATGTCGAAATACTCCGGACGATAGAAGAAATAGCTCGAATAGCGAGAATAAGGTTGCACGTTCTCCGTGTTGGGGTAGTTGGGCAATCCCTGTGCATTGAGCGCGGGTAGATCTTTCGGTAGCACCTTCGCCAGCGAGTCGGCCACCGCCTGCAGATCGGCGGTGCGCAAAATCGAGAACACCACCCCGAAATTCTCAACATAGGGCTGACTGCCCTTACCGAGATAGTAGTCGACATAGGTTTTGCCCAGATCGGTAATGTCTTGTGAGAAGTAACCCTGGCGGAGCAAGTCGGTGTAGAATCCTCCAATGGCCGAAATTTGCATGGGCGATCCCGCTACATAGTCCGCTACATCGCGCAGCGCATAGGCCACTTCAATGCATTGCATTTCGCAGCAGTCGTTGTGTATGAAACGGAGATGAATACCACTGCGTTGCACGGCCTTGGCAATGTCTTCCACATTCATTTCGTAGGGGAAGTCGCCGAGCGTCGCTTTGTCCGTGGCCATGTTCCCGTTCTTGCCCACGTCCATGCCGTAGCTTTGGGGGCGGAAGCGGCGCACCGCATTTTTCGCCGCCTTCCCGCCGGAGGTGAGAATGGGATTCGACGTGGTGGGATGTGCTTCGCGATAGTTTCGCGCCCCCGGAATCCATCCACTCGCATGGCTCCACAGCACCAATCCGTATTGTTCGGCGGTGAAGTCATTTTTCATGATGTTGAGCACTTCGGTGAGGGTGTTGGGATCTGCCGAATTGAGGTCCTCTTTCCATTGCTTCACCAATTTCGGCGCGCCATATCCCCGAGCAATTTCGTAGAGTCGGGGCGCTCCCGCGTCGTCGATGTAAAGCAACACCCGTTCCCCGTCGTGGAGATAGGGTGCGCCATTCATCATTTCGGTGCTGTCTTGCAAAAAATATTGACCGTAGCCGAGCGAGTTTTGCGCGGCCATATAGATTAGCACCGTCTGTTTCTTCGTCGGTTGCGGTATCGGTTCGTCTCTCGTTGTGTCGCAAGCTGCGAAGGACAGGCCGATGCCGACCAGCAAGAGTGTGTTGAGGAGGAAAGAGCAAAGTCTGTTCATGAGCTATCAGTTGTTTTTACCGTCGCCGAACACGATGTTGACGTCGTTGTATCCCAAAGCAGTGAAAAGTTTACGGAACTGTTCTTCCGCATTGCGTCGTGCCAGGCTAAGATTCTCGGCACTGAGCGCGCGCCGCTTCATGGCTTCCGCCGCTTGAGTGCGCAGTTGCTGTTTGGCGTCGGCATTCCAATTGCCTTCTTGCACGAACACCGTGGTGCGCGTGTCGTTGATGAAATCGCCGTCGAGCAGCCCCACGTCAGGCAAGTGGAGCAGCACGGTTTTACCCTGCACCTTGCACCAGTCGACGGGTAGGTTGCTCATGTCGATGCCGATGCGCAGGGTGCCGCGGTAGACGCACACCAATTGTTTCTGGGTGGAAAGCAAAGAACTCTCATTCTTTTCCACCAATTCTTCCGTGTCGACCGAAAGAAATTCCCATTGTCCGATGTCGCGCAGCGCACGAATCTCCTCGGGTGTGGAATCGATGGCTTGTTTTTGCTCGGCAAACAGCCCGTCGCCGTCGAAATACACCTTTTTGATGCGATAGCCCACGAAGGCCAAGGCACAGAGCACCAGTAGAGAGAGCGTGAAGCGCCATTTGCGAAAGACGAATTTGATGAACCACCACAGGCCACTCAACACCGCCAGCAGACAACCGTTGTCTTTGGGCGGAAGCTTCGCCGCCGTGGGTGTTTCCGCGTTCGGGTCGTTCGTTGCGGGCAGTGCCGTCTCCGTGAGTTGCGCATCCGTTGCAGTGGTCGGTTGCGTTTCTCCCGGCACACTCGCCGCCGTGGGTGCACTTTCCGCTTCTTCCGCCTTCGTTTCGTTCGTCGGAAGCTGCTCCGCCGCGTTTTCCTCCGCGGTGCTCGGTTCGTCGCCGGCCGTCGAGTTCGTCGACATCGGTACCTGGCCGATGGTCATTTGTGGGTGCTCTGCAAGCTCCTGCGCCGAGTTTTGGAGTTCGTTGTCGTTCTTCATGAAGCGGGCGTGTTGAGGGTTCTTACGCGACGGATGAGGTCCTTGTTGTCATAGTCTTTTCGAAATCTCACCACGATGTTACTTTCGGGGTAACCCAATTGTTTGAGCATCGGGATCAGCACCCGCGCCGCGGCATTTCGCGAAGCTTCCACCAGTCCATATTGGCCGATGTGCTGTTTGATGCTGTCTTCGCCCTGTTTGGCCAATTGTGTGATTTCCTCGTCGTTGAAATTCGAGCGGAAAGTGGATACGTATTGTCGCGCCGCCTTGAAGTCGATGTGCGATGCGGTGATGACGATTTGCGGATCGGGCAGCGTGATGATGATCATCGAGTCGGTGCGCTGCACGTTGGTCGAGTCGAAGGTCGAGAAATCGACATAGCCCTTGAGTGTCACGTCCAGCGGCACGGCCACTTTGCGGTAGCCGGGCTTGTCGATGTCGAGCAAGCGCCCGCCGATTTTCCCGTTGTCGGAAAAGAGCACCACTTTGTGCACCTTACACTCGGTGGTGTAGAGCTTGTTTTGCTGCTGCGCGCGCATCACCACCTGTTTCACCGTGTCGATGGGGGTTTGAGGGCGTGCGGTGGCCACGGCTGACGAATCGTCTCCTCGCGTGCCGCTTGTTTTGTTGTGGCAGGCCGCGAGGCTCAGCGAGAGGAGTATGATGAAAAATAGTCTTGTCATATAAGTAAGTATGGTCTGGCAAATATAGCGATTATTTTCGGTCGGACAATTGTCATGTAGCAATAATTTGCTATATTCGCAGCGAAAAAAGAAACACTCTTCACAAAGCATGAAAAAGCTCTATTGGATGGCCGCGCTCGCGTTGGCCCTTTCGAGTCTTGCAGCCTGCGGCGGAAAATCCTCGTCGGGCCCCACGACCGATACCACCCAAGTCCCCCTTGCCGTAGAAGACGGCCCCGGCCGTGACGAAGCACGCACCGTGAAGGCCGATGCCCAATACAACGGCCACCAATATCATTTCGACATTGTCAGCACGCCCGACGATTCGCTGCCTCGCGTCAAGGATCGTTTCGGCGACCCCTATCTCGACAACCGCATCACCGTGAGCGTCGTTCGCGACGGCGGAACGCCGGTGCAGTATTCGTTCACGAAAGCCGATTTCTCTGCCGACGGCACCAAGAATCAGATTCTCGGCGGCATCGCTTTCAGCGGAGCAGATGCCGAAGGCCTGCATTTCGGCGCCCAATTGAACGCACCCGGTGACGAAGAGGGCGGAACGGCCTTCAAAATCACGCTTCCGCTCGTCGGATCCGGCAAACCGCACATCGTGCAGGATACCAATCAAGACACCGCTTCCGATGACGTGATGGACTGATCGGAAAGAAAAAACGCTCGGAATCAAAAAAAAACTCCCCGAAAATTTGGAGGCTACGCAAAAAGTCCGTACTTTTGCATCGCCTTTCAGGAAGAAAGGTGCTCATGGTGACTGTAGTTCAGCTGGTTAGAGCGTCAGATTGTGGTTCTGAATGTCGTGGGTTCGAATCCCATCAGTCACCCTCCTCCCATCCCTCACAACTTCGTGTTGTGAGGGATTTTTTTTGTTCCCACGCCCTCCTCCCGCTTTCCTTCTTTTCCTGTCGTTCGTAGACTCCTCTTCGGCACAATGCGCCTCCTGCAACGCAATGCCGGTGCGTGTCGCTGCGTTCGTGTCGCGTCCTCGGCTTCTTGCCGCTTCTGCTCTCCCCGTCGTGCCCCGGCTGCTCGGTTGTAGTCCTTTTTTCGGTGCAGCGTGTGCGTGCGCGCACGAAAGACGCGCGCGAGTTGGCGACATCGGGATGAACCTTTCGGCAAGATCCCATCGAGAGATTCGTGAGCCGACAAAAATGTGCATCTTGTCGCGCGATTTGTCGGCTCTGCGGGCAGCAGCGGTTTTGCGTTTTCCGCCGGTGAACGAGTTTGCGCCTCGCGCGCGTATATACACGCGCGCGTCCGTCGCTTTTCGTTTTTTGCCTTCACTCCTTCACCGTGTGGCACATTGGGCTGGTTGTTAATTGTTTAAGGGTGAAGGGAAGGGTGAAGTCGTGGTTCACCTTTTCGGTTCACTTCTTCACCCACCGGAGTGAAGAAACGAGCGGGCAATCCGGCGTAAATTGGGCGTTTTTCAGTCCCTCGTCCCCGTTTTTCGCCGCCCATAGGCTCGGTGTGTGTGCATGTCTTCAAAGGGGCGGCGTCGGTGCACAAAAGGTGAAGCCTTTTGATCAAAGCCTTCACCCACAACTCCCTGTGTATAAACGAAAAACGTCATACCGGTGAAGCGGTGAAGGCGAAAAACGAAAACCTGCTGACGCGCGCGCACGCGAGAGCGTTCATTTTTTGCATGCCGATGCAACATTTTTGATAGCGATCCGCAAGCGTATTTCGTAACGTACTTTCAAAGTCAAAGAATTTGATCGTTGTTTTCGATGATTTTTATTTTGATATATCAATTTATTCCTATATCTTTGCCCCACTATCGCGATAAGCAAAACAGCACTTTTCGCACGGTACCACGAAGCCTATTTACCTCTTTCCGCTGCCCCTCCCCTTAACTTCGCACGGAATATAAAACAATAGTTCATCCAACGCTGTATTTTCACCCTGCCCCTGCTCCCGAAGGCAACTTCCCCGATCGGGGAAAGAAATGGAGGAGCACGACCGTATGAAATTCTATTTACGTTATTGCTGTGCGATGTGCTTCGCACTGATTAGTTTCCTGCTCGCCACTTCGCAGCGTGCGCAGGCGCAAACCCGCGAGGCCTATGTGAGCCGAAGTGCGAACGGGACGACCCTCACCTTCTACTACGACGACCAACGTGCCACCCGCACCGGCACGACATGGGGCATCGAGGAGAAGAAAAAAGAGGGAAACCACACCTACCCTGTATGGGCAGGAACATCTGACGAGCCAGACCGTATTACCACTCGTGTGGTGTTCGATGCCTCGTTCCGAGACTTCCGTCCCACCACCACTGCCCGGTGGTTCTACAAATATCTTGCGCTCAAGCAGATTGAAGGGTTGGAGTTTCTCAACACTTCGGAAGTGAAAGACATGACTGCGATGTTCTATCGTTGCTCGGATTTGACTTCTCTGGACGTGTCGCACTTCAACACTCAAAACGTCACCAACATGACTGCGATGTTCAATAATTGCTCGGATTTGACTTCTCTCGATGTGAAGAACTTCAATACCCAAAACGTCACCGGTATGAGTTGGATGTTCTCCGGTTGCGCCGGTTTGACTTCTCTCGATGTGAAGAACTTCAATACCCAAAACGTCACCAACTTGAGCGGGATGTTCTCTGGTTGCTCTGGTTTGACTTCTCTTGATGTGAAGAACTTCAACACTCAAAACGTCACCGACATGTGGGTGATGTTCTCTGATTGCTCTGGTTTGATTTCTCTTGATGTGAAGAACTTCAACACTCAAAACGTCACCAACATGGCTGGAATGTTCAATAGTTGCTGGCGTTTGACTTCTCTTGACTTGTCGCACTTCAACACCCAAAACGTCACCAACATGGGTGAGATGTTCCGAGATTGCTCTGGTTTGACTTCTTTGGACTTGTCGCACTTCAACACCCAAAACGTCACCAACATGGCTGCGATGTTCTATCGTTGTTCTGATTTGACTTCTCTTGATGTGAAGAACTTCAATACCCAAAACGTCACCGACATGGGTTCGATGTTCTCAGGTTGCTCGGGTTTGACTTCTCTCGATGTGAAGAACTTCAACGCGCAAAAGGTCACCAAGATGAGTTGGATGTTCAAAGGTTGCTCTGGTTTGACTTCTTTGGACTTGTCGCACTTCAACACGCGAAAAGTCAGCGACATGAGTGAGATGTTCTCAGGTTGCTCTGGTTTGCCTTCTTTGGACTTGTCGCACTTTAACACCCAAAAGGTCACCGATATGCACTACATGTTCTACCGTTGCTCGGCGCTGACTACCATCAATAGCAATACGGCTTGGCAATGTCCCCGGTCGGAAGGCATGTTTGCCGGCTGCACGCAGTTGAAGGGCGCAGTGCCCTACAACGGAAACAAGATAGACGTTAGAATGGCCAATCCGGAAACGGGGTATTTCACTCGCTCAAATGACGGAGGTGTGGAAGCCTATGTGGCGCAAAGCGCGGACAAAACCACCCTCACCTTCTACTACGATGCACTTCGCTCCACCCGCACCGGCACGACATGGGGCATCGAGGAGACGAAAAAGGAGGGAGATGACACCTTCCCTGCATGGGCAGGAACACGGGACGTGGGAGACAGTACCACCGCACGTGTGGTATTCGATGCCTCGTTCCGAGACTTCCGTCCCACCACCACCGCCGCGTGGTTCTGCCATTATCGTGCGCTCAAGCAGATCGAAGGGTTGGAATACCTCAACACTTCAGAAGTGAAAGACATGAGTAGTATGTTCTGGGGGTGCTCGGCGCTGACTTCGCTCGACCTGAAGAACTTCAACACACAAAATGTCACCGACATGTCTGTGATGTTCAATGGTTGCTCTGGTTTGACTTCTTTGGACTTGTCGCACTTCAACACGCAAAACGTCACCGACATGGGTCATATGTTCTCCGATTGCTCTGGTTTGACTTCTCTTGACTTGTCGCACTTCAACACGCAAAACGTCACCGACATGGGTGGGATGTTCTCCGGTTGCTCTGGTTTGCCTTCTTTGGACTTGTCGCACTTCAACACGCAAAACGTCACCGACATGTCTGTGATGTTCTCCGGTTGCTCTGGTTTGACTTCTCTGGATGTGTCGCACTTCAACACGCAAAACGTCACCTCCATGAGACGGATGTTCTCCGATTGCTCCGGTTTGACTTCTTTGGACGTGTCGCACTTCAACACGCAAAACGTCACCGACATGGGTGGGATGTTCGACTATTGCTCCGGTTTGACTTCTTTGGACTTGTCGCACTTCAACACGCAAAACGTTACCGACATGGGTGGGATGTTCTCCGGTTGCTCTGGTTTGACTTCTCTTGACTTGTCGCACTTCAACACCCAAAACGTCACTGACATGATTGAGATGTTCAAAGGGTGCTCGGCGCTGACTACCATCAATAGCAATACGGCTTGGCAATGTCCCGAATCGTACAGCATGTTTGCCGATTGCTGGCAGTTGACGGGTGCGGTGACCTACGACGAAAATGAGACAGACGTAACAATGGCCAATCCGGAAACGGGCTATTTCACGGCTAAGTCCACCGCAGTAGAAAGTGTGCGCTTCGGTGCAGACAGTGCGCAGCACATCTATACGCTGCAAGGCAAGCGCGTGCGCGGAGCATGGAAACATTTGCCGGCCGGAGTGTATGTGGTGAACGGAAAGAAGACGGTCAAACCATGACAGCACTTCAAAGATACCCTCTCTTCTTGCGCTGTTCATCGGTGCGCAGGATAGCCACTTGAACGAAAGCGCCACGCTACAGGTTTGTAGCGTGGCGCTCTTTGTTGAGCCGAAGAAGGGACGGGAGATTGGGACGATGCGTTGGTGCGTGCCTTGCACGGCCATCCGTTGGGGGAGCAGAAATGCGGTCGTCGAAAAAGTTGTGGCGCTCGTTAGGGTAGCGCGTGCGAATGCCGAGGAGCGCGGTGAGCGAGTTGGTGCCCCACGCTGTGGAACCGGGGCGAAATGGCTCTCGACAAGTGCGACAAGGCGCAATCAGGCCGCGAGGCGATGGCCTAACCAAAGGAGGGCGAAGCCGACGACGAGACTCGAGCAGAGGTAGGCGACAGCGGTGAGTGTGAGTTGCTGTTGCCATAGGGCGCGGCCGTCGGCCACGAAGGTGGAAAAGGTGGTGAAGCCGCCGCAAAGTCCGACGGTGAGGAAGAGGCGGAGCGCGTCGGGCGCAGCGATGCGCGAGAGCCAGCCGCTCAGTAGGCCGATGAGCAGACAGCCGAGGGCATTGGCGGCGAAGGTGCTCCACGGAAAGCGCCCGTCGGCGGCGCCGGGCAGGAGCAACGTGAGGAGATAGCGGAGGATGCCGCCAACGAAACAGCCGCAACCGACGGCAAGGAAGGAACGAAGCATATATAAAAGAGGAGGGAAGGGGCGTGAAAAAGAGCTTGATTTTGATGATCGAAGAACCGCGTGTCGACTTGAGTGGTGAGACTGGTGCGCTCCGACTGCGAACCGGCCTACTTCGCGGTGAGGGCGCTGCAATCGGTATGGCCGGGGCGACAAAAGAAACGGGCGGAGGCCTTCGTGTGGAGAGGTCTCCGCCTCGTCGGGTCAGGCGTAGATGAGAAAAATGGCGGGAGTCTTACCCAAATCGGGCAATCCCGTTTGTTTCCACGTTTTGACGCTGCGTGTGCAGATCCACTCGCGGTCGGTGGTGATGCCGGCGGCGACACAGAGTCGCGTTTTGGGCGAACAGGCCGAAAGGATGTCGGCAAAGAGTTTGGCGTTGCGGTAGGGCGTCTCGATGAAGAGTTGCGTTTGGTGTTCGTCGCGCGAACGGGCTTCCAACTGCTTGAGGCGCTTGGTGCGCGCACTGCTGTCGATGGGAAGATAGCCGTGGAAGGCAAAGCTCTGGCCGTTGAAGCCCGACGCCATCACGGCGAGGAGAATGCTTGAGGGGCCGACCAGCGGCACGACGCGCAAGCCTTCTTGCTGGGCGATGGCGACCAAGTCGGCGCCGGGATCGGCCACGGCGGGGCAGCCGGCCTCACTGATCACGCCCACATCCTGCCCTTCGCGCAGCGGACGGAGAAAAGACGAGAAGCGCGAGGGATCGGCGTGCTTGCCCATTTCGTAGAAGGTGAGCGCGTCGATGTCGATGTTGCGGTCTACGGCTTTGAGAAAGCGCCGTGCCGTGCGGATTTCTTCGACGACAAAGTGGCGGATGGAGCGCACGATGTCGGCATTGACGGCGGGGAGCACGCGGTCGTGGGGCGTGTCGCCGAGGGTGACGGGAATGAGGTAGAGAGCAGCCATGGGACGGGGTTAGGACATGAATTGAGCGAAGGTCTTCTTTCCTTGCACATAGAAGGCGTAGATGAGGCTGCGCTGTATGCGTTCGGGAATGTCGAAAAGGGTGGTGGCTTCGAGGTTCTTTTTTCGCTCGGGATCAAATTGGTGTTTCCACTTGTGGAAGTCGTTGCGCGCGCGCCGCACCGCTTTGGCATTGGCGAAGTCGCCGGAGACGAAAAACTTGAACCAAGCCATGCCGTCTAGCCATTTGCGCACGCAGAGCACGTGTTGCAGTTCGTCGTCGGGCAAGTTCTTGTAGAGCATGGTGAGGCTGTTGCGGAAGTTGAGATAGGTTTTGCGCGGATTGTCGGCCGGGAGGGTGCCTCCTCCCACGTGGTAGACGACGGAGTCGGTGACGCACACGATTTTGCGCGCCCGTGCCCGAAGTCGCCAGCAGAAGTCGATCTCTTCGAAGTGGGCGAAGAAGCGGGCGTCGAACCCGCCTGCCGCGTTCCAATCGGCGGGGCGCACCATGAGTGCGGCGCCGGTGGCCCAAAAGAGGGAGCGCACGGTGTCATACTGCCCGTGGTCTTTTTCGAGCACATTGAGCAGGCGACCGCGACAGAAGGGATAGCCGAAGCGGTCGATGAATCCGCCTGCGGCACCGGCGTGTTCGAAACTGTCGTGCGCCCATTCGGCGTGGATCTTCGGTTGCGCGGCGGCCGTTTCGGGATGCGCGTCCATGTAGGTGCGCATTGGGGTGAGCCAGCCGGGCGAGGTGCGCACGTCGCTGTTGAGCAGGAGATAATAATCGTAGCGTCCCGGCGTTTCCTGCTCGATGCGGCGGAAGGCTGCATTGTAGCCTCCGGCAAACCCTAAGTTTTGGTCGAAACAGACGAGACGCACATCGGGATGCTCGGTGCGTAAGTAGTGGAGGGAGTCGTCGGTCGATCCATTGTCGGCCACAATGACTTCGCCTTCGTCGGCGCAGTCGCTCACGACGCCCGGGAGGTAGCGGCGGAGCATATCGACACCGTTCCAGTTGAGAATGACAACAGCTATCATGGAGTTAAATTGAAATGAGGTCAGGAGAAAAGGGGCAGGGGTGTGCCATCACTCGGCGGGGGTGGCGATGAGGGCGTCTTGTGCCTCGTTGAAGTCACCGAGCAGTGCCATGCCGAGCGAGTCGGCTTCGATGTCGTAGCCCGGTGCCGCCTCGACACGGATGTAATTGTCGGTCCAGCCCATGAGGGGGCGGCCTTCGCGGTGGTGTTCCCAGAGCACGCTGCGCGTTTGTCCGACGAAGCGGCGATAGTGGGCCTTGCGCTTCTCCTCCGAGAGGGCGAGAAGGCGGTGGCTGCGCTCGCGCTTGGTGGGTGCGTCGACCACGTGGGGGATTTCGAGGGCGGCAGTGCCGGGGCGCTCGGAGTAGCTGAAGACGTGCAGTTGGGAGATGGGGAGCGATTCGATGAAGCGGTAGGCTTCTTCGAAACACTCGTCGGTTTCGCCGCGCGTGCCGACAATGACGTCGACGCCGATGAACGCGTCGGGCATGATGCGGCGGATGAGTTCGACCTTGTGACGGAAAAGGGCGGTGTCGTAGCGCCGTTTCATGAGGGCGAGCACGGTGTCGCTGCCACTTTGGAGGGGAATGTGGAAGTGGGGCATGAAGGCACGGCTGTGGGCACAGAAGTCCACGATCTCGTCGGTGAGCAGATTGGGTTCGATGCTCGAGATGCGGTAGCGTTTGATGCCTTCGACGCGATCGAGTGCGCGGACGAGTTGTGCGAAGCTCTCGCCGGTGGTGCGTCCGAAATCGCCGATGTTCACGCCGGTGAGCACAATTTCGCGTCCGCCGTCGGCTGCGGCCTGTTCGGCCTGTGCCACGACTTCGGCAATGGTGGCATTGCGCGAGCGACCGCGGGCAGCAGGGATGGTGCAATAGGTGCAATAGTAGTTGCAGCCGTCTTGCACTTTGAGAAAATAGCGTGTGCGGTCGCCGCGAGAGCAGGAGGGCACGAACGTCTTGATGTCGCGCAGCGGGGTGGTGTAGCAGATGCCGCCGTGCGACTGGCTGTCGGCACGCACACCGAGTTGTTTGGCTTCGTAGTGCTCTTCGATGAGTTCGATGAGGCGGCCTTTCTGTTCCTGCCCGACGACGAGGTCTACGCCTTCAATTTGTGCGATGTGCTCGCCGGAGAGTTGTGCGTAGCAACCCATGACGGCGATGAAGGCCCCGGGGTGCTCGCGGTGGAGACTGCGGATGGCGTGTCGGCATTTGGCGTCGGCTTCGCCGGTGACGCTACATGTGTTGACAATACAAATATCGGCCTTTTCGCCGTCGGAAGGAGTGCAACCTCGTTGGCTGAGACGATCGCGCAAAGTGGAGGTCTCGGCATAGTTGAGTTTGCAGCCCAAGGTGACGAAGGTGGCTTTCTTATTATATATAGGGGATGAATTCTTGTCCATAAGCGGTTGCAAAAATACGCGATACGAGGGGAAAGACCAAATTTGTGCTTGCTTTGCGCGGTGCCGGCGGGGTGTTTTAAAATATGTGGTTGTTTTTGATAGGTTGAGTTTTCAATAATTGGTGTTGTTCCCAGTTTTCTAAGGTTGAGGTTCAGTTTTCTCGAAAAAAAACGGCGTTTTACTTGCACGTGTTGGAAAAGTCCGTACCTTTGCAGCGTTTTAATACAAGCAATTGATTGTTTTACTCTAAACTCACACAACAATGAAGAAATTGGTTTTCATGTTCGTAGCTCTCGCAGCTATCTCTTTCGCTTCTTGCGGTAACAAGGCTCAGTCTAACACGACTAACGACAGCGACAGCGTTGTAGCAGGTGACAGCACCAGCCAGGACAGCATGAAGCAAGACAGCACTAAGCAGGACAGCACCAAGACTGCAGCTACTGACAGCGCCAAGACTGCAACTCCCGCAAAATAAGTCTTAGCACACAGCTACGTACGTCGCCGACGCACGGCGACAAGCCCAAATTGGGCACTTGAGAGAATTGAAACCGGTAGGAACGTTTGTTCCTCCGGTTTTTTTGTTTTTCCGAATGGCAGCGGAGCTCATGGCGGCGGGGGCGGCTCCCGTTCATCCGCGCGGCCGATTCACCGCTTCGTTGCTGGAGATACCTTCGGAAAGCCGGACATGGCGAAAACAAACGGCATGCCGCGAGGCAGCATGCACTTTTGCCACACGGCGCGCTCGCGATTCGACACACATGTCGACGGCGTACGCGGCGAAGCGACGCGCTCAAAAAGACACATAGGGAAGTAGTCTCGTGCAATCGTGCGCTGTGAACAAAGGACAGCCGCGCAGGTCGTCCCAACCGCGCAACGGCCCGGTCTTGTTGCGGCGGTTGACGATGAATTTTACTTGCTCGTAGTTGAGGTAGGGATGATGGACGAGTTGCTTGAAGGTGGCGCGATTGAGGTTGAGGCGTCGGGGGGCGAATTGTGGCGCGACCCGTACCCAGTTGGCCACGTCGTAGGGGAGTCCGTTGATTTCGCTGAGCTGTTGCGCGTTGACAAAGCCTCCGAGACGTTCTCTATAACCGATGATGGCGCGGGCATACGCTTCGCCTACGCCGGGGATGCGTCGGAAATCGGCCGTGTCGGCACGATTGGCGTCGAGGTGCACGCCTTGTGTGAGCTTTTGCGGGCGCGAACGGCGTATGCTGTCGTAGCGCGCCTCCCGTTCGGCACGTCGTGCGGCGCGTTCGGCTTTTTCGGCGTCCCAGCGTGCGCGATTGGCTTGGTATTCCTCTTCGCGGCGTTCGCGTGCCAGTCGGCGTTCCTCCTTCTCGCGTTGCCATTCGTCCCACTGTGCTTGTCGAGCTTGCACTTTGTGGAGCGAATCGACGCGCCGACGCTGTTCGAAATCGCGCACTTCGCGCAACGATTCCTCTTCGGCGCGTGCCGTGGCCGAGCGGTCGTGTGGGGGACCGCTCAATAGGGGCAGCAACCCGATTTTGACGACGAGAAATAGTAAGAGTAGGACGAGTAGGACGAGCAGTCCGATGCGTGTCTCGCGGGAGAGGGAGGAGAAAGGCGTTTTCATGGCGAGCGGATGGAAAAGACGGAAATGCCGATCGGAGAATAACCGAGGCGGAGACAACAAATTTAGGCATTTTGCCCACGTATTGAGGGAATGTAGGGCGTTTTCTTTCATTTCCTCCCTCTTTTCGGTCGAAAACTGCGTAGAATTACGCGAAAAAGATTAACTTCGCGTTCGATTTAAGGGGGTGCCTTACTCTTAGGCTGAGAACAAACCCCATGAACTGATCCGGGTAATGCCGGCGTAGTTATCTAAATTATTCTACATGAACAAAGTTATGATGGGGGCAGCCCTTTGGTGCGCTGTCCTTGGGGTGTCGGCACAGCGTGCCGACAGTGTTCGCGTGTCTCGTCTCGACGAAGCACGCGTAGTGACGAATCGTGCCACCAATCGCACGCCGTTGGCTTTTTCGAACTTGGATAAGAAAGCCATCGAGCGCGTGAATTTCGGACAAGATATTCCGTTCTTGCTCTCGACACTGCCGAGCGTGGTGACGACCTCCGATGCGGGTAACGGCATCGGCTACACGAGCATTCGTGTGCGCGGTACGGTAGGCGAACGCATCAATGTGACCAACAACGGCATCCCCCTCAACGATCCGGAAGCCCACACTTTCTACTGGGTCGACACGCCCGATCTGGTTTCGTCGGTCAACGACATTCAGCTGCAACGCGGCGTCGGCACTTCAACCAACGGGGCGGCAGCTTTCGGCGCCAGCATTAACATGACAACCGATCGCGTCGGCGCCGTGCCTTACGCCTCGGTCAACTCGTCGTTCGGCTCTTTCGCCACCACGAAAAACACCGTGAAAGTCGGCACCGGCCTGCTCGCCAACCATTGGGCGTTCGACACCCGTTTGTCGTACCTCGCCTCCGACGGCTACCGCGATCGCGCCTCGGCACGCTTGGGTTCGTATTTCTTCCAGGGGGCTTATCTCAACGAGGGGACCACGTTGAAATTCATCCTCTTCGGCGGACGTGAAAAAACTTACCACGCTTGGGACGGCATCAGCCGCGAACAGCTCACCACAAACCGTACGTACAATCCTAACGGTGCGATTGGTGAGACAGGGCAGTTCTACAAAAATCAGATCGACTTCTATTTCCAGCAACACGCCCAAGTGTTGCTCACCCAGCAGTTGACCGACCACCTCAACCTCTCTGCCGCCCTCCACTACACCTACGGCAATGGTTATTATGAGGAATATAAGAACAACAAGAAGCTCAAATCGTTTGGCTTGAAGCCCTTTACGTTCGACGGCCAAGAGGTGAAGAAGACCGACATTATCCGTCGTAAGGAGCTCGAAGGGAACTTCGGCGGCGCGATTGTCTCACTCAACTATCGCAACGGCGCACTCGATCTCACGGGAGGCGTGGGCGCAAATTATTTTGAGAACGACCACTTCGGCCAAGTGCTTTGGGTGAAAAACTACATTGGTCAATTGATGCCCAATCAGAAGTATTATGACAATACGGGCAAGAAATCGGACGGAAATGTTTATCTTCGTGCCAATTACGCGCTGTTGCCTTCGCTCAATCTCTTTGGTGATGTGCAGTATCGTCACATCGGTTACACCATCAAAGGCACTTCGGACAAGAAAGCCAAGCACGATACCGATGTGAAGTTCAACTTCTTCAACCCGAAGTTCGGTGCGACGTGGATGATCAGCCCCGATCAGCAGGCCTATGCCTCGGTAAGTGTGGCACACCGCGAACCGACGCGCAACAACTATGAAGAGTCCTTCTCTGCGCATGCGCCGCGTGCCGAACGACTTGTCGACTACGAAGCCGGCTACCGCTACAACGGCTCGAAGTTCGAGGTATCGGCCGGACTCTATTGGATGCAGTACAAAGATCAGTTTGTGCTCAACGGCAATCTCAACGAAATCGGCGAAGCCATTTCCGAGAATGTCGCCGACAGCCACCGCGCGGGTATCGAATTGGCCGGTGCCTGGAAACCCTGTTCGATGTTTCGCTGGGATGCCAACGTGACCTTCAGCCAAAACCAGATCAAGGATTACGTGGCCTACTTGCCCAATGCCGACTGGAGCAAAGGTATTGCCCAGCCTGCCCGCAAGCACACCACGATTTCCTTCTCTCCGTCGGTCGTGGCCAACAACCGCTTTACAGTCGACTATCGCGGATTCACCGCTTCGCTGACCTCACAATATGTGGGCCGCCAATACCTCGACAACATGGAGGTGCGCGAAAATTCGCTCGATGCCTATTTCGTTTCGCACCTTTCGGCTGCCTACACTTTCCGCCTACCTTCGGTGAAAGAGGTCACGATCGGCGCAACGGTCTACAATCTCTTCAATGCCAAGTACGAAACCAACGGCTATTCGCAGTCGTATGTCGACAACAAGGGAACGGTGTTCCACGACCCGCGTTTCTATCCGATGGCCGGTACGAATTTCTTGGTCAACGTAGGGTTGAAATTCTGATCTCTCGCGTCTTCGCACGCATTGTTTCTTCTCGTCTTCGGACGAACCCCGACAGCGGCGCCATCACATGTCTCGACTCCTTCGAGGCATGGGTGGCGTCCTGCCGTCCTTATTCTGTTTTCTCACCGGTGCGCGCCCTTTCACTCGGACGACGCGCGAAAAAATCATTTCATGGATTCACTCACTTCATTTTTCGCCTTTTTCGACAACAGCAGTCTGCTGAATGGCATCCTTGCCTTCCTCGGCACGGTGTTGGGACTCCCTTATATTTACTTGCAGTACAAGGCCAGTCCCAAATTTTGGCCGGTGTCGGCACTCAATGCTTTACCGTTCATCTACGTGAATTTGGTCAAGAGCAATTTTGCCACGGCCGCTCTTTTTGCTTACTACTTTTACGTAGCCGTGCAAGCGATGTTTTTTTCGAAAGACCGGGAAAGCGAAACGAACGACGGCGCTTTTGTGGTGCGCAACATCCCCACGCAATTGTATCCTCGCTTAGTCTTGATTTTTCTGCTGATTTTCGGAGCAATTTACGCCTTCGTGGTTTATGCCCCGGAACTTTTTGCGCATTTTCTCCCCTCGCTCGAGGTGCCCACACCGCAAACGCCCTTCGCCGACGCCTTCGCCACGGGACTGAGCTTCGTGAGCATGTGGTTGCTGTCGAAAAAATACATACAGCAGTGGCTGGCTTGGGTGGTGGTCAACACGGCCTATGTTTATATGTACATTTTCCAAGGCAGTTATCCGTGGGCCGTTCTCTTTTTCATCTATGGAGCCGTGGCCGTGTTCGGTTATTTCAATTGGCGCAACCTCTATCGGCGCCAGCAAGCTAAGGGGGTAGCAGAATGAGTACGACAGTGATTCTCGCGGCAGGCTTATTCCCGAGCACTCCGCGCGCTTTAGATTTTCTTCGTCGCGCCGATTACATTGCCTGCTGCGATGGCGCGGCCAACGCCTGTGTCGACGCCGGATTCGAACCCGATGTGATCGTGGGCGACGGCGATTCGGTGCGCGACGACGTGCGCGCACGCTATGCCGATCGCATTGTGCGCATTGCCGAACAGGAAACCAACGACCTCACCAAAACGTTTCACCACGTTTTGTCGAACGGCCGCCGCGATCGCTTCGTCATTCTCGGTGCCACCGGAAAGCGCGAAGACCATGCCCTGGCCAATCTCGCTTTACTCATGGATTACGCCGAGGAACATGCCGATCTAATCATGGTCAGTGATTTCGGCACCTTCTATCCGTCGCGCGATGTTTTTCGCGCAACGGTACCTGAGGGGAGTGAAGTCTCGATCTTCAATTTCGGCGCCTCCTATTTTTCCGCCTCCGGTCTACAATATCCGCTCTACGACTTCACACGGTTGTGGCAAGGCACGCTCAATGTTGCGCTGCGTCCACAAATCGAAATTCATGCCCAAGGCGCCTTCCTCGTCTACGTTGCAGAACCCGATCGCTGAACCGGTTGGATGACGCTACACGTGGCGATTCGTTCCTGCAGCCGAAGCACGCGCCCCCGTTCCGGCCGGCATAGAAAAAGCGGGCACACTCCTTTTGAGAAGTGTGCCCGCTTATGTGTTGGATCAGCAGGAGGAGAACGCTTAATCCTCGTTTTCTTCCTCTTCCTTGGCGATGAGTTTGTAGCCCTTACCGTGGATATTGATGATTTCTACCTCTTCGTCCATGCGCAGGTGCTTACGCAGTTTCGTGATGTAGACATCCATCGAGCGCGCATTGAAATAGTTGTCGTCGATCCAGATCTTTTTCAGAGCAAAATCGCGTTGGAGGATCTCGTTCATGTGAGCGCAGAGCAAGCTGAGGAGTTCGCTTTCCTTGGTGGTCAACTTCTTTTGCGCTTTGCCGTCGTGCACTTCTGCATCGAACTGTTCTTTGATGCGCTGTGCATCGGCTTCGTCCGTGCACGTGTAGCTGAGGATCTGCTTCTGCGTGTCGAAAGCATAGTGCTTACCGATGTTGTAGAAGGTGCGTTCGCGGTTCTTCTTGCCCTGAACGCGACGAAGGATCGCCTCGATGCGGAAGGTGAGTTCTTCCATCGAGAAAGGCTTCGTGAGGTAGTCGTCGGCGCCGATTTTGAATCCCTCGAAGACATCTTCTTTGAGTGTTTTGGCCGTGAGGAAGACGATAGGCACTTCGGTATTCGTGAGACGGATCTCCTTTGCCAAGGTGAAACCATCCTTCTTGGGCATCATAACGTCGAAAACACAGAGGTTATATTTGCTGCGGAGAAATTCACGGTATCCCTCTTCGCCGTCGTTGCAAAGCACGGCATCATAGCCTTTTGCCAAGAGATATTCGCGGAGGAGCATGCCGAGATTCTCGTCGTCCTCGCAGAGGAGGATTCTTACTTTTCCGTCAAGAGTCATAGTGATAGGTATTTGTGATGAATATTTTTGTTTGCCTCAGTCGTCCATGATCGGAAAACTGACGGTAAAGGTGGTGCCCTGGCCGTATTTACTATCGACTTCGATAGTGCCGTGGTGTGCTTTCACCACGCCGGCCACGTAGGCCAGTCCGATGCCCACGCCTTTCACGTTGTGGACATTGCCGGACGTCACGCGATAGAAGCGATCGAAGATGCGCTTCAAGTCTTCCTTCTTGATGCCGATGCCGTTGTCGGCGAAGGTAATGACAAATTGTTTTCCCACGTTTTTGGTCGAAACGATGAGTTTTACCGGCACTTCCGGACGCCGGTATTTGAGGGCATTGTCCAGAAGGTTGTTCACCAGGTTGGTGAAGTGCATTCGATCCGCATTGATGATCGGGTCTTCCGCATCGATATGTGTCTCGATCGTGCCGTTGGGATCATCTTGCTTCACTTTGAGTTGGAAAGCCATAGCGGCTTCTTCCACCACGGTATTGGCTTCCAGCTCGTCGAACTTGAAGTGGATGGCAGCGATACTGTCAAACATCGAAATTTGCAGTACCTTTTCCGCCAGCATGCGCAGCCGTTTCGATTCCGACAGCAGCACACTGTGGTAGTCTCTCACCTTTTCGGGAGGCAGAACGATGCTCCGGTCGGAGAGCATTTGTGCCACGAGCGAAATGGAGGCAATCGGCGTTTTGAGCTCGTGGGTCATGTTGTTGATGAAGTCCGTCTTCATCTGCGAGAGTCTTTTTTGCCGGTTGATCCCGATGAGGGTGAAGATCGAAATCAAGAGAATGAGCAGGCTGAAGATGACCAAGGGAGCCATGAAGCCCATTTCCCGCATGAAATAACTGCCCAGATCGGGGAACCTCACCACGAGGATGCCCATGTGGGTGGGCGAATCGTCGGCAAAGACTTCCTGCTTGAATTCGGCGTCGCCGAAATCTTCGTTGTAGTCCTGGCAGCGCAGCACCGTACGCCCGTCTGCCGTGAGCACTTTGAAGTGATAGTGCACCTTGCGCAAGTCGATCCCGTTGTGTTGCAATTCGTTTTTGAGCAGCGCATCGAGTTCTGTGCGGTCGATGCGTTGTTCGAGCGGTTTGTCGGTGACGCGATCGAGATTGTTGTAGATCACTTCGTCCACGAGGTGGCGCTGCTTGAGGTAGCGCTGTCGCAGGCTGGCTTTGATCGAGTTGTCGCCGAAGGCATTGAGCGCGATCGGGTATCTCCGTCCAAACGCCCCGCCGTGGGCCATTCCATCTTTCGCGCCGTTCTGCTCTTTGCTGAAAGCGATAGAATCGAGCGCGGCTTGTCTCACACTGTCTGCAGCGATGCCCATTTCCGCATCCAAGCGGTCTTGCACCTCTTTTATTTCAAGGGCATGCGCGGTTTGATAGAGCGCGCGTTGCACGTTTTCTTCAAACTGCCGGCGGCGCATGTCCTGAATCTGATGGTAGTAGTACACCTCCGTTACGATCAGCGCGAAGATCGACACGAACATCAGCACGGCGGTGAGCCAGATGGTCCTCCTTTTCATACCGCGAATATAGTTAATTTTGGGTGGAGTGTGCTTGGACGACTCCACACATCGTGTAAAAATAGTATCTTTTATAGAAGAGAGTGGTTCGACTTGTTGTTCTGATAAGTTGTTGAAAGCCCGTAAACAATGATCGACTCATTCTACATTAAGAATGAGCCGATTATGATAGAAGCTGTGCCGCTCGGCAAAGTGGAGTCACTATGAATTTTCGGACAACGAATGACGGCTTTTTTGCTATTTCTAAGTGAACAACCGGTCCGACCAACGAATTTGAAGATCTCGAACGATCGTTTTAGCTGTTTCGTTTTCCAAATGTTTCTTTCGGATAAGCGGTGCCGAGTGTCGATGTAAATGAAAAAATCAAGGCACGTAGGACAGCAGTTGTTTGATATATTCCGGGTCGTCGAAATTTCTTGTTCCCGTATCCGTTCGGTTGAGCGCGTCGACGCGTTGCATTTCGTCTGCAGAGAGTTGGAAATCGAAGATGTCGAAGTTTTCCTGCATGCGTTCCTTGTGTGTGCTCTTGGGAATGGCGATGATGCCGCGTTGTGTCAACCAGCGCAAAGCCACCTGTGCCACCGTTTTGTGGTGATGTTGCGCCAATTCGCACAGCACTTCGTTGTCGAAGAACTGTCCGTCGCCTTGCGAGAGCGGCGCCCACGCCATGATGCGCGCGTCGAATTGGTTGAGCAGCCCCTCCATTTCACGTTGTTGCGACAGCACGTTGGTTTCCAGTTGATTCACGGCCGGCAGAATTTTGTTGTGCACGGCCAAGTCGGTGAAGCGTCCGCGGCTGAAATTGCTCACGCCCACAGCACGCACCTTCCCCATCATCAGGGCCGTTTCCATTGCGCGCCACGTACCGTAGTAGTCGCCGAAGGGTTGGTGCACCAGCAGAAGGTCGATGTAGTCGGTGCCGAGCCGTTTCAGACTTTCGTCGATCGAAGCGGCCGCTTTGCGCTCGCCGGCGTTGCTGATCCACACTTTGGTGGTGATAAACAGGTCCTCGCGCGCCACGCCGCTGCGGCGAATGCCTTCGCCCACGCCACGTTCGTTGCCATAGGCCTGCGCCGTGTCGATGAGCCGGTAGCCCACTTCGATGGCATCGGCCACACAGCGGGCCGCCTCCTCATCGTTGATTTGAAACACGCCGTAGCCCAGCGAAGGCATGGCGAGGCCGTTGTTGAGTTTGATGTACTCCATATAAGATGTATTTAGGTGTCGGAATGAAGAAAGGGGGGCAACTCACGTTCGTAAGAGCTTCGCCGGCACGTCTCGCACGCAGATTGTAATTCGTCCGAGTCGTCTCTGCGACCACGGGCCGAAGCCGCACTCGCGTCAGCGCACGCGAAAGACGCGGATGCCCAAAGCGTGCGAAATGCCGTTCAGGTAGGCGGCCAGTGTGCGCGAGTCTTCGATCACTTTCTTGTATTGACTCGAAGCGTGGAGCATGTGCAGTTTGCCGTCGTTGCCCCAGAAAGCCAACCCCTGGTGCGAGTAGTCGAGTCCGTCTTTTCGGGTGACGACCGCAATGATGTCACCGTTTTGAATCGCCCCCAGTTCGCGGCGCGACAGCCCCACGTTGCTCTTGGGCAAGAAGCGTCCCACGTCGCCAGAATACTTGCGTTCCAAACGGGCGATCTCGCGCACCCGTTCCGGGTGGTTGCGCAAGAAAGGGTAAGCATCGGGGTGCCGGCTCATGTAGTGCAAGTCGATGTGGAGCGGCCGGGTGAGCGCCGTGGGCAGCACCACCTCCTCGACCGTTCCTCTGCGCCGATGGTCGGCCATCCAAAACGAGAGGTAGTGCAGGCGCGAGGTGTAGCCCGCAATGCGTCCGTCGAAGTAGCGCAGGCGTTGCAAGTTGCGACAAAAGTCAGCAAATCGCGTCTTCCCTTCGCGGCGCGTCATGGCCAGTGCCGAAGCCGTCTCCACCAGTGTGGCGCAGTCCAATCCGCGGAGGTTCACCACCAGGCGTTCGGGATCGGCCATCTCGAGCGTCCCCGCCACATAAGGTCGCCCTTTCAATTGGCGCGCGAAATCGATCGAGGTTTGCAGCGAAGCGTTGCCCAGCAGGCGTTCCACTTCTGCCGAATCACTGCTTTGGTAGATCACTGCGCCGGTTTGCGGTGCGCGGGTGCCGGCAGCCGTTACGGGGTTAGCGGGAGCGGTCGCATCGGCTTGCGGGGCGAAGTTCAGCACCAGCAGGAGGGCACCGAGCCGCCAGATCGACGAAAGAGTAGTGTGCATAGTGTTTGAAAAATGAAATTGCGGTGAGAAGTCACGAGGTGCTTCTCACCGCAAAGTGAGGTCAATCAGTGATTTATTTGATGAGATCTACCGAGCGTTTCACGAAGGCGTTGAGCGCCTCGCCGCGCAGGAGACCGTTTTGCAACAGCGCCAGGTCGATGAGCTGCGGCACGATTTGGTTCGTGCGGGCATAGTCGGCCAACACCGCTTCGCGTTGGGTGTTCTGTTCGGCGATTTGGTCGTTCACCTGCTTGAGCTCGTTCTTTTCCTCCTCGGTCACGTCTTCGGGCTTCGTGTGCTGTTGAGCTGCCTCGATAGCCTGCAAGCGAGCGTGGAGTCCACGCAGTTCGGCGTCGATGGGCGCCAAGCGTTCGGCCGTGGCCGCGTTCAGGCCGTCGTTCACACTGCGCACCAGCGGGTGGTCGGTGTTGAGCACCAGGCTGTAAGCGTCGGGCAGTTCGCCGTAGAACGACATGCCGGGTTGCAAACGAGCCTGCTCCTTCATGCGGCGCATGTATTCGCTTTGCGTCACCAAGACGGGAGCCGAGGTGGCGCCGAGTGCCGAAGCCTCCACGTGGAATTGTGCTTTCTCCACCTTGGGAAGCACGGCGGTGAACACACCGCTGAGGTTTTCGCGCAACTGTTTGTCGGCCTCCGTCGGGGTATTGTCGGCCTTGCGGATCAGGTTCTCGAGTGTGTCGCCGTCCACACGGGCAAACGACGTCTTCTCCCATTTCTGCTCGAGCATGTTGAGCAGCGGTGCGTCGAGCTGACCATCGAGCAGCAGCACGTTGTAGCCCTTGGCCTTGGCTGCCTCCACATAGGCATATTGTGCTTCGGGGTCGCTGGTGTAGAGGCAAACCAAACGGTCGTCTTTGTCCGTCTGATTCTCCTTCACCGCCTCACGATACTCCTCGTAGGTGTAGTATTTGTTGTCCACATCCTTGAGCAGCGCGAAGTTCTTGGCCTTGTCGTAGAAGTCTTCCTCGGAGAGCATGCCGTAGTCGATGAACAAGCGCAGGTCGTCCCACTTTTGTTCAAACTGTTCGCGGTCGGTCTTGAAGAGCGACGAGAGACGGTCGGCCACCTTCTTGGTGATGTATTGCGAAATCTTTTTCACGTTGGCATCACTTTGCAGGTAGGAGCGGCTCACGTTGAGCGGAATGTCGGGACTGTCGATCACCCCGTGGAGCAGGGTGAGGAAGTCGGGCACAATGTTCTCTACCGAATCGGTGACAAACACCTGATTACAGAAGAGCTGAATCTTGTTGCGATGGATCTCGAGGTTGTTCTTGATCTTCGGGAAGTAGAGCACCCCCGTCAGGTTGAAGGGGTAGTCCACATTGAGGTGAATCCAGAAGAGAGGCTCATCCTGCATGGGATAGAGCTCGCGGTAGAAGTTTCGATAGTCCTCGTCGGTGAGCGTCGAGGGTGTTTTAGTCCAGAGGGGAGTGGTGTCGTTCACCACGTTGTCTTCTGCCGTCTCCACCTGTGTGCCGTCTTTCCATTCGGTCTTTTTGCCGAAGACCACAGGCACCGGGAGGAAGCGACAATATTTGTTGAGCAAGGTTTCGACGCGGGCTTTTTCGAGGAAGTCTTTGTTTTCCTCATCGATGTGGAGCACGATGTCCGTTCCGCGTTCAGCTTTTTCGGCCGGTTCGAGGGTGAACTCGGGGGTGCCGTCGCAGCTCCATTTCACGGCTTCCGCCCCTTCGCGATAGCTGCGCGTGATGATGTCCACGCGGCTCGACACCATGAACGAGGAGTAGAAGCCCAAACCGAAGTGCCCGATGATGGTGGCGGCGTCATCCTTGTATTTCTCCAGGAAGTCCGTTGCACCCGAAAAGGCAATTTGGTTGATGTAGCGGTCGATCTCTTCGGCCGTCATGCCGATACCGTTGTCGCTCACCGTGAGCGTGCCGGCTTCCTTGTCGATCTTGACCGAGACTTTCAGGTCGTCGAGACTGCCCTTAAACTCACCTTTGGCGGAGAGGGTACGCAGTTTCTGCGTGGCGTCTACCGCGTTGGAAACAATCTCGCGGAGAAAAATCTCGTGATCACTATAGAGGAATTTCTTAATGACGGGGAAGATGTTTTCGGTCGTAATGCCGATGTTACCTTTTTGTACTGCCATTTGATAACTGAATTTTTTTGTTAGATGTCCGTTCTTTTGCAACAACTGTGCCAACCCTCTGTTTCTGCCGCTTTGTCGCGTGTTGTTTTTTTCGTTGCGGACTCCCCGTCGTGCGACATCGCGCGGGCGCACCGGAGTCGCCCGTCTTCATGTTGCCCATCGCCGGTGAAGGCACCGCCTATCGCGTGCACATTACGCGCGCGTGTCCATCGCTTTTTGTTTTTTGTCTTCACACCTTCACCCATGTGACGCAATTTGCTGTGAGTGAGTCGATAAGGGGTGAAGACTTTGGGGTTCGCACCTTCACCATTCCTTCACCCGTCGGTTGCTTCGCAGATCGATCACTCCCGAGAGGGAAACAGGGCAGGGCGCGGAGGGTGAAGGTTCGGGAATAAAAGTCTTCACCCCTAATCAAATGTGGATGAGGAGATTCCGACATGTCGGTGAAGACGTGAAGGCGAAAAACGGAAACCGACTGATATGCGCGTAACGCGCGCGTATGCGTGAGAACACGCGGAGGAGATCGGAGAAAGTCGCCAACTAATTCACGTTTCCTCCGCAGTTTCATCACAAGGGAGGAGGGGGCGTGGTGAAAACTGTGCGCAGGGTGGAGTGGTGTCGGTGCTGTCCCGAATGCAAGCGGCGAGAAACGCGGAAAGATCGCGGGCGATTGGCGAAAATGTAGAGTCTACATGATAAAAATGCCCTTTCTCTTGTGGTTAATTCGGAGATAAAACCTATCTTTGCGGCAGAATAAACTACCATCAAATGAAGAAACTCTCAGCATTCATCTTCCTGCTGGCCGTCCTTTTGGGCGTCATGCAGCCCGCCGTCGGTTGGGCTGATCGGGCCGCGGTGGAGAAGATACTCCGCGAAGGTGGTATCTTCCGCATCAAGAATCGTGGTTCCAATCGCTACATGACGGAAGCTACAGCCACAGGTAAACTCACCGGGCAGAACAAAGTCAACGCTGCCGCGCAGAAACTCACCCAAGTGTGGCTCCTCACGGCCAACGGCGACAACTTCACCGTGCGCAATGCCGCCACCGGTCGCTTCCTCAACGACCAATCGGGCAACCCGATGGTCACTTCCGGAGGCGCCAAAAAGTACTATCTCAAGTATAGCGACGCCAACGCCAAGACCGGTAGCACCAGCTACGTCACGCTGTCGTGGAAATCGGACTTCAGCGGCGATAACTGCCTGAATGAAAACAACGGCACGCACAACATCCTCGGATGGAAGGCCAACTCGCCCACGGTCAACGACAATTTCTCCGACTGGGTGCTCGAACCCGTGACCGATGTGACGAAAGACGAAATCAAAACGCAGCTCATCAACGGCAGCGGTGCCATCGCACCGACCGAAACGGGCTACGTTTACCTCACCAATGTGGCCTACGGTCGTGTGCTCTCGGAAGGTACGGGCTCGCACGAGCTCAGCACGCTCCCCAAAACCGATGGCGACTTCTCGCAAGTGTGGCAGATGGTGAAAAAAGGCACGAAGTGGTCGCTCCGCAATGCCTTGACCGAACGTTATGTGGCCACGCAGGGCGGCGAACGCTCGCGCGCTTACACCACTGTGACCTCGTCGAACCCCAGCTTCACCCTCACCGAAGGCAAGGACGAGTTCACGCCCAGCTACGGTTTCGGCGACAATAATAATGTGGGACTCCACAACGACGGCGGCAACCACGTCGTGGGTTGGGATGTCAACATGCCCGAATCGCAATGGATCATCACCAAAGCCGAGGTCGACGAGGCCGCGCTGAGCGTGGCACGCAACAATTTGGCTGAACTGGCCGATTTCAGCGGCGCCAATCTCCAAAAGGTGAAGAACACCCTCGCGGTCTACTTCACCGATCCCGGTTGCACGGCGCTCAAACCGCAATTCCAGGCCATGTCCGATGCCGACCTGACCAATCTCATGAGTCAACCCGCCGGTGGCGCTGCAGGCAACTACATTGCCCTCCCCGCTTCGGTGCAGGCCATGGCGCTCAAAGTCAAGAACAACACGTGGGGACACCGCGAAAAGGAATTCCGCGTCTATGACTACAAGCCCTATTCGGACGACACGCAGTGGAACTACGACCAATATGTGGGCACGGGCTACATGTTCTCGCCCCAAACCGGCCCCACGGGCATCAGCCTGAAGCGCGGTGAAGCCGCCTTCATCTATATCAACGCCAACGGTTTCGTGCCCTCCACCAAGGTGGAAGCCATGACCACCGAAGGACTCAACGTGGTAGGTCCGCGTCAGCGTCTCAATCCCGGTCTGAACATGGTGGTGGCCGACAATGACAGCCACCTGTTCATCGTCTACACCATCACCGATCCGCGCAAGCTTCTCGCTTCGGTGCCCGCTCTGCAAATCCACATCGAAGGCGGTCGCGTGAACGGTTATTTCGACATCACCCGCGGACACACCAACGCCGACTGGCTCGACATGGAGAAAACGCTCTTCAAAGACCCGGTGATCCACATGAAGAACAAGTATTACCAGTTCAACATGGATCTCGCGGGCGTGAAGGAACAACTCAATCGCAGCGAATTTGCCAAGAAAGATGTCGACGGCACGCCGATGGGCATCGAAGGCGTATTGAAGCGCTGGGATGAACTCGTGAAGTGCGAGCGCGATCTCATGGGCATCGACCAGTATCTCGATCGCTTCAACTGCATGCTCTCTGCCTCTTCTTCGTCGAAGGGCAACCCCTATGCTTCGACCTACGGCACGTACTATCCCGGTGTGGGCGACTACCTGAACTACCAGCGCTTCACCCGCGGCACGGAGAACGACGAAGGTGCGCCCATCTGGGTGGTGGCTCACGAAACGGGTCACATTCACCAAAAGGCCATCAACATGGCCGGCGACACGGAAATGTCGGTCAACTTCTTCTCGCAGGTTTACCGCTGGTTGCAAGGCACGAACGTGGGCCGCGGACGTCCCCTCTCCAGCCCGATCGCCGACTTCCACCGCGGTGCCTTCCGTGACGAATACAACATTTGGACGCGCAGCCGTGTTTACTTCCAACTTTGGCTCTACTATCAGCTCCAGGGACACCATCCCAACTTCTATCCTGAGCTCTTCGCCAAGTTGCGCAAGGATCCCATGACCTACTCGACCAGTGCAAGTGCGCCCATCAGCGGACTGAAGAACTACCTCAAGTTTGCCATGTACGCCAGCGACGTCGCACAAGAAGACCTCTCTGAATTCTTCCAATTCTACGGTTTCTTCAAACCGGTGACGAAGCACAACACGGGCGACTACCACGACAACTGGTTCACCACCACGCAGGCCGACATCGACAAGGCCATTAAGTACATGAGCAAGTACCCGAAGGCACATCCCGGTATCTTCTTCATCGACGAACGCATCCGCAAGATCCAAGCAGAAGGCGTGGGCAGCAAGCCCGGCCAGATGCGTTTGGCCACCTCCGACGACGCCACGCCCGGCGACGCTCGCGAAGTGGGCGATGTGGGCATGGTGACCGACTTCCGCGACGACCTGGAATGCGAAGCTTACAAGGTGACCGACAATAACGGCCGCATCACCGTCGACCGCAACAGCGGTAAAGGTGCCGTGGGCTTCAAAGTCTACGACAAGGACGGCAAGATGGTCTACGTTTCCAACACCTACAACTTCACCATCCCCTCGGCGATTGTCAACAAGGGCTACTTCGTGCTCTGCGCATTCGGCAACGGCAAGCAGCAGGTGCTCTCCGGCAAGGAGAATGTACCCGCCAACTTCCTCGATCCCGCCAAGACCCTCACCGGTATCAATGGGGTGAAAGTTGACGCTGCCTCCACGACCGACAAGGTTTATGATCTGTCGGGTCGTCCCGCAGTGAATGCGGAGCATGGTGTGCGCATTGAAAACGGCAAGGTCGTGATCAAGTAAATACACCGCCGTGCGACAAAGGTCGCACCCTCATAAATAAAGCTATTTGGATGGCTCCCCGCGCTCGTGAAGAGTGTGGGGAGTTTTTTGTGGCGGCACGTCAAAGCGAATTTCGATGCGCGAAATTTGTTTTTTACGCCGAGAATTCGGAACTTTGTAAAGTAGTGAGCGCCAAAGGAGTTCAAAAAATGCAGTTCAGATTGCGCCGTGTTCACACAAAAACTCTCGTCGTATGAAAAAGATGAGCTTCCTCCTCCTTGGCTTGCCGCTGCTTTTGGGCAGTTGTGCTGCGGCGGTCTCCAACGGATCGGCCGATGACGTGCGTGTCGGCATGACCGAAGCCCAGGTGAGACACCTGTTGGGGGCACCGCTTGCCCGAACGGTCACACCCGACTCGGCCCGCTGGCACTATCAGTGGGGCGCCGATTGGCACAACCGTCGGCGTCGTTTGGAACTCTCGTTCCGCGACGGCCGTGTGGTGAATTTCCTGCTGAATGAGGAGCTCGCAGTGAGGCCCTATGCCGCGGGAAGCAGCGGCGCGTTGTCATCGCAAGTTGATGACGATGATTTTCTCGATTTACTTTTGTCGGTTCGTGCCGCGGCAACCGACATCAATCGTCTCGACGTGCTCGGCCATGCTTTGACCAACCGGCGTCTGAGCGGCCGGCAAGGGCGTGCTTTGCTCCGACAGTTCAGCTTCGACAGCGACCGTTTGAAGGCGCTTTCGCTCATCGCTCCCTGTTTGGAGGGAAGTTATGATCGCGATCTCTTGCTCGACACGTTCACTTTTTCCGGCTACGTTTCGTCGGCACGTCAGTTGCTCGATGCGCAGCGTCGATGACGTATTACCTCTCATATTTATAGTAGTAAGCTTCATGCAAACCTCCACCATTTGTGCCGTGGCGACAGCGCCCGGCGGTGCCCTCGGCGTGGTGCGCGTGGCCGGTCCCGACGCCCTCGCCGTGACGGATCGTGTGTTTCGTGCACGCAGTGGTCGCCCGCTGGCCGAACGGCGTTCGCACACCTTGGCGTTCGGCCACCTTGTGGACCCCGCCGATGAGACCATTGTCGACGAAGTCTTGGTTTCTGTGTTTCGCGCCCCCCATTCTTACACTGGCGAAGAGGCCACCGAAATTTCTTGCCACGGGTCGACTTACATTTTGCAACGCGTGGTGCAGCTGCTCTTGGCAGCGGGGGCCGAGCCGGCCGAACCGGGTGAATTCACACGTCGGGCGTTTCTGAACGGTAAAATGGACTTGTCGCAGGCAGAGGCTGTGGCCGACCTCATTGCTTCCTCGACGGCGGCGTCGCACCGCGTGGCGATGAGTCAGATGCGCGGGCATTTCAGTCAGCGACTGGCCGGACTGCGCGAGCAATTGCTGCAGCTCACCTCTTTGCTAGAGCTGGAATTGGATTTTTCCGACCACGAGGACCTGGAATTTGCCGATCGCAGAGAGCTCGATGCCGTAGCGGCCGCCGTGGAGCGCGAGACAGCGCGACTGGCCGACTCGTTTGCGACGGGCAATGCGCTGCGCGAAGGATGGCCGGTGGCCATCGTCGGGGCAACCAATGCCGGCAAATCGACCTTGCTCAATGCGTTGCTTCAGGACGATCGTGCGATTGTGAGCGATGTGCACGGTACGACCCGCGATGTGGTGGAAGACACCTTTGTGTTGGGCGGGGTGCTGTTTCGCTTCATCGACACGGCTGGACTGCGCGACACGACAGACCGCGTGGAGCAAATGGGCATCGAGCGCAGTCGGCGGCAGTTGCAATTGGCGCGCACGGTGATTTTCGTGGTCGATGTGAATTGTGCAGAAAGCCAATTGGCCGCTCTGTCCGACGAAGTTTTCGGCGCGCGGACGGAAGGCCGGGTGATTGTTGCGGTCAACAAAGCGGATTGTTTGCAGCGCGACGGAGAGGATGACGCCTTGTCGTCGGCACGCCGCGCGGCGGTCGAAGCGGCAGTGCGCGAAGCGGCGCGTGCGCGCAATGTCGACCCGCAGGTGCTTTTCCTTTCGGCCAGAGAGGGCGAGGGCGTGACGGAACTTTGCGAAACCTTGGTGGCGACGGCTGCTGCGGCGCAGGAGACGGAAGGCGATGTGGTGGTGACTAATGCGCGTCACTATGCGGCGCTTTCGGCGGCGCTCGACGATGTGCGTCGCGTGCGGCAAGGTTTGCAGTCCGGACTTTCGGGCGACTTTGTGGCGCAAGACTTGCGGGAGTGCCTCCACCATTTGGCCGAGATCACCGGTGGCGAAGTGACGACCGACGAAGTGCTCGGCACGATTTTCAAGAACTTCTGCGTCGGAAAATAACCGATGTACAGGCGTTCGGCAGTTTGTTTCTCAAATCATCATCCACTTCTGAATGAAAACCTTTCTTTTTGTGCTTGTCGCCTCATTCTTGTGTCCCTTTTTGTCGGAAAGTGTCTCGGCATCGAATGGTGAAGGGAGTGTTTATGTCTGCAATAGTAAGCAGGCTAAGGCTTATCACTCTAATTATGATTGTCGCGGACTGAATCGTTGCAAATATGATCCGGATTGTGTGAGCCTGTCGGAGGCGAAACGCCGTGGGCTGCGCGCTTGTCGCATCTGTTATTGACCTTTTTCAGTGGCCTACTCATACAAAACGGGCACTCCGATGAAGGAGTGCCCGTTTTGCGTGGAGCGAGTTGGAAAAACTATTGCATTTTCACCTCGTCGATCTTGACGATCCCGTTGACAATGGCGTAGATGGTGAGTCCGCTTACGGAATGGATGTCCAATTTGCGAGAGATATTTTTGCGGTGCGTGAGGATCGTGTTGATGGAAAGGAAAAGTTCGGCTGCAATTTCCTTGTTGGTCAAACCTTTGACGATGTAGGCAATGATTTCCCGTTCCCGTTCGGAGAGGGTATTGGCTTCGTCGGTGTTGCCCGGCGTGTAGGTCTTGTTGGCGATGCGCTCTTCGAGCAATTGCACCGCGGGGAAGAACAAGGCTTCCTCCATTTCGCAGTGCGCACGCAGGTCGGCTTCGCAGTTGTAGATGCTGAAGAGCACGTTGCAAAGCATGTCGCTCGAAGTTCCTTCGGCGGGAGTGTAGTATTTGATGATGATGTTTTTGAGTTCCTGCAGCTTCTTGTCCATGCCGTCATGGCTTTTGGAGTATTGCTGTATGCGAAACTCGGTGATGTTTTCTCCGGAGATGAGCCGATCGACGTAACCGAAGATCTGCCGATTCTCGTGTTCCATGTGCTTGCGCACCTCGTTCATGTATTCGTCGAAGAACTTCAAGATGAGGAATGCCACCTCGTTTTGTCGAGAGCAGTCGATGGCTTCGAGGAGTTTGCGCCGGATGTGCAGGAGTTGGAAGTCGAGGAAAAAGTCGTGGGCGGAACGTAAATGGCGCATGAGGGTGGGCATGTGGATTTTTTCCACATAGAATTGCGCGACAGAGGGTCCCTCTTTCATGATATTGGCCACGGCCAAGAAAGTGTTGGTGTCTACCTTCGACGCCTCGCACACTTCTCTCACCGTGCGCTCGCCCACGCCGAGTTGGATACCGAACCGGCTGATCATTTGGAGCAGTGAGGGTTGCGAAGCGATGACGTCGCTCATTTTGTCTTGTCCTGTATAATTGATTCCCATATCGTAAGTGATCGAATAGTGGTTCGAATGCCGATCAGGCGGCGCAATGTGAGGCGTCGGTGACCGAGTTGCCGTTGCGTTCTCGTGGCGCCGTCGGGTGCACGGGAAGGGGTGTTGTGCAGACGAGCTTTTGCCGCCACGTCCGCGCATGTATTGCAGAAAGTGACGGGAGCAAAAGCCATTGGCAACTGTTCTGTCGGCAAAGATACGATTTTTTTGTGAGTCAATAATCACCACAAATGGGTATTCATTCTCCCGTTTTAAGAATTTAGAACGATAAGAGGGAGACGAAATACCCACATTTGGTGATTGTTTCTCCGAGATGGAGTGTGTAATTTTGCAGGTGAAAATCAAAGTGAGACAAGATGAAAATCAACGGATATGCGATGTCGCTCCTTTTGGGCATTGCGTTTACGAGTACAGCCGGCGCACAGTGTCCGATTAAGGATAGCATTATGGGTGTTGGCCGGAGTTTTGAAACTTATGATGCCCGTTCGACCGATCAGCGTGGGGAACGTCCCGATGCGATGACCGGTGCGACGGAACAACATCACGGCGCCGACGGGCAAGTAAATCCCGCCGGTGCGAAACTGTGTCCGATGGGCGGTGAATACGATGGTTTCCGTCGTTTCCGTCTCGGTGGTTACGGCGAAATGGTTTCCGCTTTCAAGGATTACGGCATGAATCGTTTCTATGGTCATCCGGAAGGCAGTCCGAAAGAATCGCGTGCCACGATTTCTATCCCTCGCTTTGTTTTGGCCTTAGACTATAAGTTCTCGCCCAAATGGGTGCTCGGTGCCGAGATCGAATTCGAGTCCGGCGGTACGGGCACGGCTGTGGAACTGGAAAGATCTGAGAACGGCGAATATGAAACGGAGTTGGAGAAGGGTGGTGAAGTGGCCATTGAGCAATTTCACCTCACGCGCCTGATCCATCCTGCGTTTAATGTTCGTGTAGGTCACATGATTGTGCCGGTTGGGCTGACCAATGCGCACCACGAGCCGATGAACTTCTTCGGAACGGTGCGTCCGGAAGGCGAATCGTCGCTCATTCCCTGCACCTGGCACGAAACGGGCTTGGCCTTCTACGGCACCTTCGGGCAGAAAGCCGCACGTTTCAATTACCAAGCGATGGTGGTTTCCGGCTTGAATGCCAATGGATTCGACCGCAACAACTGGGTGCAGAAAGGCAAACAGGGTAAATTCGAAGAAGACCGTTTGCAGCATCCAGCTTTCGCGGCCCGACTGGATTGGACCGGTGTGCCGGGGTTGCGCGCCGGTGTCAGCTATTATTATTGCGACAACGCCGGTGGCAATGCCGATATTTCCACCGTTTACAATACGAAGTTCCCCGTTAATATCTTCACGGTGGACGCACAGTATGTGCATCCCTATGTGATTGCCCGCGCCAACGTGCTGACCGGCAATGTCGGCAATGCCGGCGAACTGAGTCTGCGCAACGGCAAGCTCAACAAGCTGGCTCCCTACACGCGTCTGGTGCCGGTGGCCAAGCGGGCTGTGAGTTACGCCGGCGAAGTGGGCCTGAACTTGCGCAACATCATCGGTCGCGAGGATTTGCCCGAAATCATTCCCTTCGTTCGCTACGAATATTACAATGCACAGGAAGAGGGCGATAAGAGTCGCGCTTATATCTCAGTGATGGATCAGCGACTGAAAACCTCGATGTGGGTGTTCGGTCTGAACTACCGCGTCGGCAACGGCATTGTGGTGAAGGCTGACTACACAACGCGACGCATCGGTGGCGGGCAGTTCAATTCTGAAAACGAATTTGCCCTCGGTGTGGCCTTCAATGCGTGGTTCCTCAATAAATAAGGAACGCATCGAACGCCCCTCCAACCTCCTGCACGTGTGCTTGCCGCGATGCGAAAGCGCGTAGGGAAATCCTCATTGCGCGTCCCGCACGCCTTGCAACATGCTGCTCCAAAACGAAAAAAGAAATATCCAAATACCCAACAAACAACCTATTATGAAAAAGTGTGTGTTCGCTCTTGCGCTCCTTCTTTCGGGCGCCGGTGTCCTCGCTTCCTGTGACAAGGATGAACCCAAGGTGGTAGAAAACGTGGATCCTACCAACCTGGACTACAACTCCACGAACGCCGGAAACTGGACCAGCTATGCCGATCTCGTAGCCCGTTTGCTCGTCAACGACTCGAAGACCCTGCTGCGTGCTTGGACCGAACAATACGAATCGGACTACGATTCGAAGGGTGAGCCCATATCTTACGCTCGTCTCTTCGAAGGCGAAACGCCTTACAACAAGAGCGAAGACGGCACGCTCGCTGCGCGCACTCCTTATTTCAACACCCAACTCGATGCCATCGAGCAGATCATCGACGGTTGCGTTGAGATTTCGAGCGAAGTCGGCGAAAAGAAAATCGGCGACCCCCTCGAGAAGTTCAACAAGGGCAAGAAAACCGAAGCGCTCTACGCCGTGGAATCTTGGTACTCTTGGCACTCTCGCGACGACTACCAGAACAACATCCTCTCGATTCGCAATGCACTGCTTTGCTCGCGCGATGGTAAGTTCGACCACACCGCCGACGGCGTGTCGATCCTCAACTACGTAGCTGCGAAGGGCAACCACCAGCTCACGCAAAAGGTTTACAAGGCTGTGCTCGCTGCCGCCGATGCCATCAAAGCCATCCCTCAACCTTTCCGCAACAACATCAACAGCAAGGAAGCCCTTGCCGCTCAAGAAGCTTGCGGTGAACTCAGCGAAGTGCTCGACAAGGAACTCAAGCCCTGGCTGCGTGACAATGCCGATGAGGAGGCCTACAAGAAGATCATCAAGAAGTATGTGGACAACGTTGTGCTTCCCACTTACGCTGATCTCGTGACGAAGAACGAAGCCTTGCTCAAGGCCGTCGAAGCACTGCGTGCAAAACCCAGCAACGAAGCCTTCAAGGCTGCAGCTGATGCATGGCTCGATGCACGTGCTCCCTGGGAAACGAGTGAAGCCTTCCTTTTCGGTCCGGTTGCGAAGTTCAATCTCGACCCTAACATGGACTCTTGGCCCCTCGACCAGGTACACATTGTCAACATCCTCAAGACCGGCGATTACTCTCAGCTGAACTGGAACCCCGGTCAGTCGGAGGACGCCATCCAGACGGCACAGAATGTACGTGGTTACCACACGCTCGAATACTTGCTCTTCAAGGACGGCAAACCCCGTACGGTGAAGAAGTAATTCCGAATCCCGTTTCCTTGACGCATATCGGGCCACGCTCTTTCTCGTGTAGAAATACGTGAGTCACATTATGTTTCAAAGAACGCTCCTTTCGGAGGGTGCAACCGCACGGGTTGCGCCCTCCCTTCTGCATTTTAAGTCTATCCGTGCGAAATTCGATGGAAACGTGGCGAAAAACGGGCTGCGCCGCAGCGTGCACTCGATTTTTTACCTCGACTGTTGAACAGACGAACAGATATGAACAAAATTCTTACTTCCTCTTTCCTCCTTTTGGGCGCACTTTCGCTGCTCAGTTGCGAGAACGACGACCTCCAAGTGACCGAAACCGAAGTCCCCACCGGTTTTGCCCCCTCGGCCGGCATTTCGACGGTCTACATGAGTTCGTCACTGGCTTACGACCAGAGTTCGCCTTGGGTGACGGGCCAATTGGCACGCCGCTTCCAAGAGGGCGACGGCCTCTATGACGACCCGCGTTCGTCGGCCGACGGTCTCGGTCCCGTCTACGCGGGATACGCTTGCGGTAGTTGTCACCGCAATGCCGGCCGTACCGTGCCGGCGGTGTGGACCAAACGCAAAGACGGCGCTTACGGTTCGGGCGACTACGGTTTCTCGGCCATGTTGTGCTACATCACGCGCCGCAATGGTGCCTTCTTCCAAAATTATGGCCGTGTGCTGCACGACCAAAGCATTTACGGCGTCGACGCCGAAGGCAAGGTCAAAGTAACTTGGCGCTACGAAAAAGGCACCTTCCCCGACGGCGAACCCTACGAACTCGCTGCCCCATCCTACACCATCACCGATTGGTACAAACCCGGTCCCGACGGCAAACCGATACGTCCGGAAGATCTCTACATCAGCGTGCGTATTCCGTTGCGCCACGTCGGCATGGGACAGATGATGGCGCTCGACCGCAAAGAAATCGAAGACTTGGCGCGCAAGAGCAACTATCCCGAATACGGCATCTCCGGTCGCGCTAACTACATCTTCGAGCGCGGCAAATATCAACTCGGACTTTCGGGCAACAAGGCGCAGCACGCCGACCTCACCGTGGAACTCGGCTTCTCGAGCGACATGGGTGTGACCAACAGCCGCTATCCCGAGGAAATTTCTGAAGGACAATCGCAGATTGCGCAGGCGAGTGCGATGGGACTGGCCTATCACGGGCTCGAAGTCTCCACCGAAGACATGGAGAACGTCGATCTCTACCTGCACACCCTCGGTGTGCCGGCACGCCGCAACGTGAACGACCCCGAAGTGAAGCGCGGCGAACAAATGTTCTACCAAGCCAAGTGTCACCTGTGCCACGTCACCACTTTGCACACCCGTCCGCGCGGTGCCACCTTGTTGGCCGGCACCGAATTGCCCTGGCTCGGCAACCAGACCATTCACCCCTATTCTGATTATCTGCTGCACGACATGGGCAGTGAGATCATGGGCGTGGGTCTCAACGACCACTATGTGAGCGGTTTGGCCCGCGGTTGCGAATGGCGCACCACGCCGTTGTGGGGCATCGGCCTGCAAGAGAAGGTAGACGGACACACCTATTTCTTGCACGACGGCCGTGCGCGCAATTTCACCGAGGCCATCCTTTGGCACGGCGGCGAAGGCGAAGCTTCCAAGCGTCTTTTCATGAAGATGCCGAAGAAAGATCGCCAAGCCTTGATCAAGTTCCTCGAATCGCTCTGATCCGTTCCCTTTTCTCCCCTCCCATTTCACAATTCGACTTTTTGTCACAACAAGACAACCCCATATCACAATGAAACATCTCATTGCTTTTGCCCTTTCCGCCTGTGCGCTGCTCCCTCTCCACGCCCAGGACGAAGCCACCGCCAACGGTGTGGTGAGCATCGACGACAACCGAGCGCTCACCGTGCGCAGCAACAACGGCAGCTTCGAGTTCAAGCCCTACCTCATGGTGCAAACTCACGGTGCCTTCAATTGGTATGACGATGAAGGGCTGGACAAGGCCTACAATCAAGACAATGTGGCCAACTCCGGCTTCGCCATGCCTTATGCCGTGCTCGGTTTCACCGGCAAGGCCTACGACAAAGTGACCTACAACCTCTCGATCAATGCCGCCGCCAGCGGTGCCAACGTGTTGCAGCAGGCGTGGTTCGACGTCAAGGTGAACAACGGCTTCGGTCTCCGCGCCGGTAAGTTCAAGACGCCGTTTGCCCACGCCTATCTCACCACCCTCGGCGAGACGCTTCTCCCCATGCTGCCCACTTCGCTCACGGCTCCCGTCATTTTGCCCCATTCTCTCAATGCCGTCACCCCTTCGATGGCCACGGGCTTCGACCTCGGTGTCGAGGCACACGGTTTGTTTGCCGTGGGCAAGGAAAGTAAGTTGGGCTACCAGTTGGGCGTTTTCAATGGCACCGGCTCCGGCACGAATGCTGCCACGAAGACCTTCTCCGACGATTGGCACATTCCCTCGTTGCTCTACGCCGGTCGCCTCACTTATCAGCCTTGGGGCGTGATGCCCGCCACGCAGGGAAGTCCGAAACTGCTCAATGCGCAAAAAATGCTCGTCGGCCTCAGCGGAAGCCTCAATGTAGAGAGCGAAAACGAGAGCACCAACGACTCGCGCTTCGGTTTTGAATTCGCCATGCTCTACCATCGTTGGTATTTCGCCGCCGAAGGTTACGCCATGCACATGGGTTTCACCAAACGCATGAAGCTCAATGACAAATTCAACTTCTACGGTGGTTATGCACAGGTGGGTTATTTCGCCACGCCCCAGTTGCAGCTCGCCGCGCGCTATGATTTCTTCGATCGCAACGGCAGCAACCTCGACGGTACGCTCAACTCGCCCGCGCTCGGCTTCAACTATTTCTTCCCCGGCACGGGGCTGAAGCTCTCGGCCATGTATCAGTACACCGGTCGCTGGAAGCACAAGACCCAGCTCGATCGTGACAACGACGACCTCGGCATTGCCACACACAGTGCCCGTTTGCAATTGCAATACTCCTTCTAACGAACGCTCTTTCCTCATTTGGACATGAACAAAATTCTTACGTTTTTGTGGTGTTGCGCCGCTTTGCTCCTGGCCTCGTGCGACTCGGGCAACATTCACGAAGAAACGGCGACCACCACCCGCGAAGGACTCACCGTGCGGATGACCGGACGGCTCCGCGGTGCCGAAAGTTGGAGTGATCGTTACCAAGTGGTGCTCGCCGCCTTTGCCGACGGGAGCGACTACACGCTGGTGCAGAAAGAAATCCCCTCGCAGTTGATCGACGGCGACTCGGTGAATCTCGTGCTCAGCGGCGTACCCTCCGAAGCCAATCGGGTGCAGCTCTGTGTCGTAGACCGTGTGCGCGAGCGCGTCGCCACTTTCTCCGATCTCAAACTCACCCCCAAAATGTTTGAGCGCACGCGCGACACGCTGCGCTTCGACGTCGGCCGCTCCAATGTGGGCATGTATGCCGTGGTTGAGGACCATCTCTTCGACAACCTCTGCAGCAAGTGCCACGGCACCAACGGTCACGCCGCGGCTGGCATGGATCTGCGCAAAGGCCACGCTTATGCAGCCACGGTGGGCGTCGCCTCGCGTCTCAACCCTGAGGCGCAACGCATCGTGCCCGGACAGGCCGACAACAGTTGGCTGGTGCGCGTGCTCACCGAAGGCAACGAAGGGCTCACCCACTACAAAGACCACACGCTCATCCTCAACAATGAGCGCGACAGCAAGTATTTCACGCTCCTCAAAGACTGGATCAACGCCGGAGCGAAACCTTAATTCCACGATAAAGCGAGAAGGCAGCTTGCCTTCTCGCGTCGTGTCTTTCTAAACAATGGACTTTTTGAAAAAAAACTGGGAAGAAATCGGTGTTTCTTCCGCGCTTTCTTCTTATATCTCCCCATCCGGACCAAGCGAGTACCACGTTCAGTTTCATGTGAAGCCGCGCAACGATGGTTTTGTCCAGCAATATGAGCGTTTGCTCCACGCCTTGCGGCTGGTGTGCGCCGAGTTGCTGCCCGCCGATGCCCGTCCGGTGTTGAAACGCTATTATTTGAGCGACGCCACCAACCAGGCTCCGCTCATGCAACCCGATGGCTCGTGCACCGTCTCGGTCATCCAGCAACCTCCGCTCGACGGTTCGAAAGTGAGTCTGTGGGTCTATTTCCTCGCAGGTGCCGACGTGCAATGCCACGACGGCGTGACCACGGTGGACCACGGCGGCTATCGCCATTTTTGGCACATGGGCATGGAAAGCCCCAGCGGCGATTCGGCCGCACAAACCGAGCAACTCCTCAGCGGCTACGAAGCCGAACTCACCGCATCGGGGTTGAATCTCGCCGACGACTGTGTGCGCACCTGGTTTTTCGTGCGCGATGTCGACACCAACTACGCCGGACTGGTCAAAGCGCGCCTCGACAATTTCCTTCGTGTGGGATTGACCCCCGAAACGCACTACATATCTTCGACCGGCATCGGTGGTTTGCCTGCCGACACGCATGCGCTCGTACAACTCGGCGGTTATGCCGTGAAAGGTCTCGCGCCCGGTCAGCAGCGCTACCTCTATGCGCTCACTCACCTCAACCCCACCATCGAATATGGGGTGACCTTCGAGCGCGGCACTGTGGTGGAATATGGCGATCGCGCACAAGCCTTCATCAGCGGCACCGCTTCGATCGACAACAAGGGGCGTGTGGTGCATGTCGGCGACATCGTGCGCCAAACCCACCGCATGTGGGAGAACGTCGACGCCCTTTTGGCTGAAGCCGACATGAATCTGACCGACCATGCGGCGCAAATCACGGTCTATCTTCGCGACACCGCCGACTATGTCACCGTGCGCGATCTCTTCTCCGCTCGTTTCCCCCACGTTCCCACCATTATCACCCTCGCCCCCGTGTGCCGTCCCGAATGGCTCATCGAAATGGAGTGCATCGCCGTAGCCGATCGCCACAATGAAACCTACCGTCCCTTCTAAACTCCCCTTCCTCCTCCTCGCGGTGCAGGTGGTGGTGCTCATTGCAGCCACCATTGCCGAGCACGTGTGGGGAAGTGCGACTGCCTACGCCCGATTCTACTCTACGGTGGGCTTCCGTCTGCTGTGGGTGGCCATCGTGGTCACCGGGGCGTGGGTGATCGTACGCCGTCGCTTGTGGCACCGACTGCATGCCCTCGCGCTGCACACCTCGTTTGTGGTGATTTTGGTCGGCGCCCTGTGCACCGCTTTCGGTTCGGTCAATGGGAGTTTGCATTTGCGCGTGGGCAAATCGGCACATCTCTTTTTGACCGACAACAACGACGTGGGGCGCCTGCCGTTTGACGTACAGCTCACGCAGTTCACGGTGCATCACTATCCCGGCACGGAGACGCCGTCCGACTATGAGAGTCGTTTGCGTGTGAAGGGGCAAAATTATGTGGTGTCGATGAACCATATCGCAGAAATTGACGGCTGGCGCATCTATCAAACCTCCTACGACACCGACGGAAAGGGAAGTGTGCTCAGCCTTTACCACGACCCGTGGGGCATTCTTCTCACCTATGTGGGCTACGGACTGCTGTTTGTGTCGTTGCTCTGGTCGCTGTTGGCGCGCGGCGGTGCGTTTCGCACCCTCTTGCGTCACCCGGCTCTGCGTCGCGCAGCCTTTCTGCTGTGTCTCTTGGCGGGGTGGGGGAGTGCGAGTGCGTCGGCTTCCGATTTTTCCGACGGCACTTTGCACGCCATCTCCCGTGTCGAGGCCGACAGCATCGGGCGGCGGCAGATTGTCTACAACGGTCGCGTCTGTCCGCTCAACACCCTATCGGTGGATTTCTGCAAGAAAATCAGCGGGCGCACGTCGTTTCGCGGTCTCACTGCCGACCAAGTGCTGCTCTCGTGGATCTATTATCCCACCGAGTGGCAGAACGTGGCGATGGTGCGCATCAAGAGTGCTGCACTGCGCGAGCGGCTGGGCATCGTGGGCGACTATGCCTCGGTGGCGCAGCTCTATGCCGGCGGCGAATACCGTTTGCAGCGCCTCATGGCGGCCGAGCGCGATCCTTCCTCGCCGTTGGCGCGCGCCATTCAAGACACCGACGAGAAAGTGGGGCTGATTGTGATGCTCTACAAGGGCACGCTCATCCACCCACTGCCCGAGGCCGATCGTGCCGCGCGCTTGTCAGACGGACGGGTCACGGCCGAAATCATCTACAATCGCGTCCCCGCCGTGAAAATCGCCTTCATGTATTGTCTCACGCTGGGCTTTCTGGCGTTTGGGCTGTTGGTGAGTGGTTTTCGCCGCCGCTGGCTCGACGTGACATTGCGTTGTACACTGATCGTCGCCTTCGTTTGCATGGCATTGTGGTTTGCCTTCCGGTGGTATCTGGCGGGTTTCGTGCCGATGAGCAACGGTTTTGAAACCATGCTCCTCATGGCCGTGTGCGTGTTGGGCGTGGGCGTCGCCCTGATGCGCCGTTTCCCCTTCGTACTCCCCTTTGCCCTGCTGATTGCAGGCTTCGCTCTGCTGGTGGCCCACCTCTCAGACATGAATCCGCAGATCACGCCGCTCATGCCCGTGTTGAGTTCGCCGTTGCTCAGCTTGCATGTCACGATTATGATGTTCTCCTACGCGCTGTTTGCCCTCACTTGTCTCAACAGTGGCTATGCGCTGTGGTTGTCGCGGCGAGAGGCCAATGCCGCCCGCGTCGAACAGCTCACCGTGCTCAATCGCTTGCTGTTGCATCCCGCCGTGTTCCTCCTCACGGCCGGCATTTTCATCGGCGCCATCTGGGCAAACGTCTCCTGGGGGCGCTATTGGGGCTGGGATCCCAAAGAAGTGTGGGCCCTCATCACGATGTTGATCTACTCCTTCGCCCTCCATCCCGGTTTGCTCCCCGTCCTGCGTCGTCCGCGGCCGTTCCACTGGTTCGTGCTCCTGGCTTTTCTGAGCGTGTTGTTCACCTATTTCGGCGTCAATTTCCTCCTGGGCGGCATGCATTCCTATGCGTAATCGTTGACTGTTGCTCTTTTTGGCCGAAAAAGGCCGAAAAAATGAGCGGCGTATCTGAAAAAAAAGTATCTTTGTGGCAGCGAATCCCGTCAGCGGGTTCGCTGCCGTTGTATTTCCCCGATCGCACAAGATTCGTGGGGGAGCCGATGGCGAAGTCCCCGAACGCCGGCACGTCGAACGGGGGCAACTATTGAGTTCCGAAGAAATCGAAAATCAAATTCCCTGGCAAATGAATAGACTCCTCGCCTTGCTCGCCGTATTGTTCGCCCTCGCGGCGCCGGCCTGCACCAATCTGTTGGTAGGCAAGAAAGCTTCGAAAAACGGAGCTTGTTTCATCACCTACAGTGCCGATTCCTACGGCATGTATGGACGCATGCTTCACTATCCCGCGGGCAAACACGCGCCCGGCACGATGCGCAAGATCGTGGACGGAGACACCCATAAGCCCCTCGGCGAAATTCCCGAGGCGCCCTACACTTATAATGTGGTAGGCAACATCAATGAGCACCAAGTGGCCATCACCGAGACGACTTTCGGCGGCCGCGAAGAGCTCTGGCCGAAGAATCCCGTCGGCGGCATCGACTATGTATCGCTCATGGCGCTCGGATTGCAGCGTGCCAAGACTGCACGCGAGGCCATCCGCGTGATGACCGATCTGGTGGCGCGCTACGGCTACGCTTCGGAGGGCGAATCGTTCTCCGTGGCCGATCCCAACGAAGCTTGGATCCTCGAAATGATCGGCAAAGGCGATTCAGCCAAGGGCGCAGTGTGGGTTGCTGTGCGCATTCCCGACGATTGCATCAGTGCACACGCCAATCAAAGCCGCATTCACCGTTTCAATCTGAAGGACAAAAAGAACGTGATGTATGCGAGAGACGTGATTTCGTTCGCCCGTTCGAAAGGTTACTTCAAAGGCCGCGATGACGAATTTTCCTTCTCCGACGCTTTTGCACCGGCCGACTTCAGTTCGCAACGTTTCTGCGAAGCTCGTGTGTGGAGCCTCTTCAACCACTTCACCACCGGTATGGACAAATACGTGCCTTTTGTCGACGGCAAGCACATCGGTACGTCGGAAGTGATGCCGCTCTACGTGAAACCCACGCAACTTGTGAGCTTGGAAGACGTGATGTCCGCCATGCGCGACCATTATGAGAACACGCCGTTCGACGGCACGAAGGATGCCGGTTCGGGTGTGTGGGGTGCTCCCTATCGCCCCTCGCCGTTGACGTGGGAGCACGAAGGAAAGAAATACTTCAACGAACGCCCCGTTTCGACCCACCAAGCCAGTTTCGTCATCGTGTGCGAACTGCGTGGCAGCATGCCCAATGCTGTGGGTGCCGTGCTGTGGTTTGCCAACGACGATGCCAACATCACGCCGTTTGTCCCCGTCTATTGCTCGCTCACCAAAGTGCCCGAGTGCTTTGCCGACAGTACGGCCAATGACCACACCTTCTCTTGGAAATCGGCCTTCTGGTTGTGCAACTGGGTGTCGAATATGGTCTATCCCCGCTACTCGCAAATGTTCCCCACCGTGGCACAACGTCGCGATGCCTTCCAGCGCCGCATGATCGAGGCCCAACGGGCGGCCGATGCCGAACTGTTTGCGTTGGCCAAGACCCAACCGCAGGCCGTCGAATCGAAAGTCAATGAACTGGCTGCCCAATGGTCGGGCGAAATGATGAGCGAGTGGAAGTCGCTCGGCGAATATCTCATCATGAAATTCAACGACCAAGTGGTGAAAAAGGAGACGCCCGACGGCAAATGGGAACTGACGCCCGACGGCATCTGTGTGGATCCCGAACGCCCCGGATTCCCCGAAGACTACCGCAAGGTGCTCATTCGTGAGACCGGCGATAAATATCGCGTGCCTCAAACGAAATAACCCCGCGACGAACAGCAAAGGTGATTCTCCGGACCCGTGAGAATCACCTTTCGCCATTCTTTTCCCTTAGTCGCACAAAACACAAAAGCCGATGACCACTTACGATGTAACTGCCATCACCGATCGCGAACTGATCGCGCGTTTTGGGCTCGACGCCCGCGAAATCGGTGAAGAAACTCTCCGTTTGGCTGAAAGTGAAATCGGGTTGCGCGAATGGCAGCCCAGTGCCGAAGATCTCACCGCCTTCGATCGTGTGCACGAACTCGAGGCGCTCAACGAGGAGATGCTCAAAACCGACAACTTCCGCAATTTGCTCGTTTCGCAAGCGGCAGATATGCGGGTCGTGTTGCTGCTCATTGCCGGCTGCGTGGTGCTGATGCGTCGTGTGAAGGACAATCCCGACGACGAAGCGCGGCGCCGCCTCTCGATCGAAGCGGCCTACATTTACGCCCCGCTCGCCCACAAACTCGGACTCTACAAACTGAAGTCGGAGTTGGAGGATTTGTCGCTCAAATATCTGGAGCACGAGGCCTATTATATGATTAAGGAGTCGCTCAACGCCACGAAGAAAAGTCGTGATGCCTACATCGAGCGCTTCATCGCCCCGATCCACCAGATGCTCACCGCGGCGGGATTGCGTTACCACATGAAAGGCCGCACTAAAAGCATCCACTCCATCTGGCAAAAGATGAAGAAGCAACACTGCGGCTTCGAGAAAGTGTACGACCTCTTCGCCATTCGCATCATCTTAGATTCCGCCCCTGAGAAGGAAGTGGCCGACTGCTGGAAAGTTTTCTCGCTGATCACCAACCGCTATGAGTCCAATCTCAAGCGCCTACGCGATTGGGTCACCGTGCCGAAGTCTAACGGCTACGAAAGTCTGCACGTCACGGTATTGGGACCCGAAGACAAGTGGGTAGAAGTGCAGATTCGCACCGAACGCATGGACGAAGTGGCCGAGCATGGGTTGGCCGCACACTGGCGCTACAAAGGGGTGAAGAGCAGTGAGGGCGGCGTCGACAGCTGGTTGGCCGACATTCGCGCAGCCCTCGAAGCCGGCAAAGATCCCCACGTTGACGACGGCGTGAGCACCGGGCTGAAAGAAAATTCTGTCTACGTGTTCACACCGAAAGGCGACCTGTTTAAGTTGCCAATCGGCAGCACGGTTTTGGATTTCGCCTATCTCATCCATTCGAAAATCGGGAATCGTTGCGTGGGCGGCATCGTCGACGGCAAAAATGTGTCGTTGCGCCAGCCCTTGCGTAGTGGGCAACGCGTTGAGATCCTCACCTCCAACACGCAGCAACCCCGCCTCGAATGGTTGAACATCGTGGTGTCTTCGCACGCTCGTTCGAAAATTCGCCAAGCCCTGCGCGAGATGAAAAGTCGCGACAGCGTGATGGGACGCGAGGTGCTCGAGCGCAAATTGAAGAATCGCAAGCTCGAGTGGGACGAACGCGCCTTGAATCAACTCATTAAAAAACTGGGTTACAAGGAAGCGGGCGATTTCTACTCCGACATCTCGGAAGACAAGATTGATCTCAACGCCTCGCTCGACACGTATGTGGAATTGCAGAAGCGCGAAGCCGGTGTCGCCGAACGCGCCGAGGTGCGAAGTGCCGAAACCTTCAACCTGGCCGACGCCACTCCTCCCGTCGTGGCGGAGCAAGAAGACGTGTTGGTGATCGACAACAGCAATCTCAAAGGCGTACAATTCCAGATGGCCCGTTGCTGCCATCCCGTTTACGGCGACGACGTGTTCGGTTTCGTCACTGTGTCGGGAGGCATCAAAATCCACCGCGATAGTTGTCCCAATGCGCGGGAGATGCGCGAACGATTCCCCTACCGTGTGGTGAAGGTACGTTGGGCCGGCAAAGGCGGAAGTACCTATCCGATCACCCTTCACGTGGTGGGACAAGATGATCTCGGCATTGTGAACAACATCACTTCCATTATTTCAAAGGAAGAGCACATCATGCTCCGCAACATCTCCATCGAAAGCAATGACGGGTTGTTCTATGGTGAGCTGACTGTCCTGGTCGATGACACCACACAACTCAATTCGTTGATCAAGAAATTGCGCACCGTCAAAGGCGTAAAAGCCGTGGGACGTTGAGAAAAACCTTCGCGAACGATAGAAAATGCAACTTTTTTCGTAACTTCGCGAACGTCCTGCCTTTTAAGCATAGAAAAGCGCGACTTTTTTAAACCATAGATAGCAAAAACCGTAGATCAGTTTGGCAGATTGCTGAACTTGAGTTATATTTGCAGTATACAAAATAGAAACAGTCATCAAGCATATGGAACAAGTAAAAAGAGTTTACACATTCGGCGACGGAAAAGCCGAAGGCGACGCAACCATGCGTGATTTGCTCGGTGGTAAAGGTGCGAACCTTGCCGAAATGAATAAAATCGGTGTGCCCGTTCCTCCCGGTTTTACGATCACCACCGCAACGTGCAACGACTATTACCGTGTTGGTCAGGACGCCATCGTGGCAGAACTCTCCGATGCGGTGGCTGCGGCCATCGCCAAAACGGAAGCCAGCATGAATAGCAAATTCGGCGATGCCTCGAATCCCCTGTTGGTTTCCGTACGTTCCGGTGCCCGTGCTTCCATGCCCGGCATGATGGACACGATCTTAAACCTCGGTCTCAACGACGAAGTTGCCGCCGGCTTGTCTGCCAAGACGGGCAACCCCCACTTCGTCTACGATTCCTATCGTCGTTTCGTACAAATGTACGGCGACGTCGTGCTCGGCATGAAGCCCGAAAACAAAGAGGACATCGATCCCTTCGAAGCCATCATCGAAGAAGTGAAGGCCGTTCGCGGCATTCATCTCGACAAAGATCTCACCGTTGAAGAGTTGAAAGACCTGGTAGAGCGCTTCAAGGCCGCCATCAAGAAGCAAACCGGACACGACTTCCCCACCGATCCCCACGAACAACTCTGGGGAGCCATCTGCGCCGTGTTCCGCAGCTGGATGAACGAACGTGCCATCCTTTATCGTAAGATGGAATCCATTCCCGACGAATGGGGTACGGCCGTCAACGTGCAAGCCATGGTATTCGGCAACATGGGCGAAACCTCTGCAACGGGTGTATGCTTCAGCCGTGACGCCGGTAGCGGTGAAAACCTGTTCAACGGCGAGTACCTCGTCAATGCACAGGGTGAAGACGTGGTAGCCGGTATCCGCACGCCGCAACAGATCACAAAAATCGGATCGCAGCGCTGGGCTGAACGCGCCGGCATCAGCGAAGAAGAGCGCGCCGCCAAATTCCCCTCGATGGAAGAGGCCATGCCCGAAATCTATAAGGAGCTCGACAGCCTGCAGCACAAGCTCGAACAGCACTATCGCGACATGCAAGACATGGAGTTCACGGTGCAGGAAGGCAAACTCTGGTTCCTCCAAACGCGCAACGGTAAGCGTACGGGTACGGCCATGGTGAAGATCGCCATGGATCTCCTCCACGAAGGCCTCATCGACGAGAAAACCGCCATCGAACGTTGCGAACCCAACAAGCTCGACGAACTTCTCCACCCCGTATTCAATAAGCGTGCTTTGGCCGGTGCCAAAGAAATCACCCGCGGTCTGCCCGCTTCGCCCGGTGCCGCCTGTGGTCAGATCGTATTCCACGCCGACGATGCCGAAGAATGGCACGCCGCAGGTAAGAAAGTGGTCATGGTACGCATCGAAACCTCGCCCGAAGACCTCGCCGGTATGGCAGCCGCAGAGGGTATCCTCACGGCGCGCGGCGGTATGACGTCTCACGCTGCTGTCGTAGCGCGCGGTATGGGTAAATGCTGTGTTTCCGGAGCCGGCGGCATCATCGTCGACTACAAGGAACGCACCGTGAAGATCGAAGGACTCACGCTCAAAGAAGGTGATTTCATCTCGCTCAACGGTACGACCGGTTGCGTGTATGCCGGCGAAATCCCCACCGAAGCTGCCGAACTCAGCGGAGACTTCGCAGAATTGATGGATCTTTGCGCCAAGTATTCTCGTTTGCAAGTGCGCACCAACGCCGACACGCCGCAGGATGCACTTGTTGCAGCCAAATTCGGCGCCGTGGGTATCGGACTTTGCCGCACGGAACACATGTTCTTCGAACCCGAGAAGATCGTCGCCATGCGCGAAATGATTCTCAGCGAAACAGCCGAAGGACGCGAAAAGGCACTTGAGAAGATCTTGCCTTACCAGAAAGCCGACTTCCTCGGCATCTTCCGTGCCATGGACGGTAAACCCGTCAATGTCCGCCTGCTCGATCCCCCTCTCCACGAGTTCGTACCCCACGATCAAGCCGGTCAAGAAGAAATGGCCAAAGCCATGGGCGTCACGGTCGAATACATTCGCCAGCGCGTCAACTCCCTCGTTGAGGCCAACCCCATGCTCGGTCACCGCGGTTGCCGTCTCGGCAATACCTATCCCGAAATCACGGCCATGCAGACGCGTGCCATTCTCGGTGCTGCTGTCGAACTGAAGAAGGAAGGTCTCGATCCACATCCCGAAATCATGGTTCCCCTCACCGGTATTCTCTACGAATTCGAAAGCCAAGAGAAAGTGATCCGCGACACGGCCGCCAAACTCTTCGCCGAAGAAGGCGTGAGCGTAGACTTCAAGGTGGGTACGATGATCGAAATTCCTCGTGCTGCCCTCACGGCCGACCGCATCGCCACCCGTGCCGAATACTTCTCTTTCGGTACGAACGACCTCACGCAGATGACCTTCGGTTATTCGCGCGACGATATCGCCAGCTTCCTCCCCGTCTATCTTGAGAAGAAAATCCTCAAAGTCGATCCCTTCCAGGTGCTCGACCAGAAAGGGGTTGGCCAGCTCATCCGCATGGCCGTCGAGAAAGGTCGCTCCGTACGTCCCGAACTCAAGTGCGGCATCTGCGGTGAACACGGCGGTGAACCCAGCTCCGTGAAGTTCTGCCACCGCGTAGGCCTTGACTACGTGAGCTGCTCGCCCTTCCGTGTGCCCATCGCCCGCCTTGCTGCTGCACAGGCCGCTGTGGAAGAAGCCAAATAAGCCCATTTCATTCCCACGTCAATAGCAAGCTCTCGAGAACTCCGAGTTCTCGAGAGCTTTTTTGTGCCGTTGCGGCGAACGGCGACGGCCTTGGCTGCCCGCCCCGGAGGAGAAGACACGCCTCATCCATTTTTCCGGACATTCCCCTTTCCTTGTGCACCACCTATCGCGTTCCCACCCGTTACCCCCGATGGACGTATCATTACCCAATGCGGTCAAATACAAAAATCCCCCGCCGAAGCGCAAGCTTCAACGGGGGAGCGTAAAATCCGTTATGAAGAAGAAGGGGAAGAGGAGGGGAGCTTTATTCCCATCCCAGCGCCGAGGCGCCCAGTACGGCAGCTTCCGAACCCTTGAGGGTTGAAATGAGGAGCTTAGCCTTCACTTTGAAGATTTTCAGCACGTTTTCGTCGTACGCTTTGCGCAGCGGTTCCATGAGATATTCGCCCGCCTTGGCCAATCCGCCGAAGAAGACAAACGCCTCAGGCGTATTGAAGGTCGCAAAGTCAGCGCAAGTGCGTCCGAGCAGCGTGCCTGTATATTCGAAGATGTCCAAAGCGATTTTGTCGCCCTTTTCAGCAGCTTGGAACACGTCGAACGAGGTGATCGATTCGGGATCCAAGTCGCGGAGCGGAGAGGGCGCATCGCTTTTTGCGAGAAATTCGCGTGCCGTGCGTGCCACACCCGTCGCCGAGCAGTACGTTTCGAGACAACCTTTGCGTCCGCATCCGCATTCGCGTCCGGCTTCCGTGTGGTCGATCACCACGTGACCCAGTTCTCCGGCGAAACCATCCGAACCGTACACCACGCGACCGTCCACCACGATGCCCGAACCCACACCCGTGCCGAGGGTGATCATGATAAAGTTCTTCATGCCGCGTGCAATGCCGTAGGTCATTTCGCCCAAGGCCGCCGCGTTGGCATCGTTTGTCACCCGACAAGGCACACCGAGTGCCTCTTCGAAGAGATCGCAGATCGGGACTATGCCCTGCCAAATCAAGTTAGCCGCGCGTTCGATCGTACCATTATAGAAATTGCCGCTCGGCGCGCCGATACCCATACCGCGGATGTTGTCGATGCCGCCCACCACGTCGAGTGCAGGTTGCAGCGCTTCCACAGCCGCTTTCACATAGTCTTTGACATCAGGATAGGCCTTCGTTTTGATGGCCGTTTGCGCAATAATCGTGCCGCGTTGGTCCACGATGCCGAACACCGAGTTCGTACCGCCCATGTCGAGCCCGATCACATAAGGCTTTTCGAGTATTTCTTCCATGAGGATGCTTGTTTTATTCTTATTTTATTGTTCTACTTGCAAATGTAGTCAGAAAACGCCGAGACACCAAGCCTTTTCCCTCTTTTTTGATAGTATAGATTGCAAAAACAGGTTGAAAGTCCACGTCTTTCTTTCTCTCAATTGTATATGGGATACCAATTATGCAGTTTTTCGAGCGTTGAGAGGGGTGTCTGCCCACGCTTTTCTCTTTTCTTCCGCTGCATATCTCTCGAGAATTTCATAATTTTGCATGACAAACCGTTTAGCTCCAAATGAAAACTCTGTTTCTTTGTTTCTTAGGCACGTTGTGTGCCGGTTCAGCCGCGGCCACACCGGCCGAAATGCCGAATGCCCGTCTCACACCGGCCGACAGCCTCGCACACGTCAGCGCAGCGCAGGCAAAAACGCCCGAAAGTCTTCCCGCTTTCAAACCCTCGATCACCTTCGGAGGCTACCTCACTTCCAAGTTTGAGGTCACCGATCGTCAGGGTGCCTCCACCGCCAGCAATTTCTCCATGCGCTACCTCCGCCTCTACGGCAGCGGCTATGTGTGGCGTGATGTCTTCTACCGGTTTCAACTCGAGATGAGTGGCGCTCCCGGCGTCGACCGCGGTCCTCGTCTGCTCGATGCCTATGTCGAATCGCGCAAATACCCCGAATTCCAAGTGCGCATCGGTCAATTCCACCGCCCCTTCGGCTTCGATAAACCCCTCTCGCCTCTTGCCGTCGGTCTCGGCAGCTTCTCGCAGGTCGCCTCCAAGTTGCAGAGCCTCAATGACCGCATCGGCGAACACACCTCCAACGGTCGCGACGCGGGTGTGCAAATCATGGGCGACCTCCTTCCCCTTTCGAGCGGTCGCAAATTCCTGCACTATCAGGTCGGTCTCTTCAACGGCCAAGGCATCAACCACGCCGACATCGATCATTTCAAGGATCTCATCGGCGGTTTGTGGGTTTGCCCGATCGATGGCCTTTCCGTCGGCGGCTTTGGTTGGAACGGCCGTTTCACCGACCCCACCAATCCCACCCACCGTTTGGAGCGCAAGCGCTACGCCCTCGGTTTCAAGTATGAAGGTAGTTGGGATGCCCGCGGCGAATATGTGCACAGCCACGGCAGCACCACCAAGGGCGGCGCCAACGAGAGCGATGGTTGGTACGTGCTGGCCGGTGTGCCCGTCCCCGGTTGCGAACGCATGAAACTCTATGGTCGCTGGGACTGCTACCGCGACGACGCCAGCACCTGGCAAGGACTGAAAACCAATTGGGGATTCTCCTCCAACTACCGTCTGGGCAAGAACTATCTGTTCCAACTCAACTACACCCACACGCACGATCGAGCCGGAGCCGATCGCGACTACAACACCTTCGATGTGCAATTCTCGGCACGCTTCTGACTTCATTCGACACGGAGAACGGTCTCGCCGACAGTTCTCCGTGTTTTTTTTGCTTCCCGCGCCCCACAGCCGTTTCCTTTTCCGCCCTGAGGACACGAAAAAAGTTAACCGCGAGAGAAAACTCCCGAGATATAGGCGTGGAATGATATTTGTTGGTAACTTTGGGCGAACAAATTAGAAAAACACAGCCGGCGCCCGCACGGTGAGCGGCGGTTGTCCATCTTATTCATCCCTTTTATTTTTTATTGCGTATGGCATCCCCTGAAAAAATCACCTTCCACGAGCCGAGAACGCTCACACATTATGGTAAGAAGTATTTCAACGTCGAATATAAAGGTGCGAATTACCGAGTCAGATTATTTCCTTTCCAAGAGACACAGCCCGAACCGAAGGAAATACATTGTCTTGTCAGTGTCGACGAAGCAAAAAAAGTGCACATCGTCCAAGATTTGCAACCTTATTTGGAAGAGAGCTATTCATCAGGATGCGATTACGAATTTGTGGTGCGGAGAGCTTATGCCGACAAGCATTATTACGAAGTCGAAGATCGCTACGGACTCTATTTTCGTCTGAACACCGACCGCGTCCTGCTCGAACGGCAGGTCGTGACTTGTCGCGTGGAAAACATACGCGACGGTCGTTTGAAATTGGAATTGCTGAGTGGAACATCGCCGTCCGAAGACTCCGCTTCCCCATTCAATGAGCAAACGCTTTCGGCCGCTCTCATCCATGAGCTCGGCGATCAGCGCCCTACAGCTTGGGATGTCGACGAACTGGCCCGTCTCGTCATTGCCAACAACGCCTATTCCGAGCGAATGGCCGGTAAGTGGGTGCGGAAAGTGCTTCGTCAACTCACCTCCAAACCGGACCTCGCTTCCGATATCGACCTTTGCGACGACTATGCGCAGATGGAACGTGTGCTGCGTGAAATACGCGACGCGATACGCAATGTGCTGGAATCCACCACCGTACTCAATGATTGCGGAGAGCAACGGGGAATTTTCCAAGAACGTCTCACCACCCTCACCGAGCAATGTTCCTTCTATCACAGTGCCGTCGAGTACATCGCGGTGGGTAGACACATCAAGGTCATCGACTCCCTGTTTTCCCACCTCGAGATCTCGCACTATGTTTACCATGCCGCCGAGAAACTCGAGGTCATGATGTGCATTTTCAATCTGTTGCCCGATCTCATGGAACAGCGGATGGGCAAATTTTTCGACATCGTCACCTCTGCCGAAGAACATTACTGGAAGACCGACACTTTCCGCCGTGCATTCATTCGCCTGTTGGATTTCTACATCTCCGAGCTCTATGACGAGGTGGCCAACACCACCGATGTCAAGCGTCCCGACTTTTGCAACGTCTTCAAAGCGCTCGCCATCCAACTACTGTTGGCCGATCCCGCGCGCGATGCCGATTTGTATGACGCCCAGCTCAGCTACGCCCGTCTTTACCGCATGGCCGCCTGCTTCAGCACCGGCTCGCCCGACTACTTGCTCCGGCGCTCTGTGCTTTCGCTCTCCGACGCGATGGCCATTTCGGCGGCTTCGTGCTTCAGCTGGGACCAAGTCAACCAACTTTCTCTCATCGCGTCGCGGCTTTCCGAACAGGTGACAGAAGAAGACCTGCCCGATTACAACAAAAACTATTTGACGGATCGCATTCGCCTCACCGCAGACTCGTCCGGCCTCAGCGTCGCACCGCTCCGTTGCGAGAGCAAGCAAGCCGTGCTCCCGCCCGCAATCATGCTCTGGGATCGATTGCAGTTCTTCACCGAGAAAAAACTCAACTGGCCGAATGCTGCGCTCAAGTCGTTGCCCGAAGCCCACCGGCTGTGGAACGAGCTGGAACGCGAATTGGAAAGCCGCCATTCCACGATAGAACAACTTCGGCAAGTCCGCCGAAAAGAACGGCCCGAGCGCGGAGACGAGGTGCGCATCGCTCCCTATGCCATCGATCCGGAGAATCCCAATCGCTTGCTCTGTCGCATCGACGACGATTATTATGAGGGAGAAGGCTTGCTTCCCGGTGGCAACCTTGCGCCTTACAATGTGAAGTACCTCAACGGCATCAACCCCTTCCGCGGTCCCAACGGCGAACAGCTCTGCGTCATAGCCCTGATTGAAGGCATCACTCCCGATGGTCGCTACATTTTCTCGACCAAAAACGTGCTGCAGGAAGATTTGAAGGAGATTGCAAAATTCGGCGAACGGCTAAATTGCCTGGTGGTAAGTCACGCAAATGGAGGCTGGGTCGGTTTTGCCGAAAACGGGTTAGGCGTCTCTTTCGAGAACGCCGGCGAATTCAATCAACGCCTATGTGACGATTGGGGAGAGGATTCGGGCAAAGTGCTCGGCCGTCCGCTGATTGGGAAAGTCGTGTGCGTAACGCTGCTGGGAGCCGCGGGGCTCGGTCTCGTTCCCGTGGAAATCGTGGATATTGTCGATCATGTGCATCTCGATCAGGTCAATGCAGTGGCCAATTGGGCAAGGCATTTCGGCGAAGGCCCCGACGAACAGGAGGCACCCACCGAGGAAGAAGAGGTATTTGTGGCCAATTCGCTGTTCACGGCCGAACAGCTCGACGAACTCATGCTCGTGTTGAACCATGTGGCCATGAGCGAAGAAAACTTGCTGCGTCGCTTCCACTATGTATCGGCCGTGCGGTTGCTCGCCAAACTCACCGGCCGCGAGCAGCTCATCGCCTTCTACGACAAGTGGCGTGAACTGCTCGGCATGTTGAATTTCTATGCGATCAATCACCGCATCGACGAAGCGCACGCCGAGCAAATCCAACAATATCGCGCCGACAGCAGTAAGGCCGACGGACATCTGCTCGAAGACCTCGATGTGCTCTACGTGCTCAGCCGCATCGGGCATGCCGACGAAGAGAACAGATTGCTCGATTGCACACACCAAGGCGCGAGCCAATTGGTGCGCGAACTTGCAGCCATGGTCATGGCAGCCAATTTGCTCAGCAGAGACAGCTTCAGTCAGACGCACAAAGACATCTTGGAACGCATCGACGAGCTGCTGCACATCACACGCGAAGGCCAAGAGAAAAAATCCATCGGTCGCGAAGGCATCAAAACCGAGTTCAAAACCAGCCTTGTCTTCCCGCCCAACAACGGGATGAAGCCCGACATCGAAAAGCAAACCCACAACGTGCTCCGCACACTCAGCGCTTTCTTCAACACCCAGGGCGGCACCCTCTATCTCGGCGTGAACGATCACGGCATCCCCGTGGGGATCGACAACGACTTGGCGTACAATAAATTCAGCAACAGTGCTACCAAAGACCCGTATGACGAATACGAGCGCTACATCCGCGTCGCCGTGCGCGTCGCCTTCGGCCCCGACCACACCTCCGACGACATTTTACAAATCGAACGTCGTGAGATGGAAGGGAAAAAAGTGTTTGAGGTGAAAGTGCTCCACCCGCATGTCGAACTCACACGCTGGGAAGGGAAGGTCTTCGAGCGACAAGGTTCCGAAAACGTGTTGCTTGAAGGTGAACTCTTGGCCGATTTCGAAAAGCGAAGAAGCCAACGTCTCTACGAACAAGAGAACGAGCGCCACGCCCTCGCGCATCCGGAAGAGAGTGAGGCCGCCGGTGCGGAGCACGAATCCGCAGTATCGACGTCGAGCCCCGAACTCCCGACCCCCGTCGCTGAACCGAGAGCCGCAAGCGCAACCGATGCGCTCGTCGAAGCCCCGGCCTTTCGAATCGCCACGGACACCCTTCGCAACAATGCCCTCACGGACAGTGAAGAGGGCTACATCGTTCCCGTGCGTTTCCTCACTTTCTTCGAGGACAACACAGCACAATTGACTTCCGACTATTATGGCATGCAACAGGGCGAACTGCTCACACTGGCCATTCACGAAAACGAGCAGAAAGCCTGGTTGATTCTGGGCTACGCCGACGGAAGTCTCGTGCGCATTCCCCTGCGCAACCTCCTCGACAAGACCGATTATCAGGAGTTGAAGCGCGCTGCGAACCAACCCTTGGTGTTTGCCACCATCGCACAAGAGAGCGATGTGCTCTTCACGCTCACCGCCGACACCCGTGGTGGCTATGCGATGCGCTTAGACAGCGTGAACCGCCTGCCCAAAGGCACGTCGTTGCAATCGGTAGGCGAGTGTTTGATCAAAGACAGCTTCGAGCGGATCGTCAATTGGGAGGTGCTGCCCGAACAAATTTTGCCGTCCATCAAGAACCTTGAGCGACGGAAATCCTTACTCGACAGTGCCGAAGACGGCGTAGGATGCTCTTTTGTCTGCAACGAAAGCAACCGGTACTACACCGCGTTGCGCAATCTGAGTATCGATCCTGCCCGCAACATCCCGGCCGGACACTAAGTTCGGCGGCGCACTGACCGTCGTCCGCAACCGACCGGCTCGCCACCTTAGCCCGCCAACCTCAGCAATGGGGTCGGCGGGCTTTTCGTCGGGGGGAGACAACGGAGGAACCGCACGATGTGCGGAGGCAAAAGGCGCGAGAGGAACGCCGGCCACAGCACATGGCGCCGCCGTGCGGACGACCGCCGTTTTTCGTCGCGCGGAGTGAATCCGACGACCGCTTTCTCGCGCGTGCGCGCGTCAGGCAGTTTTCGTTTTTTGCCTTCACCTCTTCACCCCTATGCCGTAAGTTGCAGATTGATAGTGCGATAAGTGTGAAGACTTTTGCCCTGAATGCTTCACCCGCGGGTGAAGCCCACGACCACCCACAAGTTCACCCGAACCTTCACCCCTAAACGCCTGTCGAAGAGCGAAACGACACCTGTCGGTGAAGGGTGAAGGTGAAAAACGGAAACCGACTGACGGGCGCGTACACGCGCGTGCGCGAGTGGCGTGTGCACCGTCGGGTTCACCCCGTGAGGTCGACGAAAGTGGGGACGGAATTCAAAAAACACCCGCTGTTTTCGGAGAAGCAGCGGGTGTTTTGCCGGAGGAAGCGAGAGGTGTTTTTTTGGGGGGGGAGATCGGGTCGGGCTACTTCAGCACTCGATGTCCAAGCCATCGTAGGCGAAACGCATACCCTCGGGGAGTTGGCGGTCGGCTTCGCACTGGAGGCCGGCCTGGTGACACATGTGGATGAAATAGGTGTGCTCGGCGTTCACCCGGCGCGCCATCTCCACCGCTTGCTCGATGGTTTGGTGCGTGTGGTGCGGTTCGTGGCGCAGGGCACTCACCACCAGCGTGCGCACGCCGCACAGTTTCGGCCATTCGCTGTCGGGGAGCGCGGAGAGATCGGTCATGTAGGCTAAATCGCCGATGCGGAACCCCGCAATCGGCAGTTGGCCGTGCATCACACGGATGGGAGTGACGAGGGTGCCGGCGGCGGTGAACGGACTGTCGATTGAGAAAGTGTTCATGGTGAGCTGCGGCGAACCGGGATAGTGGTGTGGCCCGAAGCAATAGCCCATGTGCTGCAAAATGGGGGCGGCCACGTTGGGTTCGGCCCACACGTCGATGGGGCTGAAGTGCGAAAGCGGGCGCAAGTCGTCGAGTCCGGCCACGTGGTCGAAATGTTCGTGGGTGAGGAGCACGGCTTCGAGTGCCGGCACGGCGTAGGGGAGGCGCGGCGCTTCGTGCAGTCCGGCGGCGCGGGCCTGTTCGTCGCTCATTTCGGCGACGTGCCGTTCGTGGTAGGGGAGGGGAGAGTCGGGGCGGTGCGGGTGTCCGGCGATGAAACGCAACATTTGCGTGCGGAAGTCGGGCCCGCAGTCGATGAGCAAGAGGCGATGGTCGTCGGTTTCGAGCAGGGCTGAGCAGCGCAAACGGCGGTCGCGCACATCAGACGAGGTGCAGACGGCACAAGAGCAGCCCATTTGGGGCACACCGGACGAGGTGCCGGTGCCGAGAAAGTAAAGTCTCATGAGCAAAATGAATCGGTTGGAGCGCAAAGATACAACTATTTCGCTGCGCAGGCGCGTGCGATTGTCTGTTAATGCGTAACTTCGTGCCACCTTATGAAAATGAAAGAAACTATCTTGCGCACGGACGACACTTCAAGTCGCCCGCGCTATTCGTATCGTGACATTTGGAAAATTGCCTTCCCGCTGGTGCTCAGTTCTGTCGTTGAGCAACTGGTGGGCATGACCGACACGGCCTTTTTGGGACGTGTCGGCGAAGTCGAGTTGGGCGCCTCTGCGCTCGGCGGCATCTTCTTCATCGCCGTGTTCATGTTGATTCTCGGATTCTGTTCCGGGGCACAAATCCTCATGGGGCGGCGCAACGGCGAGAACAAACCCGAGGACATCGGCAGTGTGTTTTGGCACAGCCTGATCTTCCTCGCGTTGCTCTCCACTCTCCTGCTCGTCGGCACGCAGTGCTTTGCGCCGGCGGTGCTGCGTGCCATCATTTCGTCCGACGCCGTGTATCACGCCGCCTGGGCCTACCTGGATTGGCGCATGTGGGGCATCTATTTCAGCATGGTGGCCTGTCTGTTTCGTGCCTTTTTTGTGGGCACCACGCAGACGGGGGTGCTCAAATACAACGCCGTGGTGATGGTCTTGGCCAACGTGGTGCTCAACTATGCTTTGGTATTCGGACACTTCGGTTGTCCGGCGCTCGGCATCGCCGGGGCGGCCATTGCCTCGTCGCTGGCGAGCGGCATTTCCATGCTCTTCTTTGTGTCTTACACCGTGTTGAAAGTTGACTATCGTCGTTACGCCCTCGATCGGTTGCCGAAATTCAAATTGCGTCTGCTCGGCAAGATGCTCAGTGTGAGCTTGTGGATGATGGTGCAAAGTTTCCTGTCGTTGAGCACGTGGTTCCTCTTTTTCATTGCCATTGAGCATCTCGGTCAGCGCGAACTGGCCGTGACCAACGTGATGCGCACCATTTCGGGCTTCACCTTCATGACGGTGTCTGCCTTGGCGTCGACGGCTTCGACCTTGGCGTCCAATTTTTTGGGCAGCGGCCATCCCACAGCGGTGCGCCCCATGATGTGGCGTGTGGTGCGCCTGTCTTATTTCATTCTGGTGCCGGTGTGGCTGCTCATCGTGATTTTCCCGACTGAGGTGATGAGCGTGTTCACCGATGAGGCTCCGCTCATTGCGGCAGGCGTGGCTCCGCTGCGTGTGCTGGCCTTCAGCTACCTGTTTCAAATTCCGGGTTTTGTGGCGTTTCAAACCATCTCCGGCACGGGCAACACCCGCACTTCGTTCTACGTCGAACTGTTCGCGCTCGTGGTCTACTGCACCTTCATTTACTATGCCGTTTATGTGCAGCACTGTTCTTTGGCGGTGGCTTGGCTGAGCGAAACGTTCTATTCTTTCTGTATCCTGCTGCCGGCGCTGTACTACATGCGCTACGGCCGTTGGTACCGGAAGCAGATCTAAAGAAAGGGGCGCCGGCGCGGTCGCAAAGTTGCCGCGCCGTGCGAAATGTGCGAATAAAGTTTCTGGAACGACACAAAATGTTTATATTTGCGGTGCGTGCCGCGAAGCACTCCGACATCGGATCGCCTTCGACGAGTAAGTATTTGCGTCGCACATCGTTCTTACAAAGCGAATAACTATCAGACAATGAAACGTTTGCTCCTTTTCCTTCTCCTCGTCGTGGCGACGCTCGGTGCCGCTGCCCAGCAGACCGAAACCGCCGATGTGTATCTGCGTGATGGTCGCGTGGTGCGCGGGCACATCGTCGAACGGATGCGCGGCGGCATGATCCGAGTGCAAACGCCCGAAGGCCAATCCTTCACGTTCCTCCCCGCACAAGTGCTCAATGTGGTGGACCTTCGCGGTTTTTCGCCTTTTGTCTCCTCGCCCTATTGGACTGCCTACGCCGAAGTGGGCTACACCACACCCAATCAATACGACGTGCAACTCACGGGCGGTGTGCAACTGCGCAACTTCCTTTTTGTCGGCGCCGGTCTGTGCTATGTAGCGCAACCCGACGC
>CAJPJR010000006.1 GCA_905369775.1 Prevotellaceae bacterium UBA1746
ATACCACGACGAGCTCTATGGTCATCTTGAATTGCAAGGAGAATTAGCATCTTTTGAGCAGGGAAAGTCAAAGCGTCCATACATTAGGTGTAGGAATGGGAAGAGTACTACTCTAAATATAAGTCTAGCTAAGTACATTCGTCACCAAATTCATCATCCAGAGAATACACAAAATAGGCTCTATACATCAGAAGAACTCCAACAGTCGATAGAAGAAATGAGAATGTTTTTAATATCCGTAAAATAGCTCTAGGAAATAAAACGAGAAATACAAGCCGCAGACCTAAAGTTTTTTCGGTTATTCACTCCAAATGTAGGATACACCGAATTTTATTCGCAGAAAAGCGAGTGATCGCACCCATTTTGTGGGATGTTGTGCTCGCTTTTCGAGTGGACATTCGTTTTGCTTCGGGGCTAATCCTGTTTTTGTGAGGCTGCTCCTACACTTTCTCCTCCCGATCTTTCGCCCTGTTGGTGAAATGTCGGGATTTTCCAGTATGTCAAAGAGCGTGTGCGCTGATAGTGAAGACGATAGTTCATCTGTTTTGCGCTATATGGACGCCGCAATGCGGCGAGGAAAAGGTTGTGTTTATTCAAGCGCAAAGATAAATCTTTTGTTTCGAATTGACGATGTTTTTGCGAAATAAATTGCAGTTTTCTTTCGCGTTGTTGTGGTGAGTGATAAAAACAAGTGGACTTTCTTTCGAATGCTCTCTTGTTTTGTGTCTTTCTTGGCTTCTTTTGGTGGAAAGCCGCGTGTCTTTTTCTTCTCGCTCCGTCGGCGGTTGCCCCTCGCGTGTGTAGGTGCGCCTAAGCGGACACGCTCCTGCGCATCGCGCACTCACCGCAGTTCGCATTTCTTGCCTTCACCTTTCACCTTCACCCGCAATGTGTTGAAAATGGGGGAGATATGCGTGAACTTTCGGGCGATTTTAACACTTCACGGGTGAAGGAAAATGCCCCCCCTTGTCTTCACCCGTAAGCTTTTGTCCGTCAGTGTTTTGTGCCTTTCAGGTGAAGGCAAAAAACGAAAAACGGCTGACGCGCGCCTACGCGTGCGCGTTGGTCGGCACATTGCCCACAAACGGGGAGGGGAGTGCGGTGCGAGCGCCGTGACGGAGAAAGACCAATGAGCGTGCAACACCGGCGCGCCTTTTTGCCCTTGGTTGGGGGCGTCGTGGCGTTTCGCTCACCGATAACCCTTTTTAGATGCCACCGCGTGTGGAAAATTTGTATTTTTGCCGTAGACATAGGGTCTTAGGGCGCGTGGTTCGCCATTTTGCCCGACCGACCGTTGTCCCCGGCACATCAAAACAAAACAAGACACATGAAAAGAAACACCCGTTCCATTCACTGCGCCTATCCGCGCCGTGATGCTTACGACGCCTTGAGTATGCCCGTCTATGAAAGTGTGGCGTATGAATTCGACAACGCGGCGACGATGGCCGATGTTTTCTGCGAACGCATCACGGCCCCCGACTATTCGCGTGTGGCGAACCCCACCGTCACCCATTTCGAGGACCGCGTGGCGGCCGTCACGGGAGCACGACGAGCCGTTGCTTTCAATTCGGGCATGGCCGCCATCAGTTCCACGCTCCTTTCGCTCACCGCCGCCGGCGCCAACGTGGTCACTTCGCGCCACCTTTTTGGAAACACCTATTCGCTGCTCACCGAAACATTGTCGCGTTTCGGAGTCGAAGTGCGTTTGTGCGATCTCACGCGCCCCGATGCGCTCGAAACGGCCATCGACGCGCACACGGCCTGCCTCTTTTTCGAGATTCTCACCAACCCGCAGCTCGAAGTGGCCGACGTGAATGCGCTGGCCGCAGTGGCACACCGTCGCGGGGTGCCGTTGGTGGCCGACACCACGATGATTCCTTTCACCGAATTCGACGGCCGGGCGCTGGGCATGGACATCGAAGTGGTGTCGAGCACCAAATATGTGAGCGGCGGTGCCACCTCGTTGGGCGGTGTGGTCATCGACTACGGACATTTCCCGCAGTTCACTGAGCGCATCACCCACGAGGCCTCTTCAATCTGGGCGCCTACATGACGCCGCAGGTGGCGCATCTGCAAACGCTTGGTCTCGAAACGTTGGAAGTGCGCTATCGCCGACAGGCTGCCACCGCCTTGGCTTTGGCACAATGGTTCGAGACGCGTCCGGAGGTGCTGCGCGTCACTTATGCCGGTTTGCCCTCGCACCCTGCCCATGCGCTCTTCGCTCGGCAGTATGGAGGAACGTTTGGCGCGATGCTCACCCTCGATTTTGCCGATCGCGACGCCGCGTTCCGTTTCCTCGACGCCTTGCGATTGGTGCACCGCGCCACCAATCTTTTCGACAATCGCACGCTGGCCATCCACCCGGCGAGCACCATCTTCGGACTTTTCGACGCCGAAGTACGTGCTGCAATGGATGTGCGCGACACCACCGTGCGTCTCAGCATCGGGTTGGAAGATTTCGACGACCTGTGTGAGGATTTCGCACAAGCACTGGCCGCAGCGGCACGCACCGCCCACTGACCCGTCGGCCGACGCTGTTTTCTCAACACATACCCTATCAGACATTTACCATCATGCCACAATATTTTTTCGACACGCTCATTGACCGCAACGGCACGGACGCGCTCAAAGTCGATGCCCTCGCCCCACGTTGGGGGCGCACCGATCTGCTTCCGCTTTGGGTGGCTGACATGGATTTCGCCACTCCCGATTTCATTCTCGAAGCCTTGCGCGAACGTTTGGCACACCCCATTTTGGGCTACACAGCCGAACCGGCCGATTATCGTCCCGCCATTGTCGATTGGATTGCCGAACACCATGGTTGGACCATTGCGCCGGAGTGGATCAGCTTCGTGCCCGGCGTGGTCAAAGGCATCGCCTTTGTGCTCGACGCCTTCACGCAACCCGGCGACAAAATTCTCATTCAACCTCCCGTCTATCACATGTTCCGTCTCACCATCGAGGGCGCCGGCCGAACGGTGGTCGACAATCCGCTGCGTTTGCGCGACGACGGACAATACGAAATGGATTTTGACCAACTGGCTGCGGTGGCCGACGGCTGCAAAGTCCTCGTCTTGTGCAATCCCCACAACCCGGGAGGGCGCTGTTGGGATCGGGCCACACTCGTTCGTTTGGCCGAGTTCTGTGCGGCGCGCGACATTTTGGTGGTCAGCGACGAAATTCATGCCGACATGGCCTTGTTTGGTGCGCGCCATTGTCCCTTTGCGGAGGTGGCCGAGTGTGCGGCGGCGAACAGCATCACCTTCGGCGCGCCCACCAAGACGTTCAATCTCGCCGGCGTGGTCAGCTCCTACGCCATCGTGCCCGACGCCGGTTTGCGCCGGCGCTTTTTCGACTGGTTGCGCGCGCGTGAACTGAACGAACCCACTGTTTTCGCGCCGATTGCCACCATTGCGGCCTTCCGACGCGGTGAAACGTGGCGTCGCGAGATGTTGGCCTACGTGGAAGACAACATTCGTTTCGTCGAAGCCTATTGCCGCGACCATCTTCCCGCTGTGCGCCCCGTGCGTCCCGAGGCCGGTTTCCTGGTGTGGCTCGATTGTCGCCGTTTGGGCTTGAACCGCGAGCAGCTGCTCGATTTGTTCGTCGACAAAGCCCATCTGGCGCTTAACGACGGCGAAATGTTTGGCACGGGCGGCGCGGGCTTCATGCGGCTCAATGTCGGTACGCCCCGCGCCGTGCTGGAACAGGCGATGCGGCAATTGGCCGAAGCCATCGCACAACTTTGACGGCCGACTGCCCCTGCAAGGACCAGTGGCCCCACGCCACCGAAAGGTGGTGCGGGGCCGCTGGTGTTTTGCGCCGTTACCCGTGAGAGTGAGCGCGGCGAATGGCTCGTTTTTCAGCGCCGAAGATGGTCGCCGCGATTTTTTTGCGAGGTCGACTCAAATAATCGCCGTTTTGTTTGGTTTATGTTGTAAACCTTCTTATATTTGCCGTGTGAAAAGGATGATTCGCGATAATTCTGAGTAGCTGAATGTAGGAAGTTTATTGCTTAAACCTGTTTTTCGCGAGTGCATTCTCCGCCGGGTCGCAGACAGAGCGGACGCGCCACAGCGAAAACACCAAAATCACAACTCCATGAAGTACGAACAACCCATGACCGGACGAGAGAGTTTGGAACTCATCTCTGCCATGATTGTCGACACCCGTCGGCGCTACCATTTTGAGGACGGCCGCCTCCATCTCTTTTGGGGCTACCTCGACATCGCCGTTGCCCTCTTGGTGTGGGGGGTGGGCTATTTCACCCAAAGCGCCTTGTCCAACGTGCTCTGGGCACTGATTCCCCTGCTGGGTCTGCCCTTGAGTCGCTTGATTTCGCGCAAAAACACGACCGAAGGTTATGCCCTCAGCTATACCGATCGCATGATCTCGAGCATGTGGCGCTATGTGACCTTCCTCTCCTTCGCCTTCGCGCTCATCTGCCTGCTGTTCTCCTTGGGCGGTCATCCGGGCGTGTGGATGCTCATGTTTTTCTACAGTTTCTTGGTCGTGGGCATGGGCACCGCCTTCGTTGGGCTGCTGCTCGACTACCGATCGATGCTCTACGGCGGGGGCTTCTCCATCTTGGCCGGTGCTTTTGTCATCACCGCCGCCATTGCCGACAGTTCGCTGCTCAGTGTGTGGGCGATGCCACTTTTCATCGCGAGCAACGCGGCCATGTTTGTCATTCCCGGCCATCTCATTCAGGCTGAGACCAAGCGCCGTGCCCAAAATAACACCCCGACTGATGTCTAACGCACTTCCCGATCTCGATCCGTTGCTTCACTCTCGGCTCCGATTGGCGGTGGTTTCGGTGCTGATGAATGTGGAGGAGGCCGATTTCACCTTCCTCCGCGAACGCACCGGGGCCACGGCAGGCAACCTGAGTGTGCAACTTGACAAATTGGCGACAGCCGGCTACATTGAAATTCTCAAACTCCAATCTGCCAAACGCCCGCGCACCATTTGTCGCATGACCCAACAGGGTCGCGAGGCTTTCGCGACCTATGTTGAAGCCCTCCGGCAGTTTGTTCCTCTCGATTGAAAATGCTGCAGCCATCTCAGCGCGCGGCGACGCCTTTCGGTGTTGCCGTGCGTTTTTGTGAAGCGGTGGAGGGGTGAAGGTGACCGAAGTGGAGCGAGCGGTGCCCTCGGAGTGCACAAAAGCGTTGTGCCTCGCGCGTGCGCGCGTCAGCTGTTTTTCGAAAAATGCCTTCACCCTTCACCCGCTCTCGCCAATCCGTTGAACCTCACTGCACTACGTCGGTAAAAGGGTGAAGCATTAACATTCATACAAAGTTCACCATGCGAAAACGTGCGATGCAGGTCGTTGCGGCAGGGACTTTTTGTGCAGAAGTCGGGGTGAAGCAAAGGTGAAGCTCCCCGGAGCAAAGCCTTCACCCCTAATTCGCAGAGCAACAGATGGTTGTGAGGGGTGGGTGAAGAGGTGAAGAGGAAAAAAGAAAACCTCCTGATGCGCGCGTTACGTACGTGCGCGCATACGGGCGCGAGGAGCGACGAAAAAAGGAGGAGGGAATTGGGAGAAAGGAGGGAGGTTGCGGCCGATGGTTCCGCGTCTTTTTGGCCCCGGGCGGAGGTGTGTTTCCATCGCCCAGGTGTGTGTGTCGAAGTGTGCGATGCGGAAGGGGTGGGGCAGGCGATCAGACGAAACGGATGTAGCCCTCTTTGCGGGCTTGGGGATGGGAGGGGAAGTGTTCGGCTTGTCCCACCACGCAGCAACCGATGCCTTCCACGTCGGCGTCGATGCCCCACTGACTGAGCAGGGCTTTGCCCTCCGGGCGTTCGAAGATTTCGCGAGCGCGGTGAATCCAGCAGGCACCCCAACCGAGGGCGTGGGCGGCGTTGAGCAAATTGCCCATCACAAGCGAACCGTCGTAGAGGTAGGTGGGTTGTGCGCGATCGGCCAAGACGACCATGACCACCGGGGCGCCGTAGAACGGATCGCTGTCGCGACCGAGAATTTCGGCGTTGAGGCGCGAGAGCTGATCGCGCACGGCGCGGTCGGTGACCACCACGATGAACGGCGATTGCCGACCGCGGCCCGTCGGGGCGTTGGCGCCGGCATCGGCGATGCGTTGCAGGTCGGAATGAGCGGGGAGCACGTCGGGAGCGAAACGTTTGACGCTGCGACGCGAGAGGAGCATGTCGAGAGCTTCCATAGGGAAAGGGTGAGAGGTGAAGTCCAACTCCCGCGGGCGCGCCGACACAGCGGGGGGAACGCGCGGGGGCGACGGGGAAATGGACGGAATGGGGATCTGAGTATGGCGCAAAGCTACGATTTTTTGTGCGGACAGCGACCCACGGGGCGTGGCAATTGCGAAAATAATTGTATCTTTGCTCCGTAACATCAACCGGTATGTCAGACTACATCGTTTCGGCCCGAAAATATCGCCCCACCAGCTTCGACGCTGTGGTGGGGCAGAAAGCACTGACCACTACACTGAAAAACGCCATCGCCGGCGGGAAATTGGCGCACGCCTATTTGTTTTGCGGCCCCCGAGGGGTGGGCAAAACCACTTCGGCACGCATCTTTGCCAAGACCATCAATTGCCTCAACCCCACACCGACGGGAGAGGCCTGCGATGCGTGCGAAAGCTGTGTGGCCTTCAACGAAGGGCGGTCGTACAACATCCATGAGCTCGACGCGGCATCGAACAACTCGGTCGACGACATTCGCGAACTCATCGAGCAGGTGCAAATTCCGCCGCAGGTGGGGCGCTACAAGGTGTTTATCATCGACGAGGTGCACATGCTCTCGCAGGCGGCCTTCAATGCGTTTCTCAAAACCCTCGAGGAACCGCCCGCACACGCCATTTTCATCTTGGCCACCACCGAGAAGCACAAGATCCTGCCCACCATCCTCTCGCGCTGTCAGATTTATGACTTCAACCGCATGGAAGTGCCCGAAACGGTGGCGCATCTCAAGCATGTGGCCGAGAGCGAAGGCATAAAGTATGAAGAAGAAGCCCTCAATGTCATAGCCCGAAAGGCCGACGGCGGCATGCGCGACGCGCTTTCGATCTTCGATCAGGTGGCTTCGTTCACGAACGGGAACATCACCTACGCCCAGACGATCGAAAACCTCAATGTGCTGGACTATGACTACTATTTCGAAGTGACCGACCGCTTGTTGGAGGTCGACATCCCGCAGGTGATGCTCCTGCTCGACAAGGTGCTCAACAAGGGCTTCGAAGCCGGGCATTTCATCGGCGGACTGGCCGCGCACTTCCGCGATCTGCTGGTGAGCCGCGACGCACAGACCCTCCCGCTCCTCGAAGTGGCGGAGAGCGTGCGGGCACGCTATGCCGAACAGGCGGCGCGCTGCACCCCGCGGTTCCTGTATGCGGCACTGAAACTGTGCAACGATTGCGACATCAATTACCGCACGGCGCCCAACAAGCGCTTGCTGGTGGAACTGACATTGATTCAAGTGGCACAACTCTTGCAACAAGAGGACGTGCCCCCTTCCGGGCGTCGCCCTACGTTGCGACTTCTCCCCATCTTTAAGCCGGCAGCGGACCAGGTGCCGACGGCCGGCGCGCCTCAACAGAAAACGAGTGCGCCCCCTTCTGCGAACGTCGGGACGGCAAGCCCGGCGATGACCCCGACGGCGGTGACGACGCCGGCCGCGCCCCGACCGATGCCGACACCGCGCACGGCGCAACAGCAACTGGCCGCGGCAAGACTGCAAACCGTTTCGCTCACCCGAAAACCGCTACCCGCGACGAGCGACGAGACGACGATCGGCCCCGCGACGTCAACGAACTCGACGGCGCCGACGGAACTGCGCTACGAAGCATTCACCGTGGAACAATTGGAGTACCTGTGGATGCGATTTGCCAACGAATTGCCACCGGCACAACTGGCCGAGGCCGGCCGCTTGAAAATGATTCGCCCGCAGCTGGGCGAGGCGCAGCGGGTGGTCGGTGTGGTGGAAAACGAAGCGGCGGCGGCCTATCTGAACAAAATCGTGCCGCAGCTCACGGCTTTCCTGCGCCGAGAATTGCACAACGACGGGGTCACGGTGGTTTTTGCCGTGAGCACCGAGCGACGCGAGAAGAAGCGGGTGTTCTCACCCCGCGAAATTTTTCGCAACATGGTCGAAACCAACGAGGCTTTCAGGCAGCTGGCGATAGAACTTCAACTCGAACTAAATTGAAGCGCCGACCGCTCCTGACGGAACAAGAATTCATAATCAAACGCTAAATAATCTCTGACATGGCAGAAAACAAAAATCGCTATATCACCGTGGCTTATAAGCTCTATTCGGACAACGAGAAGGGCATCCACGAAATCTTTGAAGAGGCTCCCGAGGAACACCCCTTCCAGTTCATCACCGGCCTTTCGGCTGCACTGCCGGCTTTCGAGGCCCAGGTGGCAGAACTCAATGCGGGCGACAGCTTCGATTTCACGCTCAGCGTGGAAGAGGCGTTCGGCCCCTACGAGCAGGAACACGTGATCGAGGTGCCCAAAGAGATGTTTCACATCGACGGACGTTTCGACAAAACACAGATCTATCCCGGCGCCATCTTGCCCTTGGTCAACGAAGAGGGCATGCGCTTTGAGGGATTGGTGCTCGACGTGACTGACGACAAGGTGAAACTCGACTTGAATCACCCGCTGGCCGGACGCGATCTCCACTATGTGGGCAAGGTGGTGACGGCACGTGAGGCCACGCCCGAGGAAATCCAGGGTATGATCAACATGATGTCGGGCGAAGGCTGCGGCTGCGGTTGCGGTCACGACCACGGCGACGATCACGAGTGCTGCGGCGGACACGGCCACGGCGAAGGACACGAATGCTGTGGTGGACACGGCCACGACGAAGGTCACGAATGTTGCGGCGGACACGGCCACAAGCACGACCACCACGAGCATGGGCACGACGAAGGCGGTTGTGCCTGCGGTGGAAAATGACCTGCGCGTCGAGAACACAAAAAAGAGAGCTTTCGCACCGATGGCGCGAAGGCTCTCCTTGTTATAAAACGGACGTTTTTGCTCAGCCGTGTGTGATGTACAGAGGCTAGCAGCGAGTGGCTCTGCGCCGACGGCGAGAGCGCGTCTGATGAACCAACGAACAGCGACAAGATGAATACACTGGGACATTATTTTCGACTGACGACCTTCGGCGAGAGCCATGGTGCGGCGGTGGGCGGCGTGATAGACGGTATGCCGCCGGGAGTGAAGGTGGATGTGGACTACATTCAAAGCGAATTGAACCGACGACGTCCGGGACAGAGCCGGATCACGACCCCACGCAGCGAAGGCGACCGCGTGGAACTGCTTTCGGGGGTGTTTGAAGGCCGCACCACGGGGTGCCCCATCGGATTTGTGGTGCGCAACGAGCAGCAGCATTCGGCAGACTATGACAACCTGCGCGAGCTGTTCAGACCCTCGCATGCCGATTTCACCTATCAAATGAAATATGGCGTGAGAGACCACCGAGGAGGAGGGAGAAGTTCGGCGCGCGAAACCATCAGCAGAGTGGTGGGAGGGGCTTTTGCGAAACTCCTCTTGGCCGATTTGGGCGTGGACATCAAGGCGTGGACCCGACAAGTGGGGCGGGTGGTGCTCGATCGTGATTATCACGAGTTGCCGCTCGATATGATCGAGACGAATGCCGTGCGCTGTCCCGATGCGGCGGTGGCGGCCGAGATGGAACGCCTGATCCTCGAGGTGCGTGCCGATGGCGACACGGTGGGCGGCGTGATCGAATGTGTGGTGCGCGATTGTCCGCCGGGATGGGGCGCGCCGGTGTTTGACAAGCTCCACGCGCAATTGGGTGCGGCGATGCTGAGCATCAACGCGGCCAAGGGCTTCGAATATGGAGACGGCTTTGCCGGTTGTGCATTGCGGGGATCTCAACTCAACGACGTTTTCGAACCCGATTTCTCCACGGCGACAAATCACAGTGGGGGGATACAAGGGGGTATCTCCAACGGACAGGATATTGTGTTTCGTGTGGCTTTCAAACCGGTGGCGACGCTGCTGCGTGACCAGCCGACGGTGACCACCACCGGGGAGCCGACGGTGGTGCATGCCAAGGGGCGACACGATCCGTGCGTGTTGCCGCGTGCGGTGCCGATTGTCGAAGCGATGGCAGCCATGGTGTTGGCAGACGCCTACTTGCAGCAGTGCATGGTCGAACCGTTCAAGCCTGAATAGCGGGTATATAATGTCTGCAGGCGGGGAAACAACGTCTGCGAGCAGGGAAACAACGTCCGCGGACCGGAATCGGCGTCTGCGGACCGGAATCGGCGTCTGCGGAAGGTTTGTATAATGTCTGCGATCGGGCAAACAACGTTCGCGGCAGGGAAATAAGGGGCGCGAAGTGGGAAACGCGGATGTGGATCGCGAAGGACGTTTTTTCTGCCGGCGCATCCACTTCGTGAGAAAGGTTTCTCGAAGGCTCAAAACTGAAAATGACCCTTTTCTTTCGGCCTTTTTTGTGTTGTACGGCAACTTTTGAGTTAAAATCGCGTCTGATCGTCCGTTTTTATGGAGCTTTGCTTGCAGTATGTTGTCGAAAGGTCTATATTTGCACTATGTAGTTGTCGTGATGATAACGAGAAAATAGTTTAGTTAAGTCTAGTTTAGTTTTTGTGTTGGTTAATGGGGCACCGTGATGACGGCTGTCCCATTAATTTTTGTGTTCATCGAGTGGTTTCCATGCTGAGTAAATGAAGGATTTCGATGCCGTGGGGGAAACGTGTCCCGTTCTCGTGTTGTTTCTGCGGGGCGTTGTTTTTCTTGCTCCTCGTTGTGCGCTTGTTGTCGTTGTGGTTTCTCTTTGGTCTGCTATTTTCTTTGCGTTAGCGCCATTCGGACGTTGCTTGTTTCGCTGTTCGTTTGCTTGTATTCCCTTTCTTTTCCCCGCTGCCCGCATTTGGGGACGAGAGTGGGAGGCAAGTCTGCAATCAATAGGAAAAGTCGACGCAGAGCGGCAAATGGTCGCTGATGCCCCCGTGGTAGAACGGACCGAGGTAGGTGCGGAAGGGTTTGGAGAGCGTGCCGCGGCCGAGTGGTTCGAGTAAAGGTGGGAAAGCGAGGAGATGAACAGACTGTGGGGTGGTGTGGAACTTCATTGTGGGCGAAAGGAGTGCGGGCGAGACGAGGATTTGATCAATGCGACTCCATTCGCCGCGAAAATAGTAGCTGCCTTCGATGTCGTCGTGGCCTTCGGCGGGGAGCGGAGTGGCGTGTGAGGTGAGTTCTGCGAAGGTCGGCGCGAGCACACGGCTCACAGAAGCGTTGTGGGGCTCGTCATTGAAATCCCCCATGGCCAGTAAGCGCGGAGTATGCCGGCAGCGGGCGATGCTGTCGGCCAGATGGCGCAAGATTCCTGCGGCGCGCAAACGATAAGGTTCGGAGATGGTGGCGCCGCCGCGGCGAGAGGGGAAGTGGACCACGAACACGTCGAGTGTGTCGCCGAAGGGGAGGCGGCCGGCGGCATGAAGTAGGTCGCGCGTGGGGCGTTCTCGCAGACTGTCGTACGGAACGCGGTAGGTTTCGCTGTGCAGCAGCGCGAAGGTTTCGGGTTGATAGAGCAAGGCGACGTCGATGCCGCGACGATCTGCGCTGTGGGTGACCAGATATTCGTAGCCAAGACGGGCCAGCCGCGTGCGACGACACAAAAAGTGCATCACACTGTCGTTTTCCACTTCGCAGAGCGCGACGAGATCGACGGGTTGCAGTCCACCGGCGGCAAGAATGGTTTTGGCAAGCGAGGATTGCTTGTGGAAGTAGCGCGGCGTGTTCCAACGTCGTTCGGCATTGGGGAGAAATTCCCGGTCGTCGAAACCCATATCGTGGAGGGTGTCATAGAGATTTTCCACATTCCATTCCATAGCGCGGAAGCGTGCAGACTGCGCTTTCGAGGTGTGAAACAGCCCTTCGTGCCGTTGTCCCCAAAGGGGGAGGAGCCATGTGGAAAAAAGCGCAAGAAAGCCAAGGTGGACGAGGTGTCGACGAGCGACGGGGAAAAGGAGAAGGAGACGGAGCGCGGAGAGCAAGGTTTTCATGGGGCGGGGATCGGATTTATGCGTGCTGACAGAGTTTTATTCGTGGTGATAGGGTTCGCCGCGCAGAATGGTCATGGCTCGGTAGAGTTGTTCGGTGAAAAACAAGCGCACCATCTGGTGAGAGAAGGTGAGGCGCGAGAGAGAAATCTTGCCGTTGGCGCGGGCATAGACAGCGGGAGCGAACCCGTAGGGGCCGCCAACGACAAAGACCAAACGGCGCGCACCGCTGCTGTGCTGGCGATCGAGAAAAGTGGCCAATTCGACGGAGCGGAATTCCCGACCACCCTCGTCGAGCAGCCAAACGGCATCGCCTTCTTTCAGCGAACGAAGGAGTAGTTCGCCTTCGCGCTCTTTTTGTTGTTCGAAAGAGAGCGATTTGGCGTTCTTCAGTTCCGGGATGACTTCCATTTCAAACGGAACATAGTGTTTGATGCGGCTTGCATAGTCATCGATCAGGGCAGAAAGATGCTTGTCGACGGTGCGACCCACAACAAGAAGAAGGAGTTTCATGAGCAGAAAGAAAATGAAGAGAGAACAGAGAAATATAGAGGGAGTGGCGAGGGGATAGAGGGAATGAGGAAGGAGGATCGAGGGAGAACAAGAAGGAGGGGAGCGGAGAAAACGCCGAAAAACGAAACCCTTCTGCTCGAGACACGGAGTTTTCGAGCAGAAGGGCTATGCAGAGGTCACGCCGCCCCGCCTTTTTCGGTGCCGCACTACGATTTTCCCCACAAAACAGGGGACGGCAGGCGTAGGCAGCGAGAGTGCCTTATTCGTTCGGCGAAAGCACCTTATTCTTCGGTCTTTTTCCGGCGCGTAGCGCGACGCTTGGGCTTCTCTTCGACGGGAGCTTCGATTTTCACACCGGCCAGTTCCGGGTCGATCATGATGCGACCGCAGTATTCGCAGACGATGATCTTCTTGCGCATGCGGATGTCGAGCTGTCGCTGAGGCGGAATTTTGTTGAAGCAACCACCGCAGGCGTCACGTTGCACGTAGACAATGCCGAGACCGTTGCGCGAACTCTTGCGAATGCGCTTGAAGGCAGTGAGCAAACGCGGTTCAATGTTGGTTTCGAGCGCCTTGGCTTTTTCGCGCAATTTCTCTTCTTCCGCTTTGGTCTCCGAAACGATTTCGTCGAGTTCCGTACGTTTCAGCTCAAGATCCTGTTGGCGTACACGCAGCGTCTCATTGCCGCGGTCGAGATCGCCCTGCTTGAGTTCGATGAGGCGTTCTGCTTCGCGGATTTTCTTTTTCAGCAATTCGATTTCCAACCCCTGGAATTCGATTTCCTTCGTCAGGTTATCGTATTCGCGGTTGTTGCTCACGTTGTCGAGTTGCTTCTCATAGCGCGACACCATTTCTTGCGCTGTGGCAATGTCCTCGTGTTTGTGAGTGATGTCCGCTTTGATCGCATCGATCTCCTCTTCGTACTTTTTCAGACGGTGGGTCAGTCCTTCGATCTCGTCTTCCAAATCTTGCACTTCGAGCGGAAGTTCGCCGCGCAAAGTCTTGATTTTGTCAATCTCGGAAAGTTTGGTCTGCAGTTGGTAGAGGTTTTTCAACTTCTGTTCCACAGACAGGTCAGCAGGATTTTCTTTTTTGCTTGCCATATGATAAGTGGTATTTTATTCAGCCGGATGCGGGAGAGACGGCACGGTCGGTGCGCATTTCGCCGCGCGTTTTTTAGAGATAATGGATGGGGTTCGTGCAAATCGTGGTTTGCGCCGTGGGAAGATCGGGGAAGTGGCGACGAAGGATGCGTTCGAGCAGATCGATGGTGAAGCGCTCACTTTGATAGTGTCCCAAGGCAGCGAGCCAGAGTTCGTTTTCGTGACCGAAAAAGTGATGATAGCCGATTTCTCCCGTGAAAAATAGGTCGGCACCCAGTTGCACCGCACGGTCGATGAGAAATTCACCGGCGCCGCCACAGAGTGCAATGCGGCGTACCTCGGTCTGGGGACCGGGAGCGTAGAGCAACGCTTCCACACCGAAGGTCTTTTTCAGCGTTTCGAGCCAGGCCGCCGCTGCAATCGGTTGCGGAAGTTCGCCGATCAACCCACTGCCGGCATCCTGTCCCGCAAGGGGAGCAAGCCAGTCGAGACGTTCGAGCCCAAGGCGCTGCGCGATTTCGAAATTCACGCCCCCGCGGGCATTATCGAGGTTCGTGTGAGCCGCATAAATGGCAATGTCATGCTGCACAGCCAGGCGGATGCAGCGCTGCACCTGCGTGCGATCGCTCACACATTTCACCCCGCGGAATAATAGCGGGTGGTGCGCCACGATGAGGTTAAAGCCTAAACGAGAAGCCTCTTCGATCACGGCTTCCGTCACGTCTAAACACAATAATGCCCCTGAACACTCGTTCCCTGTTATTCCTATCTGCAAGCCGGCATTGTCGTAGCCTTCCTGCAGGGGCAGCGGAGCGAAATTTTCAAGGGCGCGTGCGATTTCTTGAATCTGCATAAGCTGGTGCGCTATAAATGGACACGGCGGAAATACCGAATCACACGGGCAAAAATACAACTTTCTCCCGGAAAAAACAAATTCTTGCGCTGATTCTCAACGAACAGAAGAGGAGATAAGCGCCATGCAAGATATAATGGGGCGATTTCATTGAGAAATCACCCCATCTATTGTGATGAGCAGATCAGCCGGCGTGGAAGCGGCCGCTATTGCCAATATATCAAGGCCGTACTGCGCGCTTGCCGTTGTCAGCAGGTGTAAAAATGCCCGGCAACGTAGGCAGAGCGGACAGAGATCTCGCAAGGAGATCCGTGCGCAGAATACTTCTCGTGGTGACCGCAAGGTATAGCCGCCGTAGGAAGCGATTCTATATCTGTTTTCGTGCTTTATTTGCGGTTGTGCTTGCGTCTGCTCGACGATATATACGAATATAGATTTAAACTATAATTTATCAACCAAACATGAGTAAAAATAAATAATTATCTGGAAAGCATCAACGCCACAAGCAAACCAATGACGACACCAAGAATTATTCCTATAAAACTCATACAACCACCACCTGATTCAAGGTCCCTTGGCCCTGAATAAAATTCATGCCCACAATTGTAACATATTTTCGCTGTAACTGATAGTGTATTTCCACAAAAAGGACAATGCATCTCAAATAAATTTTATTTTGTTGGGTATATAGGTTTTTAGCTTCAACATAATTATACTTAAAAATCTTGTTTTTTTAATTGAATCTGCATAAGCTGGTGCGCTATAAATGGACACGGCGGAAATGCCGAATCGCACGGGCAACAATACAACTTTCTCCCGGAAAAAACAAATTCTTGCGCTGATTCTCAACGAACTGAGGGCAAGAACGCAGTGGTGTGGGAAGAAAAAGGGTGATTTCCCGCAAAGGAAATCACCCCATCTATTTGATTGTGGACGCAGCAGGCGGTACAAAAGTACCGAGCCCCGTCGAAGCATCAAGGCAGCACAACGCGCTTGCCGTCGCGGATGTAGACCCCATGGGGGGCCGCATCGTTGGCACGTCGTCCTGAAAGATCGTAGAGCTTGTTGGATTGAGCGGAGGTCGAAGTGTGTGCTTGTGCAATGCCGGTGCCCTTCAATGTCAGTCTATAGACTGCCGTGGCGTGTGAGCGCACAGTGGTCGTGAAGCCCGTTTCCACCTCGTTCTCCAAGGTCTTCTGCGCTTGGCAATCGCGCGCCAAGTAGCGTCCCTTGATGTTGAGCGCAGAGAACTTCGAGAAGTCAAACTTCACCTGCTGCTGCGTGGAACCTACGTTCGTGGCCGAGATGGCCACGTCGCCGTTTTCGAGGTCCTTCATGAAGTAGTAGATGTTGCCTTCCTGCCCCACAAACTCCGCTTGTTGTCCCATCGCATCTTGGTCGATGGCAATGAGGTCAGCGTTGGTGATGATGGCTTTGTCGTCGGCGCTGAGCGGTTTCGTCAGGTCGAAAGAAAGCGTGAGCGGCGACGACCACATGCACCACAGCGCAAACTGCGTGCGGTATTCGTCTTGCGTCATGCCCGGGCCGGTAAGGCAAAGATCCGAGCTGGATTTACCCGTGCCGTGAATGGCCACGCACATCATGTCGGCATCGTTGAAGCGGTTCACACCCGAGTAAGCCCAGAGGTCTTTCATGGCGGCGATGCTCTGCATCACACCGATACCGCCACTCTTTCCTTGCCAGCAGTCGCGCGTGTCGTAGGTGGCGCGCCAAGTCGTGGCGCCCGTCGTCGAACCCCATTTCCAAGGTTCGCGCACACCCCATTCGCACATATAGAAGAGGATGTCGCGCCCCGAAGCTTTGAGCGCATCGCCCATCGCCTTGTAGCGTTGTTGAGCCGAAACGGCATCGCCGGGCGCACCACAATAGTCATATTTCAGGAGGTCGACACCCCATTTGGCGTATTGCTTCGCGTCGATGTTTTCGTAACCGTAAGAGCCGTAGGCGCCGGCACACGTTTTGGGGGCAGCATCCGAATAGATGCCGAATTTCAGCCCCTGATCGTGTACATATTTCACGGTCGCACCCATACCGATGGGGAATTTGGCGGGATCCTCCTTCGGCGTGCCGTCGCTGTTGCGTTGGGGCGCGTGCCAGAGGTCGTCGATGATGATGAAGTTGTAGCCCGCATCGCGCAGTCCCAGTTTCACCATATTGTCGGCCACCGTTTTCACCACTTGCGTCGAGATCTTGTCTTGCACCACGTTCCAAGAGATCCAACCCATCATCGGTTTAGGCTGCACCAGCTGGTTGCTCACCGTCACCGAAGCCGGGAAAGTCTGCGTGTTGCCGTCGGTCGTTACCAAAATCTTGTAGTTGTAGCGACCTTCGGTGCTGAGTTTTCCTTCCACCGTGTGGCGATGTGCATTCCAATACAAGCCTTCGGGCAGATCCGTCACGCTGACGGTCGACGAAGGAGCAGAGGGAACAATCTTGTGAAGGAAACGGGTGTTGGGGAGACTGAACAATTCGGTGGCACAAGCCAGCGAAGGCGTCAGTTCGGCTTCAGAAACGATGACGGGGCGCGTGGAATTCTGCTCGCGATACACGAAGTAGGCATTCGCCCAGTCGAAGTGGTCTGCCCAGTCTACCCCGTTGCCTTCGTTCGCTTCAAGAATCAGATATTTCCAACCTTCGAGTTCTACATCCACCGCTACGGGTTGCTCGTGACGGCGGGCTGTGCCTTCCAGTTTTATCTCTTCGCGCCCATCTTCTCCGCGCAGAATGACGCGATAGCCCACAATCGCTGCGCGGTCGGAAGCGTCTTTGTTGGTTTCGGCATCAATACCGGCCATCGCACGGAAATGCGACACTGCACCGTTGAGTTTCACCACGATACGCGATTTGGCGTGTACGCCCACACCGCTTTCGTAGGTTGTGTCGTCGATCACCAACGGGTTGTTGCCGATGCTTTTGTTGGGGCGAATCGTTCCCCAGCCGTTCGTGACATTCTTCAGATCCATCGAACTGAGCGAAATGTATTCCGTTCCGCTCTCTTGGCTCACGGGGAGTTTCACAAAGTGAGTTGCGCTCATCGCGGCTTCCGGTATCACTTCCGGTTGTTGCGCGTTGGGCGCGCAGAGAAAGTGCGCATTGGCCCAGTCGAAGTGGTCGGCCCAATCATTGTTGTTGCCGAGGGTGGTTTCCAAAATGAGGAATTTACCGCCGGTCAAATCCACATCAATTGCCTGCCCCTTGTCGCTGCGCTTCATCACGCCCGAGGCTTTCACCTGGCGCGTGCCGTCTTGTTTGACGAGCACCACGTTGTAGCCCACAATGCCGTGGTTGGGTTTGTTGTCTGCGCCGTCGTCTACCCCGATGGTGGCCTTAAATCGGCGTACGCCCTCGTTGAGCCGCACCACGATTTTGCCCGGAGCGTGAACGCCCAAACCGGAGTCGAAGGTGTCACCGGCAATGCTAAGCGTGCCACCGCGCACACTCTTGTTGAGTTGGATCGGCATGTTGTTGTTGCCGTTGGTGGCGTTTTTGAGGTCGATGGTGCTCAGTGCGACCACCTTTTCGGTGGCGCTGCCGGAAGGAAGCGTGAAGTGATCGGCCAACGCCGGTGTGGCGGACAGCGACATCGCGAGGAGGCTCGTGAGTAGGATTTTGTTCATTTAGAGGTATGTGAAGGTTATTGAAATAGATCGGAACCGCATCCCGAAGGCGCAGTGAACCACCTATGTTTTTTTACTTTACTTGCGGACGCGTTTGGGTGCAGCCGAGGTGGGGGGCACAGTCGTTTTCTTTTTGGGTTCTTCGGGCGCGAGCGTCTTTTTCAGATTGCGGCGTACGATGTTGCCGATCTCGATGTTTTCAGAGAGCCGATAGACCAGGGTGGCGTGGCTGCGCACGCTTGTGTCGAACCCGCCTTTCACCGCACCGACGTCCGTGAGCTGCTGGCAGTCGCGCACACTGAAGGCACGGAGGCCCTTCGTCAGCGGGAAGCGGGAGAGGTCTAAGCGGAAATTTTGTGTCTTCTCGCCCACGTTGGTCACTGCAATCGCTACATCACCGTTGCTCAGCGGTTTCTCGAAATAGTAGAGATCGCCTTCGCGTGCGACAAAATCGGCCGGCTGGGCCAGTTCGTCCTGGTCGATGGCGATGAGTTCCTTGTTGGTGATCAGTGCACGGTCGTCTTCAGAGAGCGGCTGGTTGAGGTCGAACGACAGCAGCAGCGGCGACGACCACATGCACCACAGGGCAAACTGGGTGCGATATTCGTCTTGCGTCATGCCCGGGCCGGTGGCGCAGAGGTCTGAACTGGATTTGCCCTTGCCGTGAATGCCCACACACATCATGTCGGCATCGTTGTAGCGGTTCACACCGCCGTAGGGCCAAAGGTCCTTCATCAGTTCGATGCTTTGCAGCACGCCGATGCCGCCGGGTTTCCCCTTCCAGCAGTCGCGCGTGTCGTAGGTGCAGCGCCACATCGAGCCGCCGCTTTCGGAACCCCACTCCCAGGGTTTGCGCACACCCCATTCGCAGAGATAGAATTGGATGTCGCGCCCCGAGCTCTGCAGGGCTTCGCCCATCGTGCGATAGCGCAGAGCGGCCTCGGTCCGATCTTCGGGAGCGTGGCAATAGTCATATTTCAGCAAATCGACGCCCCAGAGTGCATATTGGTTGGCGTCGGTTTTCTCGAAACCGTACGAGCCGAACGCACCGGCACAAGTTTTGTCGGCGGCGTCGGAGTAAATGCCAAATTTAAGCCCCTTGCTGTGCACGTAGTCCACAACGGTTTTCATGCCGTTGGGGAACTTGTTCGGATCTTCTCGGGGCGTGCCGTCGGCATTGCGCGAAGGAGCGTGCCAAAGGTCGTCGATGATGAGGTAGTGGTAACCGGCATCTTTCAAGCCGAGCTCATTCATGCGGTCGGCAGTCGAACGAATCACGCGGTCGGAGATGTCGCCTTCCACCACGTTCCACGAAATCCAGCCCATCACAGGACGGGAATTCAAATAGCGCTCGTCGACCGTGAGGGTGACGGGATAGGGGACGCGTGCACTGTCCACGCGGTCGGTGAGTATCAGGTTGATGTTGTAGTGATAGGTGCCGGGCGTGGAGACGCTGCCCTCGATGCGCCGCAAGTCGGCGTTCCAGGTCAAACCGGCAGGAAGGTCGGTGGCCTCGATCGGGGCATCTGCGGGGATGGTCTTGACCCGCTGCATGAACAACCGGCCGGGAGCCGCAAACACGCGGTCGCTGAAATAGAGCTGGCTGTCTTGGATGCTTGGAGACGTCGGGGCGTCGGCGGAGCGTTTCTTGTCGGCCAGCGAGGGGAGGCACGAAAGCAAGAAGAGGACGCCCAGAAGACTATAAGAGAGGGAAAAACAGTTTCGTTTCATCGGTCTACATTTAGGTATGAGTACTGCAAATATACGAATTATTCGGGGGCGGACAAGTTAACCTGTGATTTTTGTGGAAAAAATGGGCCCGACGGGGCGTGCCGAGCGGGCAAGCGGCGGTCGACTCTCACGATGGCGAGTGCGCGCCGCGAAGAGATTGAAGTGCCTCGGGGCGGAGGAGGTGGGGCGCTCGGTGCTCCGAGTGAAGATGCGGGGGCTTCGCGCGCGCATAATGCGCACACAGCGGCTTTTCGTTTTTAGCCTTCACCTCTTCACCTGTCTTGTGTAAATAGTTGTGGATCAGTTGATTTTGGGTGAAGACTTTTGGGCGAAAACCTCCACATTTTTCCACCTCCCGGCGGAGATAGGAAAAAGGAAATGCGATTTTTCTGTAAAAGTGGCCTTCCCCTGATTTCGAAGGTGAAGGGAGAGGTGAAGGAAAAAATAGGCTTTTCCTTCACACCTAACTCATTGTGGAACAAAATGATGTGAGGGAGGGGTGAAGGGTGAAGAAGAAAAACGAAAACTGGCTGATGCGCGCGTATGCGCGCGAGGCAAAAGAATTGCATGTGGTTGTTTTTTATTAGAGATCATTCATGCTAAAAATCCGCCGCGGAGCGGGCGAAAGAAAGCTGCGAATTTTGACTCAATACCTCCCTGCTTTTTCGATTTCCTGCGAGGTTTTTTGCGTGTGGATTGCGGGGAGTTTGCGAGGGCCGGACACGGCCGTTTCTTCCGTGCGGGCGAAAAGCAAAACGAAGGCGCGGAGCGTGCGCAATGGATTTGCACAGCGGAAAAGAGCTGCGAACGAATTATTTTCTCTAACTTTGCTTCTATCCGTAATCGACAACTTCTGTTGAAGATAAACTAAAAGCAAACCACAACATGACGAGTAAACAAGAAATCTGCGGCAACTGGTTGCAGAGATACACCAAACTCGAACTCAGTGAGTTCGGCGAATTGATATTGTTGACCAACTTCAACAACTACGTGGACATGTTTTGTGAGCAGATGAAGGTGAAGCCCGTGGGCTTCAACGCCAACATGCGTGCTGCCACAGCCGAAGGAATCACAATGATCAACTTCGGCATGGGATCGCCCAATGCTGCCCTGATCATGGACCTGCTCTCGAGTGTCAATCCCCGTGCGGTCTTGTTTTTGGGCAAGGCCGGCGGCATCTCCAACAAAACGCATCTCGGAGACTATGTGCTCCCACTGGCGGGCATCCGTGGTGAGGGTACGTCCAACGACTACTTCCCCCCGGAGGTACCGGCCTTGCCGGCCTTCATGTTGCAGAGAGCCATCTCGACGGCGCTGCGCGACGCTTCGTTGGACTATTGGACCGGAACGGTCTACACCACCAACCGCCGAGTGTGGGAACACGATGAGGATTTCAAAGCCTATCTGCGCAAAACGCGCGCAATGGCGGTCGACATGGAGACGGCAACGCTCTTCTCCTGCGGGTTCTACAACCACATTCCCACCGGCGCGCTCTTGCTGGTGAGCGACAACCCGATGACGCCCGAGGGTGTGAAAACCGAGCAATCGGATAACCACGTGACCACCAATTTTGCGGCGACCCATGTGCACATCGGCATCGAATCCTTGCGCTTGCTGCAGGGAGACCGCAAAACCGTGAGACATCTGAAATTTGATTGGTAATGGCCAAGAAAGCGACCAACGCCGTCACGCACGAAATGATCGTGCGGGATGTGCGCGCCGGCCAAGTCCGACCGGTCTACTACCTCATGGGCGAGGAGGGATATTATATTGACCACCTGTCCGACTTTTTGGTCAATAGCCTGCTCAAACCGGAGGAACGTGATTTCAACCTCATCACCTTTTTCGGCGCAGAAACCGACATGCAGTCGGTTGTGCATGCGGCCATGGGCTTCCCCATGGGAGCCGAAAAACTGGTGGTGCTGGTTCACGAGGCGCAAAACCTCAAAGACACCGCCCCGCTCGACGCTTATCTCAAATCGCTCGATACCCCGCAGGCGCAACCTACGGCCGTGCTGATTTTTTGCCACATGAACGGCACGCTCGACCGGCGCAAGCCCACAGCCAAATTGCTGGAAAAGGTGGGCGTGCTCTTTGAGAGTGCCAAACTCAGAGAATGGCAACTCTCAAAATGGGTCACCGACTATGCGCGACGGAAAAAAGTGCCCATCGAACAGCCGGCGGCTGAATTGCTGGCCGAAGACGTGGGAGCCGACTTGAGTCGTTTGGCCGGAGAGCTGGACAAACTCATCGTGGCGGCCAACGGTGCTGCCACGGGCATCACACTGTCGCTCGTGCAGTCGCACATCGGGGTGAGTAAAGAGTTCAATATTTTTGAACTGACGGATGCACTGGGAAGAAAGGACGTGGCAAAGGTCAATAGAATAGCGAATTACTTTTACAAAAATCCGAAGCAGAATCCGATCCAAATGATCATGCCGGCGCTTTTCCGATTCTTTTCTCAACTGATGCTGGCTTATTATGCACCGGAAAAAACACGAGCGGGAATCGCTTCGTTTGTCGGTATCTCCGATTGGCAGGCCGAGCGCAATATCCTTCCGGCCATGCAGTGTTACACCGGGCGAAAGGTGATGGACATCATTGGTCAAATTCGCCGAACCGATGCACGAAGCAAGGGGGTGGACAATCCTTCGATTTCGCCGGAGGATCTGATGAAAGAGCTCTTCTTTTTCATTTTGCACTGACGAATCGCCGCTGCGTAAAATTGGTCTTGAACTCCCTCGAGTTTTCTTTTTTGAGAGAACTCGGGGGAGTTTTCGTTGGTGCTCGCTTGGTGCCGGTCGGCGAGCGGAGCCCCCGGCGAGAGCCGAGCAAGGAGCCCATCGCATTGTGCCGAGAAGGCGTGAGGCGAGGTGTGAAGTGAGGGGATTGCGACGCGCCGATGTCGGTGCGAAATGATGTGGCAACGACGGGACTGAAGGAAGGGGAGAGAGCGGAAGCAGATGCCTGAAGCCACGTGGGGAGAGGGAGTCGGGAGAGAAGAGGAGAATACTTTGAATGACACAACAAGTTTACTTTTTTCGTCAGATTTATGGGACGTCTATTTGAGGCGCGAATGGCGCCAAATGGGGTGCTCAAGATTCTTGTTCGGATTTTTGCTCGAAATAGAGACGAAAAAAGGGGAAGATCACATCTTGTGGAAAATGCATACACGGTCCGTAGATTTTTTGCGAGGCCGACCGAAGCGCTTACCTATATACTATATATAATAGTGTAGGTCGGGCTGAGCAACAACCGGCGGCCCTCCTTCGGACGGGGGAGAAATGCAGCGATCCGGCACGGGAGGAGGCCATTTGGACACCAACGGGTGTAAATTGAGCGTTTGGAGAGGACTGTAAGGGCGATAGAGTGGGGGAGTGGGGAGGAGAAACGGCAATTGCGCAGGTGATTTCTGCCCTTCGCACAGCGATTGTCCATTTATTTGAAGAGACTCGAGAAAAGGGAGATTTGCATTACAATGATTTGACTTTGAGCGAGCTATGAGGGAAATATCACTTTTCTGAAGCCCAAATCAGCGTTTCTACGTACACCGGGGCTGAAGTGCCCATTTCTGCGCGCTGTTTCTCTGATTAGACAGAAAATGGAGTGCAGAGAGCACTTGATTGACAAATACAAAAGTGGAGATTTACAGGTGTGTTTTGACATCAAAACTCTAATACGGTATGATTATGTAAATCGTTTCGTCTGAAATTTCAGAATGTAATCTTGTATAGTATAGATAATTAAATTACAAATCGTGCGATTTACGTCTTCAAATCACTAAATATGCAATTTGTTTTTCTGTTGATATCACTTTGTAAACCAGTAGTTTTTGTCATTTTGTTGAGTTAGAACTGCCATAAAAAGCAGGTTTTTCACTGTATTATCTGTTTTTGTTGTGGATAACTCCCTCTATTTCAATGTGTATTAGCTGAAACCCAAGTATTTACGTGATTTTCGAGTAGAAAAGCTCGCATATTATTTTGCACCTCTAAATTTAGGGATGTGTATATGATAAAGTACAGAGATGGATTTCTAGACTTCGGTTTTTTGAAGTGTAAATCTCTTTGTAGTATAGATTTGTAGATTTTTCTCTCGCTGATTTTTGCTCGTCTCGTTTTTAATCTCTACTTTTGTAGTGGAAATCCAAGCTGTACTTCGTTTTTGTGAATCGCTAAATGAACGAGATGAAGTGCGCAGCTCCGGCAGCGATTGAATTTTATGCTGCGAATGTTCGTGTCGCGATCTCAGTGCCGATTTTCTACGTTCGACTCGCAACAATTTATTCTTTCGCACTTGCATACAATCCCAATTGAATGCATACAGGGGGCGGAGGCATCGACGGTCGCTCCTCTGCAGCCTAAGTTACCCCCCTTCGCCGACGCAGTTTTTCCCAGTTTCGGCTCGTCGCCTGACTGAAAACAAATACGACGTTGTCCGTTTTCTTCTATATGGAGCTCAACTCCTCCCCATTTTGTCCCTCCGGCAGATGACGTTTCCGACGTCGACGCTGAAATCAAACGCTTAATTATTATGGCTTCTACATCTGATCCCGGCGACCTCATGCATGTTCGCATCAAACAAGTCATGGACCACTACGGTCTACAGCAACAAGCCTTTGCCATGAAGCTGGGTGTGTCGCCCGCTACGATCTCCAGTATATATAACGGGCGGACCAAACCGACCAATAACCACGTGCAGGCGATACACCGCGAGTTTCCGGAAATCAATACGAACTGGTTGCTCTTTGGCGAGGGCGACATGATTCTCCATTCCGTAGATCAACCGACGATGGAGAGCCCCGGTAGTATTGAGCAAAATGTCGTTTCTGCGGACAAGGAAACTTCTTCCACCTTTCCCCCTTCGGGTTCGGAAATCCCGATGTTTTTCTCTGAAGACATGGTCCAGGCGGCCCCGCCGGTGCAGAACGCGCAACCTGTTCACGTGGCTCCCCAACGCCCTGCGCAAGCTCAGCCGACGCCTCAGCGCCAGGTCGCAGGGCGTACGCCCGTAGCTTATCCTATGAACGCGAATCATTTTGACAAAGAGCCCCGTCGAGTTAAGGAAATCCGCGTGTTTTACGACGACGGGACGTTTGAAGTTTTCGCACCGGCCGGTAAGTAATTGTCTGGCCGGAATGTTTTATACGGACTATGGATTTTCCTAAGTTGAATTTGCCTCCGGTTGCCCTCCGCACGCGCACGGGCGATCGCGGTCGCACAATGGTTTGGGACGTCCTTCGCGGGCGTTACGTCACGCTCACGGCCGAGGAGTGGGTGCGCCAGCATTTCGTACATTACTTATTAGAGACGTGCGGCTACCCCGCCGGTTTATTGGCCAATGAGATGGCCGTGGAAGTGGGCGGGGTGCGCAGGCGGTGCGATACGGTGCTTTTTGCAAGAGAGGCGGCGCGTCCTCGCCTCATCGTGGAGTACAAGGCGCCGCAGGTGCCCATTACGCAGGAAGTGTTCAATCAGATACAGAGCTACAACAGCGTTTTGAAAGTGGACTATCTGATCGTGAGCAACGGTTTGCAGCATTATTGTTGTCGGATGGATTATGCTGCGCAGCAGGTTACCTTCTTACGCGGCATCCCCCGTTTTGAAGAACTGATGTAGGCGCTCGGCCGTGGGGCGGAAGGGCATTCCGGCGTAGGAAACGTGGGGAAAAGGGAGTTGATGTGCCGATGCACAGCAGACATAACGGGAGAATTTTGTGCTGATTCTCGTTTTTTGGGGTGGTAGATTTGATCTTCTCGCAAGTTTCTCCTAAATTCGCAGCGATATTAACAAAGCAGGCGACGGCACCCGAGGTGGTGGCTGCGCAGAAACAGTCACTTAATTATATAAGAGATGGACAAAGCAAAGTTCGAACGCGTGATGGGTGTCGTTGGCACCGTCACTGCAGTACTTATGTACGTGTTTTACATCAACACGATCCGTAATTATTTGAACGCCGCTCCCGGAACGGAGAAGGATTGGTTGCAACCGGCCATGGCTTGCGTCAACTGTTGTATCTGGGTCGCCTATGGATTGTTTAAGGAACGCCGTGATTGGCCCGTTGCAATTGCCAATGCACCCGGTATTATCTTTGGTGGTGTGACTGCGATTATCGCTTTGATGTAATTTCGCTACGGCGCGCAATCTCTGTTCTACTTTATTCTCAAAAGTCTTTATGTTGGACAATCAGAAAACGCCTTCAAAATCCGGCAAACATCCTGCTCGTCGCGGCTTGTTTCTGTTCTTCGTCATCGTCGCCGTGGCTGTTGTGGCCGGCGGCACCTATTGGCAGTATCGTCACGCGGAAGAGATTCCCGTTTCGACGAGTGCCGAAGATTCTCTTGTGGTGAAAAACAGAGAGGCAGGCGAGGCTTTTTTGGCCAAAACCGCGAAAGAACCCGGGGTGAAAGCCCTGGGCGGAGGATTGCTCTACAAGGTGCTGAAGTCGGGTAGCGGATCGTCGCCCACCGCTTCGAGCACAGTGGTGGTGGACTACGAAGGACGGCTGATCGACGGCACGGTGTTCGACAGCAGTTATCGGCGCGGTGAACCTTCCGAATTTCCTGTCAACGGAGTTATTCAGGGCTGGCAAATCGCGCTCAAAGCCATGAAGCCCGGCGATGAGTGGGAAGTGTATATTCCGGCTTACTTGGCTTATGGTGACAACGGTTCGGGCAACAACATTCCGCCCGCTTCGACTTTGATTTTCAAAGTGGCTTTGCGCAGCGTGAAGTAGTCGCACAGAGAAAAATAGGAAACACAATTGTCTCGCATGGGAAGAACGTCGAAAAGGCGTGCTTCGTTTGCGAGACTTTTTCAACGCTTTATATCAATGAATATAATGGGTTTTGCGGAGATCGCCATGAAGTTTTTATTGGGTCTCCTGGCAATGGTCACGATCATCAACATGACCGGTAAAGGCAACCTGGCCCCCACGAGTGCCATGGAGCAAATCATGAACTATGTGCTCGGTGGCATCATCGGCGGGGTTATTTACAGTCGCGATGTGCGCATTTGGCAGTTCGCGATCGTGCTGCTCATCTGGTTCGTGCTCGTTTACGGTATGCGTCGCCTCAAGTCGCGGAGTCATCTCCTGCAACGCTTGCTTGATGGAACCCCTACCGTGGTGATCGTCAACGGGCAAGTGGATGTGGAGGCTTGTAAGCGCGCGAAAATCACGGCGCACGAATTGACTCTCAAGCTGCGGCTGCACAATGTGTTTAACATCCGCAAGATCAAGCGAGCTGTGGTAGAGCAGAACGGCCAGCTCTTGTTGGTCATGGCCGGGGAGGAAAACTTGAAATACCCCCTGCTCACCGACGGTGTGGCGCAGAGCAATGTGCTCGAAGCCATTGACAAAGACGTAAAATGGTTGCGTGAAGAACTGGCTAAGCAGGGTTACGACGATCTTTCCAAATTGTTCCTCGTCGATTACCTCGGAGGACAGTTGGTGGTCACGCCTTATACTTAAAAACGCGAAGTTTTCTCTACCAGGAAACTTAAAAAGCTTATTTCTTCGGTTGTATCTGAGAAAAAAGCATTCGGATTTTGGTGGAAAGAGTGGAATAGACTATATTTGCAGCAACCAATTTCAAATTCAGATTTCAATGGCTCATTTGGTAAACGCAAATCGTTGGTGGCACAACTCCGGATTTTCATTCGTGAGTTGACATCTCGTGTACGTTTATCGGATACCATAAGGAGTATAAGAGACCTGTCGTGACTCACGGCAGGTCTCTTTTTGTATCCTCGTCTCAAGGGGAGTGGAGAAGTCGCGGTAGGTACCGCCGCGTGTGTCCCTCTCGCTGAGCATTGTCGGAGACTGTTTCTCGCCGGCGGCCGTGAAGGAGATGATTCTTCAAAGCAAGTCTGTGCAGGCCATTCGGCATAAAGAGCGTGCCACCCCAAATAAAAGGTGTATCACTCCCATATAAAAGGTGCGCCCCCGTTGTACAATATGTGCTGCCTCATATAAAAGATGGGCTGCCCAAAGTAAATGGGAGGCCGCCCTACGCAAAGGAGCCGTCTGCTCGACAAAAAGGAGATTTTCCTCCACCCATCACATTCATCTCAAAACGTAAAGACGCATGAACCCCTATCAGATAGATCAAAATGGCTTCTACGGCAATTTCGGCGGAGCCTATGTACCCGAATCACTGCAAGACGTATTGAAGGAATTGCAGTCGCAATATCTCACCATCATCGAGAGCGCAGCGTTCCAGCAGGAGTTCCACACCTTGTTGCGCGATTACGTCGGTCGGCCGAGTCCACTCTATTACGCTCGCAGGCTGAGTGAGCGCTACGGCTGCCGGCTGTATCTGAAACGCGAAGATCTCAACCACACCGGCGCGCACAAGATCAACAATGCCATCGGGCAGATTCTCATTGCACGCCACATGGGCAAGCGCCGCATCGTGGCTGAGACCGGTGCCGGCCAGCACGGAGTGGCCACCGCCACTGCGTGTGCGCTCATGGGCATGGAGTGCATCGTCTTCATGGGAGCCGTCGACATCGAGCGCCAGCATGTCAATGTCGAACGCATGCGCATGCTCGGTGCCGAAGTGCGCGCCGCAGTATCCGGCAGCCGCACGCTCACCGACGCCGTGAACGAAGCGCTGGCTTATTGGAGTGCCTGCGCCGACGACACGTTCTATCTCATCGGTTCGGCCGTTGGGCCTCATCCCTATCCCGACATGGTGGCACGTTTGCAGAGCGTGATCAGTGCGGAGATCAAAGCGCAGTTGCTCGAAAAGGAAGGTCGTGACTACCCCGATCGGCTCATTGCTTGCATCGGCGGAGGATCGAACGCCGCTGGCACCATCTATCACTATTTGGACGATGAGCGCGTGGGCATTGTGCTCGGCGAAGGCGGTGGTTGCGGCGTGCAGACCGGCAAAACGGCCGCAACGCTCAGCATCGGCACCCCCGATGTGCTGCACGGCAGTCGCACACTCGTCATCAAAGATGCGCAGGGCGAGGTGGCAGAACCCTATTCCATTTCGGCCGGCTTGGACTATCCCGGCATCGGTCCGCTTTTTGCGCAACTCATCACGGCGGGGCGCATACGTGTCGAAGCCATCACCGATCGCGAAGCGCTGGCGGCGGCTTTCGAACTCTCGCGAACCGAAGGCATCATTTCCGCGCTCGAGAGCAGCCATGCCTTGGCCGTGCTCCCCAAATTGACTTTCCGGCGCGATGAAGTCGTGGTGCTCACCGTGAGCGGCCGCGGCGACAAAGACATCGAAACCTATCTGGCACACAAAAAGGAGATCTTGGGCGAATGAGCGAAGCTGCATTCACACCACTCGAAGCGGGGCGCGTGTCGTCCGAAGCGGGCGGGGCGAAACACCCACGTCGGGCGGCACGCAATGTGTTGGTCGTGGATTGTCACGATTCCTTTGTGTACAATCTCGTACAATTGGTGCGCGAAGGCGGGGCCGTGCCCCATCTTGTTTCGTGCGATGAGGTACCACTCGACACGATCGATCACTACGACCGCGTGCTCCTCTCCCCCGGACCGGGACTTCCGGGCGAATCCGGCCGCTTGTTCGACGTGGTGCGTCGGGCCGCCGGGCGCGTCCCGTTGCTCGGCGTGTGTCTCGGCCACCAAGCCATCGCCGAAGTCTTCGGCGGGCAGTTGCGACAGTTGGCGGAGGTGCATCACGGTGTTGCCTCCGAATGCCGAGTCGTGGCCGACGACGGTTTGTTTGCCGGCCTCCCCCGGCCGTTTGTTGTGGGGCGTTACCATTCGTGGGTGGTCGATCGCGACACGCTGCCCGCGTGTTTGGAAATCACAGCGTTGTCTGCCGACGGTGCGATCATGGCTTTGCGCCATCGCACCCTTGATGTGTGTGGCGTGCAGTTCCATCCCGAGAGCATTCTGACCCCGGGGGGCAGCACCATCATGAGCCATTGGCTGCGCGCCGAGGGGGAAGCCGAGGGCGGATGCGGCGACTGACGCTCAAAGGGGCTGGAGAGTCCGGCGGGGCACTCCATTTCTACTCAAAAAAGCACCGGGTGTAAACAAACGCCCGGTGCTTTTTGTGTTCCACACGGCTATGTTGTGCGGCAGCAAGTTGCGACTCGCTTTTTTTTCGTACTTTCGTGGTTCCAATCACGGGATGTTTTCATCCCCCTACTCCAATTCTTGTTTATGAAGTACCTCATCGTCTCCGACATACACGGATCTGTCACAGCACTCGACGCTGTGTTGGCCCATTATGAGCAGATGGGTTGCGATCTGCTCCTGCTGCTCGGCGATTTGCTCAACTACGGTCCGCGCAACGGGCTTCCCGCCGGGCTCGATGCCCAGGGAGTGGCAGCGCGACTCAATGCCCTGGCCGACCGCATCGTGTGTGTGCGCGGCAATTGCGACAGCGAAGTCGATCAAATGCTACTCGATTTCTCGGTCACCGAAACCTGCGCCCACCTCATCGACGGCAAGCGCCACATTGTGCTCACACACGGCCACGTTTTCGGTGAGAATTGTCCGCCGCGCGGGCACATCGATCTGCTGTGTCAGGGGCACACCCACCTGCCCCACATCACCCGTCGTCCCGACGGGACGGCCGTGCTCAACACCGGCAGTCCCACTTTCCCCAAGGGCGGGAATCCTCCCACGTTTGCCACCTACGAAGAGGGGCTTGTGAGCCTTTGGCAGCTCGACGGCACCCTTATCGACAGTTATCAACTCCCCGGTTAGTCTATGTCCCAACCTCTCACTTCCCCCTTCCGTCTCATCGCATTGGATCTCGACGGCACGCTCACCAATTCCGATAAGATCATCACGCCGCGCACCTTCGAAACGTTGATGCGGGCGCAGTCTCTCGGCGTGCGTCTGGTGCTTTGTTCCGGGCGCCCCACCCACGGCATCGCCGCGCTGGCCGAACAATTGCAACTCCGAGACAACGGCGGTTTTGTGCTCTCGTGCAACGGCGCCAACATCATCGATTGGGCCGCGGGCCGCTTGATTTTCGATCAAGCCCTCGATGCAGCTTGTCTTCCGCGCCTTTTGGACTTTGCCGAATCGCGCGGGTTGCCGATTGTCACCTATCCCGCCGATCATCTCTTGGCCACTCGCAACGATTCGCCCTATCTTGCCGAGGAATCGCGCATCAACCAAATGCCCGTTGAGCTCACGAACGATTTTGTCACAGAAGCTTCGCGCATCGACGGCGGCGCTCCCAAATGTTTGATCCCCGGCGAGCCCGCCGTGTTGGTGGAGCTGGAGCAAGAAATGAAGGAAGCTTTCGGCGAGGCGCTTTCCATTTCGCGTTCGGCGCCGTTTTTTCTCGAGATCATGGCACCCGGTGTGGGCAAGGACCATTCGTTGGCGCGATTGTTGGCTCATCTCGGTTTGTCGCGCGAACAACTCATCGCGTTCGGCGATGGTTTCAACGATCTCGCCATGTTGCGCTTTGCCGGCATGGGCGTGGCGATGGCCAATGCGGCCGACGAGGTGAAGGCCGTGGCCGATCGGGTCACGCTTTCCAACGACGAAGACGGCGTGGCGCACGCAGTTGCGCAGTGGGTGCTCGGTTGAACTGCCCGCCGGTTGGAGGGCTGCGCGAAGCCCCCGCAAGCCAAATTCCTTAGACAGCGCATAAAGAAAAGCGTTTCACCGCTCATTGGAGCACGGTGAAACGCTTTTTTTTGTCAGTTGTTCGGCGGGGCGGCGAAAAAGTCTCCCGATCTTTGGAGAAAACGGGGAAGATCGTTCGAAAACACGGAGTGTTTTCCTTCCTTGGCACCCGTTTTCGTGGTCATGTTGCGGGAGGAGAGAACCGGAGCGGGGCGTTGGTCGCATCCAAGCGGCAGGGCACGAAGGCCACCCCGGGAGAATTTGCCTTCGAAGTGTGGGGCCGTCGGCCATAGGCGGAACTTACGGTCGATTGTGCCGCGAGTGTGCGGCTGCCCAAGCGACCTGTGCCGTAGCGATCTCCGGATCAGAGCCAAGAGTTCAGCTCTTCGAGTCGGTGCACTTCGCGGGTGGGGGCTGTAGGCGCGGTGAAGGTTTCGGGGTGGCGGTTGAAAAAAGCCGTGTCGATGCCCGCATTCATTGCGCCGACGATGTCGGTCGAAAAGTTGTCGCCAATCATCAGTGTGTGGGCGCGGTCGGCTCGCGTCTGTGCGAAAGCAAAATCAAAAAACTGCAGTGAGGGCTTGTTGGCTCCCGCCTCTTCGCTCAGCACCACCGTGTCGAAACTGCCGTTCATGCCCGCCGCTTCGATTTTTCGATACTGCACTTCGGCAAAACCATTGCTGCAAAGATGCAGCCGGTAGCCGCGCGAACGGAGATGGCGGAGCAGTTCGTGCGCTCCCTCCACCACTCCCGGCTTGGTGCTGCAGAGTTCGAGATACGTGTCGCTCAGTTGCAGGCAATAGGTGGTCGAGGTGTTGCAAGCGTCGCCCGTGGCGAGCGGCCGGCGAAAGCGTTCGACGATGAGCGTGTCGCGTTCGATTTCGCCGTGGGCGTATTGTGTCCAAAGCGCCTCATTGGTGGTCCAATAGGAGCGCGAAAACGTTTCGAACGAGGGGAAGTGCTGCGCCAAATCGTAGTGGTCGTAGAGTTCGCGCAGGGCCAGCGACGAATTGCCGTGCGTGTCATAGAGCGTGTCGTCGAAGTCGATGAACAAATCAGTATAGGGGAGCGTCGGGGTCATGGGGAAACAGAGGTTGTGCGGAGAGGGTGCGAGGAAGGGTGGCGCAAAAGGGGGAATTTGTGGGGAAGCGGTGTGGGCGAGTCGCAGATTTCAGTCGAAGAGCAAGCGATAGAATTCCGCTTTTTTGTCGAGGGCCAGCGGATAGGCTCGCGATGAGGAGGGCATGCGCCAGAAATCGATGTCGCGACCCAGCGCGTGTGTGTCGGCCGGGCAGTGCACGAAGGTGCCGATCTTGGGGAGTTGCTTCACGCCGAGGGTGTCGCAGAGCACCTTGCCCGCCAGTCCGCCCGTGGTGACGATGCGATTGCAGTGGGGCATGGGGGCGAGCAGCGAAGAGATGTCGGTGGCTTCGACCACCTCGAGGAAGGCGTCGGAGGCATTGCCCTTGAGTCGACGAATACGGCGGGCGGTGTCGAAAAAGGCCAATCCTTCTTCGGCGGCGAAGTGGCGAATGGCGGCTTCGTCGAAACGTTTTTCGTCGGCGATCACGAAATGTTGGCGGTCGTCGAAGAAGAGGTGGCCCATGATGCGCCAGAAATCGTTGATGAAGTTGGGGTAATAGAAGTGCATGCACCAACGGTTTTCGGTGGGCGGGAAACTGCCGAGAAAGAGCATGCGGCCGTTGGGCGGCAGGAAGGGCGAAAAGGGGTGCGACTCGATGGGCAGTTCGTTTTGCGCTGCGAGTGCATCGGGCGAAGCGGTGGGCGGCGTGGCGATCGGGGATGTGGTAGAGGAGGACATGGAGGAGGAAAAAGTGGCGGTGGAGCAAAGGGAGCTAAAAGCGGCGCACGGAGTGGCGGCAATGGGCTTACCACGCGTGGCGGTCGAGGAATTGGCGCACGCGGCGCTCGTATTCTTCCGGGTGGTCGATGTAGCTCATGGCGTGCGCCGAGTGGGGCGCGATCCACAGGGCTTTGATGCCCGGTTTGGCGGCATAGAGCGGGTGCACCATGGCGGTGGGCACAAAGGTGTCGTTGCCGCCGTGGATAAAGAACATCGGTTTCCGGCAGCGGCGCACGGCTTCGAGTGCCGAGGCCTCGTCGAACGACCAACCGTAGCGCCATTTGCACAAAGCGGAGGTGGCGGGAATGATGGGAAAGGCCGGGAGGCCGTAGCGCACGCGGAGTTCGGAGGCAAAGATGTCGCGCACGGAGGTGTAACCACAGTCTTCGACGAAGGCGCGCAGGTAATTGGGCTGTCCGTCGGTGCCGCTGAGCATCATCGTGGTGGCAGCGCCCATGGAGACGCCGTGCACCACGAGGCGGAGACTGTCGGGCGAGAGGCGGAAGAGGCGTGGGGCGAGCTTTGCCCAGCGGAGCACGTCGAGGCGGTCGTTCCATCCCATGCCGATGTGCGTGCCGGGGGTGCGGCCGTGGTAGCGCAGATCGGGCAAGAGGAGGTGGGCGTTCATCGAGTGGGCATACATGCGCCCGATGTGGTACATGCGTCCCGCGGCATCGCCGTAGCCGTGTACCAGCAGGGCAACTCTCTGCGTGGGACGGGCGGAGCGCACGTAGCGGGCGTGGAGTGGCGTGCCGTCGGGGGCGATGATCGTGGTGTCGCGCAGGGCGTGCACACGATCGAGGCTGTCGAGCCACGGCCGCAGGGCGGGAACGTAGCGAATCATGGTGTCGCGCACCGTGGCTTCGCGGCGATAAGGGCTCGGCCCAGGGCAAATGGCCGTGCGGAGCATGAATTCGGCCGTGCCGTAGAGGCCCAGAAGCAGAACGACGAGTAGAGCGAGGAGGGAGTAGCGGTAAGGACGGAGGCGCATGGGCGAAGCGGGAATGGCAGTGGAGGGGAAATAGAGGGAGTGTACCTATATGTGAACTCCCTCTCCCGAAATTGCTTTCAAGAGAGGGAGTTTTGTTGTTGCTTGTGCGGCTGCGCTATGGCGCTTAGCACAGGCAAAGCTGCTTATTTCTTCAGCTTGAGGTCGTAGTTCATGCCGGAAGCAGCGGGAGTGAGCGTGCTGTCGCCAACGAGCGAGAGGGTGCTGTCGTTCTTCTGGAGGAAGTAGCGCACGTCGTCCTGAGCGATGACGAGCTTGAAGCCCTTGGCGTCCTTGCTCTGTACGGCTTCGAATTTACCGGTCTTGGGAGCAGCAGCTGCGCTGTCCTTCGTGCTGGTTTCGGTGAGGGAGAAACCGTTGGTGCTGTCCTGAGCGAGAGCGAGGCGCGTGTTGAACGTGCCGTCACCGCCGGGGAGTTGGCCTTCGTATACGAGAGAGTCGGCAGTAGTGGCTGCGCTATCGCCACCGTTGGCAGCGCCGGAAGTTTGTCCTTTTTGGCCGCAAGCCACCATCAGTGCGCTTGCTGCAACGAGAAAGAGAATCTTTTTCATGTGATGTGTGATGAATGATTGATTTGTTTGTGGGCGCAAAGTTATGTATTTCCCCCACGTGGCAAAAAGAGAGGGCAACAAAAAGATGCAAAAGGTCGCGGAGTTTGTTGTTTTCGTCGGATGCACGTGGCAAATTTGCAGTTCATGTGGCAAAATCGACCCTTCGAGCGTTGTCTGTCCCAAGAATTATTCGCAATTTTGCCGAACGCCTCAAACGCAAGTGCCCATTTTCAGACCGAGTGACGGCGTGCGCGGGCACTCGTCCGGCTGTGTCGGGCGACTGCGCGCGGTAGAACATCGCGTTGTCGCCGGCACGGCGGAGCAAGTGGGTCGATTGAGGTGGGAAATGTCAGTAAAAATACAACGCTATGCAGTACATTGGTGTCTTTCTTTCTTCTCGCGACGAGGTCCCGGCGAGCTATCGAGAAGCGGCCGAGCAAGTGGGACAGTGGATCGGCGAAACCCGCAGAACCCTGGTCTACGGTGGTTCGGGCGTGGGGCTCATGGAAGTGTTGGCGCGTGCCGCCAAACAATCCGGCGCACGGGTGTTTGGCATCGTGCCGCAATTTGTGGTGGATCGCCACATCGTGAGCGAAACGCTCGATGTCGAGATTCGCACCGCCGCACTGAGCGACCGCAAAACGGTGATGATCGATCGGAGCGATGTGTTGGTGGCCCTGCCCGGTGGGGTCGGCACGCTCGATGAAGTCTTCACGGTGTTGGCGGCCCGCACGGCCAACGAAACACACAAGCGAGTCGTCCTCTATGATGTGGACGGCTGTTGGCAAACGCTCATCGCTCTGCTCGATCAGCTGGTGGAGCAGGGACTGTATGGGGCCGATCAGCGCAAAGCGATCGATGTGGCCACCAACATTGCCGAACTTGAGGAGCTCTGCAGCTGACGGCGCGCAAAGGCCTTCGGAGTCGAGACGATCTTCCTATATATATAATGAGTACAACGCAACCTCTTCATCCTCTTTTCACGGCATGACACATCCTTTTTCCCGGGCCTTGCTCGATTGGTATGCTGAGCACGGACGGGAATTGCCGTGGCGCGAAACGGCAGACCCCTACCGCATTTGGGTTTCCGAGATCATTCTTCAGCAAACGCGCGTGGCGCAGGGCTACGACTACTATTTGCGTTTCGTGGAGCGCTTCCCCACGGTCGAAACGCTGGCCGCCGCCACAGAAGACGAGGTGTTGCACCGGTGGGAAGGCCTGGGCTACTATTCGCGTGCGCGGAATTTGCATGCCGCCGCGCAGCAAATTGTGGCACTCGGCGCATTTCCCCGTGACTATGCCGGCGTGCGGGCCCTCAAAGGGGTGGGCGACTACACGGCGGCAGCCATCTGTTCTTTCGCCTATGGCCTACCCACAGCCGTAGTGGACGGGAATGTCTATCGGGTGCTCGCGCGCTATTTTGCCATCGACACCCCGATCGATGTCGCGGCCGGCAAGAAGGAGTTTGCTCAGTTGGCAGCTTCGTTGTTGGTGCCCGATCGCGCGGCCGACTACAATCAGGCCATCATGGATTTCGGGGCGGTGCAGTGCACACCGCGCGCGCCGCGGTGCTTGGTTTGCCCACTGGTGGAAAGTTGTGCCGCGCGGAGCGAAGGGCGCGTGGAGGATTACCCGGTGAAGAGCAAGAAGGTGGCCGTCTCGCACCGCTATTTCACCTACGTGCTGCTTGTCGACACGGCAGATGCGGAGTCTGCGTTGTTCATTCGGCGCCGTGCGGCCGGCGATATCTGGCAGGGACTCTACGAACCGTTGCTCATGGAGAGCCCCGCTCCCTTGCAACCGGAGGAGGTCGCCGCTCGGCTCGATGCGCTCGGGGTGAAAACTGCAGCAACGCTCGAGCCGCTGGTGAGTGACCTCAAACACGAGCTCACGCACCGGCGCTTGCACGTCGACGCCTACCGATTGTGTGCTTCGCAATCGCCGGCCGGCGATTGGTTGCGCGTGCCGCTTTCGCAGCTTGGGGACTATGCTTTCCCGAAAGTGGTGAACCTCTTATGCGAACGCGCCTTCACTCCGTCGTCGGAATGAAGGCGCGCTCGTTGTGTTGCGGGGAAGGCAGTGCAATCAGTGTTGCATGCGCAGATAGGTTTGGCCGAAAGCCGTGACGCTGCCGTTTTCGCGGAAGCCCGCGGCGGCATAGAGCCGGCGTGCCCCCGGATTGTCGGGATCTACCAGCAGGGTGGGGCGCAGTTGCAGCCGGGCAGCACGTTGCACCGCCTGTGCGAGCAGCGCACGGCCCACACCGCGGCCGCGGGCCGTGGGGGCGACGGCGAGCGAATCGATGTAGTATTCGCCGACGGTGGCCTCATCTTCCATGCTGTCGACGTCCATTCCCGCAAAGGCCGGCAAGAGAGCGAAGGTGCGTGTGCGGAGACTGTGGTAATGGGCGCCGTCGTAGGCCAAGATGAGCCCCACCGGTTCGGCGTCGATCTCGGCCAATAGGGCATGTCGGTGGCTGTAGAGCACATCGTCGCGGCGACAAACTTCGGTGAGTTCGTCCCATGCTTGGGTTTGTGCGGCGCTGAGTGGGACTTCGTACATGTGCCAGTGCAAAGCCTCGAGCACGTGGCGCGCCACAAAGCGGGCATCGTCGGCCGTGGCCGGGCGAAAATGAAGAGAAGACATGATGGCGTGATTTCGTTTTGTGGCGAAGTTACGCGAAACCTGCGCCCTTTCCAAACAAAACGCGAAGTTTCTCGGGCTTTTCCTTTTGCTTTGTGCCTGAACTCCCGCACAGAAAGGCAAAAACACGGAAGGCGAAAGCCGAAAAAACTTAATATTGCACCCGAATCTCCAAAAACTTCAGATTGTCGCTTGCGATATATGCCGCTTTTTTCTACCTTTGCATCCAGACAACGGAAGTTTGGTGCTGAACAGCCCTCTTTCGAACATACAGACTAACAACAAATTCTCAAACACGCACAACGTATGGCTATGATCTGCAATTGTCCGCCACCGCCTCACGGGGTATCGACCCTGCATCTGGGCCGTCACTTTGTGCAAAAGCGAAAAGCTATGGCAACGGTCTACGATTTTCAACTCAAAGACAAAAAAGGCAACGAAGTGAGCCTTTCCGACTATAAAGGTAAAGTACTGCTCATTGTCAATACGGCTACGGAATGTGGCTTCACGCCCCAGTATGACGAACTCGAAGCGCTCTACAAAGCCCATCGCGCTCAGGGACTGGAGATTCTCGACATCCCTTGCAACCAGTTCGGCGGACAGGCTCCCGGCAGCGACGAGGAGATTCACGAGTTCTGCACCATGAAGTTTGGCGTGGAATTTCCGCAGTTCAAAAAATCGGACGTCAACGGCGCCGACGAACTTCCCCTCTACACCTTCCTCAAGCAGCAGAAAGGCTTCGCCGGCTTTGATGCCAACCACAAGCTCACGCCCATTCTCGAAGGCATGTTCGACAAGGCCACGCCCGATTGGCGCAAGAGCAACGATATCAAGTGGAACTTCACCAAATTCCTCATTGATCGGGAGGGACACGTCGTGGCTCGCTTCGAACCCACCCACGATATCAAAGACATCGAAAAGCAAATCGAACAGCTTCTCTAAGCTGACAATCAAAGACTAAACCCCTTTTTCATAACCGACCGGCAGTGTCCACACATTGCCTGTCGGTTGTGTGCGCTTAAAGGGAAAAAAGACGAACATGGACTACGAAAAATTGAAACTAGACAAGCAACTTTGCTTTCGCCTCTACGCTGCCAGCCGACTCATTACGCAAGCCTATCGCCCCTATTTGGACAAACTCGGTGTGACCTATCCCCAGTATTTGGTCTTGATGGTGCTGTGGGAAACCGACGAATTGCCCGTGAATGACATCGCCAAGCGTTTGGCGCTTGAAACCAACACGGTGACGCCGCTCATTCAGCGCATGGAGCGTGAAGGCATCGTCAATCGCACCAAGGGAAAGGTCGATACGCGCCAGACCATCGTGAGTCTCACCGCACACGGCAAAGAACTGCGCGAACAATCAGTGGGTATTCCCGACTGCATGCTCGAAATTCTTTGTGGAAACGGTGTGCACGAATCGTCCATCGCTGAAATTCTCCCTTTGCTCGACGAGCTCATCGACAGTCTCAAGAAGCGCGAGAAAGACAATTGAGGCTTTTCGCTTGCGGCACCGGGCGACACGGCGCCGCAGCCCCCACGTGGGGTCACTGCGCGACACACTTCTTGTGCCGCGCAGTGTTTTTGTGATGAGGCTGCGAGCAATGGACGTGAGAAATGCTGCACATCGATAGCGTTGTCGCTGTTGTGAGCAGTCGGAGGGGAGCATGGCGCAGAAGGCGCTCGTATTTTTTCGACCGAACGGCAAAAAAATCAAGACGCGGAGGGCGCGGAATCAAAAGTTGTTTATAACTTTGCGAGAGGAACTCACCTTCTATTTATGTCCATCTCCCATGACGACTGAAATAAATCTGCGCGAGCCACTCAAGCAATACTTTGGCTTCGAGTGCTTCAAGGACAATCAGGAAGCCATCATTCGCAGCCTGCTTTCGGGCCACGATGTGTTTGTGCTGATGCCTACAGGCGGCGGTAAATCGCTTTGCTACCAGTTGCCTGCGCTTCTCATGGAAGGGGTGGCCATCGTCGTCTCGCCGCTCATCGCCTTGATGAAAAATCAAGTCGATGCCATCCGCCAAGTGTGCGACGACAATCGTGTGGCGCATTTCATCAATTCGTCGTTGCCCAAAGCCACGATCGAAGCGGTGAAGTCCGACATACTCAACGGACATACGAAACTACTTTACGTGGCGCCCGAACAATTGACCAAGGAGGACAATATCAACTTCCTCAAATCGGTCAAGATTTCGTTCTATGCCATCGACGAAGCACATTGTATTTCGGAGTGGGGGCACGATTTTCGACCCGAATATCGAAAAATTCGTCCCCTCATCGATAAGATCAGTCCCGCTCCGGTGATTGCACTCACGGCGACGGCGACGGTCAAAGTGCGCAACGACATCAAGAAAAGTCTCGGCATGACGGATGCCGTGGAGTTCAAAAGCTCGTTCAATCGCCCCAACCTTTACTACGAAGTGCGTCCCAAAACCGAAAAGGTGGACTACGACGTGATTCGGTTCATCAAGAACCGGCCGGGCGTGAGCGGCATTATCTATTGTCTTTCGCGCAAGCGCGTGGAAGAACTCACCCGCATTTTGCTCGCCAACAACATTAAGGCCAGTGCTTATCACGCCGGCCTCGATGCACAAGTGCGCTCTGACACGCAAGATGCGTTCCTGAAAGAAAACATCGACGTGATCGTGGCTACCATTGCCTTTGGCATGGGGATTGACAAGCCCGACGTTAGGTTCGTAATTCATTACGACATACCCAAGAGTCTCGAGGGATACTACCAAGAGACCGGACGCGCCGGACGCGACGGAGGAGAAGGGCTATGTGTGGCTTTCTATTCGCACAAAGACTTGCAGAAACTCGAAAAGTTCATGGAGAGCAAACCCGTGAGCGAGCAAGACATCGGTCGACAACTACTCAAGGAGACCGCCGCCTATGCCGAGTCGGCTGTATGCCGTCGAAAGCTCTTGCTGCACTATTTCGGAGAGCAGTACGAGCCGGACAATTGTGGCAACTGTGACAACTGTAAAAATCCAAAGAAACAAGTGGAAGGAAAAGATCACTTATGTAAGGTCATCGAGACCGTTCTCGAAACGAAAGAGAACTTCCGCGATGACTATATTAAAGATGTAATGATGGGCAACGCCACCGACGAGGTGGTGGCACATCACCATGATGATTTGGAATGCTTCGGCATCGCCGAAGATATGGAGGATGATCGCGTGCTGAATGCCGTGATCAAACAAGGCTTGATCGCCAACTACCTGCGCAAAGATGTCGACAATTATGGTGTCATCAAGGTGACTCCTGCCGGAAAGAAGTTCTTGAAGAAGCCCGAAAGCTTCCCTGTTGTCGAAGACAATGACTTCGACGATGAGGCAATTGCCGGTGCTGCGCTGCAACAAAGCGGTGCTGCCGCTGCACTCGACCCTCAACTCTACCGCCTGCTCAAAGATCTTCGGAAAAGCATGGCCAAGGAATTGGGCATCCCCCCTTATGTCATCTTCCAAGACACCTCCCTCGAGGCTATGGCCTCCACCTATCCCCAGACGATTGAGGAATTACAGAATATTCCCGGCGTCGGATCGGGCAAGGCCAAGCGCTACGGCAGTCAGTTCTGCGATCTCATCCGTCGCCACTGCGAAGACAACGATATTGAGCGGCCCGAAGACTTCCGCTTCCGCACGGTTCCCAAGAAGTCGCAGCTTAAAGTGGATATTATCCGCGCTATCGACCGAAAAATCCCCCTCGATGAGCTTGCCAAGTCCAAAGGACTCGATTTTTCGGAACTTCTCGATCACGTAGACGCCATCGTTTACAGCGGGACTAAGATCAATATCGACTATTTCCTCAACGACGTCATGGACGAAGACAGTATCGCCGACATCTTCGACTATTTCCGCGAGAGCGACACCGACAGTCTCGATGAGGCCTACGACGAACTCGGCGACGACTACACAGAAGACGAGATCCGCCTCGTGCGCATCAAGTTCCTCTCCGAAATGGCCAACTAACAATCCCATAGCAACATGTCCACCACTCCCGAAGAAATTCAAGACAAAAAGGAAACGCTCAACTTTATCGAGCAGATCGTAAAAGACGACCTCGCTGCCGGACGCAACGGCGGCCGCCTCCAAACGCGTTTCCCGCCCGAGCCCAACGGCTATCTCCACATCGGACACGCCAAAGCCATCGCCATGGACTTCGGAGTGGCGCAGAAGTTCGGCGGCGTGTGCAATTTGCGCATGGATGACACCAATCCGCAGAAGGAAGACCACGAATATGTCGAAGCCATCAAGCGAGATATCGAATGGCTCGGCTATCATTGGGGAAAAATACTCTATGCTTCCGACTATTTCGGCGACCTCTGGGAATTTGCCGTAGCGCTGATCAAGCAAGGCCGCGCTTATGTCGACGAACAAAGCAGTGAGCAGATTGCAGCGCAGAAGGGCACGCCCACACGTCCCGGCACGCCCAGTCCCTATCGCGACCGCCCCGTGGAAGAGTCCTTGCGTCTGTTCGAAGAAATGAACAGTGGACGAGTTGAACCCGGCAAAATGGTGCTTCGCGCCAAGATCGACATGGCCAGCGACAATATGCACTTCCGGGACCCCATCATGTACCGCGTTCTCAACATGCCGCACATCCGCACCGGCAACAAGTGGAACGCCTACCCCATGTATGATTTCACGCATGGACAGAGTGACTACCTCGAAGGGGTTACCCACTCCATCTGTACCCTTGAATTTGTGCCCCACCGTCCGCTATACGACCTTTTCGTGGATTGGTACAAAGAAACGCGCGGAGAAGATCTCGCCGACAACCGGCCGAGACAGATTGAGTTCAACAAGCTGAATCTCAATTACACCCTCATGTCCAAGCGCAACCTCCTGTTGCTCACCAAAGAAGGCGTGGTCAGCGGATGGGACGATCCGCGTATGCCCACCATTTGCGGCATACGTCGTCGAGGTTACAGCCCCGAGAGCATTCGCAAGTTCATAGATAAGATCGGATACACCACGTTTGACGCGCTCAACGACATCAAGTTGCTCGAAAGTGCCGTGCGCGCCGATCTCAACGAGCGAGCTACTCGTGTATCGGCCGTACTCGACCCCGTCAAACTCATCATTACCAACTATCCCGAGGGACAAGTCGAAGAACTTGAGGTGGTCAATAATCCCGAGCGCCCCGAGGAAGGCACTCACACCATCGAGTTCAGCCGTGAACTCTGGATTGAACGTGCCGACTTCAAGGAAGTTGCCGATAAGAAGTTCTTCCGTATGACGCCCGACAAGGAGACCCGTCTCAAAAGTGCCTACATTGTCAACTGCACCGGCTTCAAGAAGAACGAAGCCACCGGCGAGATTGAAGAAATCTACTGCACCTACGATCCCACATCTAAGGCGGGAACCGAAGGCGCCAACCGCAAAGTCAAGGGCACCATCCATTGGGTGAGCTGTGATCATTGCCTTCCTGCCGAAGTTCGCAACTACGCTTGCCTTTGGACCTGCGAGAATCCTCGCGACGCCATCAAGCAATATGAGGATGAGCACGGCGTACGCGGCATTGAAGCCATGCGCCCCTTCCTCAATCCCGACAGCATTCACGTCAACCACGGTGCCTTTGTCGAAAAATATGTCCAGACGCTCCAACCGCTCCACTATTTGCAGTTCACGCGTACCGGCTATTACAACATTGACCCCGATTCCACTCCCGAACACCTGATCTTCAACAGCACCGTTTCGCTCAAAGAAGACAAACACAAATAAAAAATACCCGCGTCGGCACTTTCTCCTGACGATTGTCGCGGATCAGCGCACCACATCACAGCGAAATTAAAGCGCGGCGCACCAACGAGCCCACCCATGAAGCGAGAACCCCGTGATCTCAAAGCGCTGGTGAGCGAGTATGAACAGAAACTTGCAGGGGCGTCCGTTCCTTTATGGATGGACGCCCCTGAACTTTTAGACATACTCGATTATTACGAGCAAAACAACCAATACTATGAAGCCGAGACCTGCATGCGTCTTGCGCTTCGTCTCCACCCCGACGATCCTGAGGTGCAGATTCGTCGTGCTTATCGGTACAAAAACGAAGGCCGATGGGCAGATGCCGATGAAGTCGTACGCCGGATATCCGACCAGCAGCACCTCGATGTCCAATTTTATTACGCCGAGCGCGCACTCAGCCGCCTTGAATTCGATGCTGCCGACGCCATCTATGAGAAAGTCTTGGCCGACGAAACGGAAATGGACGCGCGGATGGAAGCCGAGGAAGGCGAGCCCCCGATGGGTATCAACGACCTTTTGCTCGAAATCGGCGAGCTCTTTCTCGACTACGGGCATCCTACCTACGCCCGAAAGTATCTTCTCCGCATTCCCGAGGACGCTCCGGAATATTCCCGCGCGCAGTTGCTCCAAGGAGAGATCTTTGTGCAGTGGGGCGCCCGTGATCATGCTCGAGAATTGGCCGAAAAGGTCTTGGATGCCGACCCTTATAATCTCGATGCGTGGCTCTTTGTGGCCGATGTAGCCAATGAGCAAAAGCAATATGAGAAGTGTGTTGAAGCCGCCGACTACGCCATTGCCATCGATCCCCGCAATGAAAAAGCCCTCCGCTTCAAGGCCATCGGCGAACTCGGCCTGGAGCATTGGGATGAAGTGCTGCAAGTGTATGACACCTACCGCCAACTCTTCCCCAACGACTACAGTATGGCTCTCTCGGCCGGTGAGATTCTCGTCAACAAGCGAGCTTTTTCCGAAGCCCGCACCGTACTCGAAACTGCGGCACAGCATTGTCCCAATGAGCATCCCGACAAAATTCGCATCACCGGCGACATCGCGCTCACCTATGCCGCCGAGGGCGACATGCACACCGCCTATGCCGTGCTGGCCTCCACCGCTTCGCTCGGCGTGGAGCAGATGGAAATCTATCTCCGCACGGTCGAACTCGCTCTGGCGCACCAGCAAACAGAATTCGCGGTGCGAACGGTGAATCACTTGGCGCAAGCCTACGGATTCCCACCCGAAGCGCGCCGTCGCATCGCCCATGCCCTTTGTGAAAACAACTGTTTTGAAGACACTTGGGGCGGCGAACTCTGGAAAGTGTTGCTGCAGTCTCGACCCGAAGATGCCGCTGCGGCCTCGCCCTACCTGGCCTATGCCGCCCGCCGTTTGCGACAGGGCGCCGCTTATCTCGGTTGGCTCGAGATTGCCTTGCGAGAAGAACCGCAACTCACCCGCCAAATTTTCATGCAAGTCTATCCCTTCGCCGCTCCCGATGCGCTGCTGTTCAGCGCGCGTGCCGAATTTCCGGAAGCAGCAGGGGCAACTCGCCCGGTCGGTGCCGACGAACTGAATGCCGGTACCGCGTCCGGAGTTTCGTCTCCCGCGGGGTCTGCCGGTGCCCCTCCCGCCGCAGCCTCTTCCTCCGCCGGCGAGACTCCCAATTCCCCCTCTTCCTCGGACAGTGTGTCGCCCACAGCAGATCCTCCCTCGCCCGATAACCCTTAATCCCCAATACATCATGCAAATTTTCCCCTTCCTTCGGCGTTCGCTGCTGCTTTTCGTGGCATGTCTCGCCGCGACCTGGGCACATGCCGCCGCGGCAGTTGACAATCCCCGTCCCTTTGTCGTGCCCGAACTCACTTCTTGGCAAGGTGCCCGTGGTGAATTTCATCCCACCGGCCGCATTGTGGTGAGCGATCGCGCCTTCTTGCCCGTGGCCGAGCGTTTTGCTGCAGACTATGCCGAACTTTTTTCGCGCCGACTCAGCGTCGTGCAGGGCAAAGGTCGCGCCGGCGACATCGTTTTGGCGCGCGCCGATCGCCGCGACACCCTTGGCACCGAAGGTTACCGCCTGACCGTAGGCGAAACCGCAACCATCGCCGCCACCACGGTCCAAGGCGCATTTTGGGGCACCCGTACCATTTTGCAAATCAGCGAACAAACGCGCTCGCATGCCCTGCCCTGTGGTGTAGCCACCGACCGTCCCGCCTATCCCGTGCGCGGTTTCATGATCGATGTCGGTCGCAAATACATTCCCATGGACTATTTGCGCCAATTGGTCAAAGTGATGGCCTATTATAAGATGAACACTTTGCAGGTTCATCTCAACGACAACGGCTTCAAACAGTACTTCGGCAACGATTGGGCGAAGACGCCCGCCGCTTTCCGTCTCGAAAGCGACTTCTTCCCCGGCCTTACCGCGCGCGATGGTAGCTATACGAAGAAAGAGTTCCGTGCCTTCCAACGCGAAGCCGCCGCGCAGGGCGTGGAAATTCTCCCCGAGATCGACGTCCCCGCCCACTCTTTGGCATTTACGCACTATCGTCCCTCGCTCGGCTCGGAAGAATTCGGTGCCGACCACCTCAATCTCCGCAATCCCGCCGTCGTTCCTTTCCTCGACAGCCTCTTCACGGAGTATTGTGCCGGCCCCGATCCCGTTTTCGTCGGCCCGCGTGTGCACATCGGCACTGACGAATACAGCAACAGGGACAAAGCCGTGGTCGAACTCTTCCGTTCGCTCACCGACCACCTCATTCGCCACGTCGAACGCTACGGCAAACAGGCCGTGGCTTGGGGCGCGCTCACGCATGCCGACGGTCAGACGCCCGTCAAGAGCAAGAATGTGATTCTCGAAGCCTGGTATAACGGATATGCCGACCCTGCGAAGATGAAAGCCCAGGGCTATCAGCTCATTTCCATCCCCGACGGCTATGTTTACATCGTCCCCGCCGCCGGTTACTACTACGATTACCTCAACTGCCCGATGCTCTATGAGAAATGGACGCCGGCGCAGATCGGCAATCAGAAGTTCGAAGAGGGCGATCCCGCCATTCTCGGCGGCATGTTCGCCGTTTGGAACGACCACGCCGGCAACGGCATCACCGTGCGCGACATCCACCACCGCGTCATGCCCGCCCTCCGCACCATCTCCGCCAAGACCTGGACGGGGGCAGCCGTGAGCGTGCCGTATGCCGAGTTTGCCCGTCGCGGAGCCGCCCTCAGCGAAGCCCCCGGCGTCAACCTCCTCGGCCGTCTGCCCGGCATTGCCGAAGGGCGTGCCACCTTGCGCTGCCCGCGTCCCGTGTTGCAGCCCAATTCGCCCGTCGACTGGGTGGGCGACGCCGTGGGCTACGACTACACCGTCTCCTTCGATCTCGAAGCCGACTCTGTGCGCCGCGGCGATGTCCTCTTCTCCTCGTCCGATGCCACCGTGTATCTCGCTTCGCCCAAGAACGGCAAACTCGCCTTTGAGCGCGAAGGCTATCTCAACGAGTTCGACTATGTGGTGCCCGCCGGTCGCAAAGTGCGCCTCACCTTTGTGGGCACCAACCGCGAAACGCTGCTCTTTGTCGACGGCCGTTTCCGTCAAGCCCTCTACCCCTTGACGCTTGGCAGTGCGTCGACCGAGGCCGGTCTCGCCGGAGCGAGCGCCGATCCCTACGCAGCCTCCAAGATGTACTACCAGCGCACGCTCGTCTTCCCTCTCGCGCGCACCGGCAACTTTGTGGGCCGCATCTCCGATCTCAGCGTTTCCAACTACGCCGAGAAGTACTAATTGTCTCCCACCGCGCACCTTCCGGTGTGCACCGACCTACCTTTCCACACAACACACGGCACCGCCCACTTTTTCAAGTGAGGCGGTGCCGTTTGTTGTGCTCCACAGCTTTAGAGCCGGGGTGAAGAGGAAGAAAACTTCCGAAAGTGCGTGCTTATTTGAGCGTTTCGAATTGGGCGGGCATACCTACCACCGTGAAGGCCAGGCCCTCGCTCTTTTTTGTTTTCAGGTTGTAGGCATAGAAGCCGTAAGCCTCGTCGTTGCCGCTGCCGAAATAGAGTTTGCCGTCGCGTTCGCCGATGGCCACGGCGTGGCCGTTCGAATAGGGGATGCCGTCGATCTTCTGCACGCTGCGTTGTTGCAGGTCGATCACCACGGGGAACATCACCTTAGCCAGATAGGGATTCTTATTGTTGGGATCGAGGGCAAAGTTGGCGGCCATGGCATAGACTTTTCCGTCGGAGGCGAGGCGGACAGTACCCACATAGTCGATTGCTCCGTCGAAGCCTTGTACCTTCGTCGTTTGGTAGTTGATCGCAAAGTCGGGGTCGAAATCCGTCTGTCCCTTGCGAATGCGCAGCAGACCGCCGGCAAAGCCCGGTTTGTAGCCGAAGCTGCCCATGCAGTTGACGTAAATGTCGCCTTGGGCATCCACGAAAACAGAATGCGGGTCGATGGGGCGCGTGGCAAAGCTCAGTTCGTGCTTCGTGTCGCTGATCTTTTTCACCACTTTGTCGGTCTTCGTGTCCACAACGGCCATGTCGGCTTGCTTCGCAGTCGGCATCCATTGCGCATCAAACTGGTTGAGACCCACGAAAAGGAGGCCGTCGCGTTCCACCATGGCGGCAGGAGCTACGCGCATGTCCTTCTGTGCCAAGGAGTTCATATCGATTTCGGCAGTTTTGGTCATCGTCGTGGGGTTGAAAGCCCAAACCTGTCCCGTGTTTTGGAACGAAACGTAGGCCTTTGTGTCGCTCACTTTGCACACATTGGCCGCTCCCGCGCCGGCCGGCAGCGCGAGTGTGCCGCGCAGTTGCAGCGTGCCGTTGGTTTCATAGACATAGTGGCGCATCTCCGCCTTGTTGTTGCCCATATAGTCGGGCAGCACAAAGACGTCGCGACCCTGCACCACAGGAGGAGCGCCGAAACCGGCGGGCACCGCCTTCGCGTTGTCGTAGTGTCCCGTCAGCCCGTCGATGAGTTGCATGTAGCAAACGCCGCTTGCCCCGTCGGGGTTGACCACCGTGGTGGTGATGAGCGTCGAACCCTTTTGAGCGGAGGGAGTGGGTTGGGGTTTGTCGTTGTCGCAGGCGCTTTGAGCCAGCAACAGGAGGCCGGCCGCTGCGCAAAACAGCATTTTCTTGAACATAGAGATGAAGTATTAAGGGGAAAATTGGAAACAATGAGGATTCAGCGCAGCAAGTAGCGCAGTTTCACCGAGCAGGTGCGACCGGGCAGGGGACGATTGAACTCCGACACCGTTTCGCGGTCGGCGAGGTTCTTCACTTTCAGCGTGAGCGTCCAGCGTCGGTTGGCAAAACTCTGTTCGATGGCCGCATCGAAGGTGAGTGAGGTGGGAATCAGCTTTTCGAGATAAGCGCCCATCTCGAAGTCGTACGAATAGCGGTGCACATACGAGGCATCGAGCAGCAGGCGCGTGTTTTGTCTGCGGCCGAAGAGATCGGCCCAGTGCAGTTCGCCGCCGAAATTGGCCATGAGGTAGGGAATGTTCGGGATGCGCAAGTCGTAAGTGGGGTTGGGGGCTTTCGAGTTGGGGAAGGTGCGCCGGCGGTCGCGCAAATCCTGCCAAGTGCCGTTGGCGTAGAGGTAGCACCAGCGCGTCACGTCGGCTTTGACTTCTGCTTCGATGCCCATGGTGCGCACTTGTCCGAAATTGGTGTAGCGCGCCATCGTGGGCAACAGGTCGGGAGTGAAACGCACCATGTCGGTGAGTTCGCTCATATAGACATTGACCTCGGCTTCCCACACCCGATCGTCGGAAAAGGACCGCCGATAGAGCACACCGGCGTTCACACTCTTGTTGCGTTCGGGGAGCAGGTCGGGCGAAGGGAGAATGTTGAAGCTGTTGCCGAGGAGTTCTTCGCTTGTGGGGATGCGCACTTCCGAAGCCACCGAGCCTTTGACTGTCCAGAGGGGGGTGATGCGATAGCAAGCGGCGAAGTTCGCGCCCCATTCGCTGCGATTGATGTGAATGGTCTTGATGTCGCGCAAATAGAAGTTGTGCAGCATTTTGGCGCGCGAGCCGATGAGAAAGTGTTTCGCGGTAACGGCTGTTTGCAGCCGGCGATTGAAGAAGAACGCCTCGTAGGACAAGCCGGTGGTGAGGGCGGTGAGGCGACTGTCGAAGTTGCCCGGATAGCCCAGCGAGCGATCCATCAGTTCGTTGTGGGGCTGCTGCCAAGTGCCGGTGCCGTAGAGGTTCAGGTTGAGGGCGTGATCCGGTCGGAGGGTGTATTCCAAATTCAACTTGCCGATCCAATCGTGCGAACGATGGTGACCGTCCGAAGCGAAGGGACCCGTTTCGCCGCCCAAGGGCGAGAGGGTGGGATAGGTGCGGCCGTCCCAGGCGTGGCGCACGCGAGCGGTGTCGCAAAGGCCGTAGCGTCCGATGTTGTAGGCCGTGGAGAAATCGAAATCCAGCCCCTCGACGAAGAAGTTCTTGCGCTTGGCCTCGAGCGAGACAAGGAAGGACGAAGCGTGGTTGTGGGCGCTGCGATAGTCCCAGTCGATGCCTTGAATGCCCTGGCGCGTGGAGGTGAGGACAAATTCCGATTTGAGTTCGTCGAACCACAACTTGGTTTCCTTGATCGAGCCGCCGAGCACCGCTTTGCGGAACGCATCGTTGCCGCGGCGCACACGCAGGTCGTTTTGGTTGTGGAGCGTCATTTCATAGTCGTTGTCCGATGCGACAAACAAGCCACCTAAGCCCAGTTCGAGCCCAAGGTCGGCAAAACTACGTTTGAAGACGGAGTTGGCGCGGTGGGTGTTGTAGCTACCCACTTCGTAGGACGCGTCGAGATAGCGCGGCGGATAGTCTTTGAGCACGACGTTCACCGCGCCGCCCATGGCCGTGCCCCCGAAGCGGTAGGGCACGATACCTTTGTAGACTTCCACGCGCTCGATCATGTCGGTGGGTATGTCGTCGAGGCTCACAAAATTGCTTATTTGTCCGGCGGAGGTGCCGTCGATGTAGAGGCCCATGCGCTTGCCCTCGAGTCCGCGCACCGAAATGCGTGAGCTGCTGCCGACCCCGCCCATGGAGCGGATGGTCACGCCGGCCACGCGTCCGAGCACCTCGTTGAGCGAGGAGGCCGAACCATCGATTTGGCGTGAAGAAAGGAGGGTCAAGGCCTGTGGGGCGTATTTGAGGCGAGTGGCTTCGGCGTGTGCGGTCACGGTGGCCTCGTTCAGCTGACGAGCAGGGGAAGCGACGGTGCTATCAGCTGCTGTGCCGGCCGATGCCGGGGAAGAATCCGCACCGACAGCGGGCATAAACGGAGCGCCGGCGCAGGGAACGACACCCGCAAGGAGGAGGGGGAGAATATATTTTGTAGGTTTCATGCCATGTAGGTTTCAACTTGCAAAGTTAAAGGCTTTCGCGAGACAGGGCAATACCCATTTTAGGGTATATGCTGTGCCCTTTTTGGCAAGCATGAGGGGCATTTTTTCTCCTTTTTCGGGATTTCGTGCCGACGGAATACCCAAATGTGGTGAACCATGGCGTTGTCTCGTTCGCGATGGAGCACGGCGAGGGCATGTCTGTAGGGCAGTGTCGAGAAAATGGGGAGATGCGTGGAAAAAGTAGGAAGGAATTAGCCAAAAGTCGGGGACTTTTCTTGATAAATTGGGGACTTTTGTATTGTGCTTCACCGTATTGAGGTGGAATTTGAGATATATGTATGAAAAAAGCGACTTTTCTTTTGTTCTTGTCGGGGAATGACTATCTTTGCATAGTTTCAATGCGGAATTATAGTAATTTTATACGTGCACTCATGAGGTCAACTTTTTACCTGTTTGCAGTACTCTTTCTTGCAACAACATTTTTCTCTTGCGAAACGGACGAGCCGGCTCCCCGGGCTACATGGGGTGAGATCGTCAACCCGATTGAGGCTTTTATGTATCCTCGTGATCTAAAAGTTTTCGCAGACGGGGAAGAGGGTAGGCGCTGGCTTATTCTTGTGGTTCCCGACAGTACCAAAAGTTCGTTTGCGCCCACCTCGAAAAGCACGCCTGCAGAAGTGGCGCGTTATAAGGAACTTTCCAAACTTGTGGGCAATCCGACTGAGCCGGTGGTGAATGAATGCCATTTCCATCGCACTTGGCTCACACAGGGGGTGAAGGCAATCCGGGTTGTGCGCACGCAGGCAGATGGGCGCGACGAAGAGGTCACTGCGCAATGCGGCAATCTCTATTTCTATACGACAAACAGATTTTCGACTGCCAATTCAAATGTGGCGATCGAAGCATCTTTGCCAAACCGCTCGGGGAGACGGTCGAAGCGGATTACCTGTGGCTTCCGGGGAGAGATGTTTTTGGCTTGGTGGCTCCGCTAAATCCCGACGGTCTCAAGCAGCGCATTGTGCTTCGCCTTGCCGACGGAACGGAAATCGAAAAAGAACTCTTGGAAAAAAGGGAAAAATAAAGGTACAAGATCGCGAACCGCGTTGCTGTATAGGCAAATACGCAAAAATCCCCGGCCGTTATGAGGTCGGGGATTTTGCGTATTCCGGTTGTACCGGGAGAGGGTTGGCTTGCTTAGTCGATGAAGCGGCGGGTGAGGGGGGCAAATTCGTCGACGCGGCGGTCGCGGAGGAAAGGCCACCAGCGGCGCACATTCTCGCTGCGTTGCATGTCGATGTCGACAAGGTAGACGCCTTCGCTCTCGGTGTCGGCACGGAAAAGCAGTTCGCCTTGCGGACCGGCCACGAAGGAGTTGCCCCAGAAGAGGATGCCGTTGGTCTGTCCGCTGGGATCGGGTTCGTGACCCACGCGGTTGACAGCGATGACAGGTAGGCCGTTGGCGACGGCATGACCGCGCTGCACGGTGGTCCATGCCTCGCGTTGACGTGCCTGCTCTTCGGGCGTGTCGCTGCTTTCATAGCCGATGGCGGTGGGATAGATGAGGAGTTCGGCGCCGCGAAGTGCCATTAGGCGCGCGCCTTCGGGGTACCACTGATCCCAACATACCTGCACGCCGAGACGACCTACGCTGGTGTCGATGGGCTCGAAGCCGAGATCGCCGGGAGTGAAGTAGAATTTCTCGTAGTAGGCGGGGTCGTCGGGAATGTGCATCTTGCGATATTTGCCCGCGATGGAACCGTCGCGCTCAAAGACCACGGCGGTGTTGTGGTAGAGGCCGGGTGCGCGGCGCTCGAAGAGCGAGGTGACGAGCACAACGGCGTGTCGGCGTGCGAGATTGCCGAAAAATGCGGTCGAGGGCCCCGGGATGGGTTCCGCGAGATCGAAAAGTTCGGTATTTTCTGTCTGACAGAAATAAGGCGTGTTGTGCAATTCTTGCAGCACCACGAGTTCGGCACCGCCCCGGGCGGCGGTGGCAATGTGAGCTGCGAGGCGATCGCGGTTTTGGGCGGGATCGGCCACGCAGGGCATTTGGATAAGGGCTACTTTCATGGGGCGAAGTGTGAAAATAGAGAGGGAGAAGAAGTGCGGGAGGGCTTAGTCGAAGCGAACGACACCGCGGGGATATTGCATGGTGACGCAATGGAGCGAACCGTGCTGGCGGATGAGGCTGCGACAGTCGACACCGACGATTTCGTGCTGGGGGAAGGCGCGCTGCAACACCTTGCGAGCCGCTTCGTCGTGTTCGGGCTGATGGTAGGTGGGTAGGAGTACGGCGCGGTTCATGATGAGGAAGTTGGCGTAGGTGGCGGGAAGGCGTTCGCCAGCTTCGTCATGAATGGCGTCGGGCATGGGCAGCGCGAGCAAATGATAGGGGCGGTCGTCGGCGGTGCGCAGGGCTTCCAACTCGGCCTCCATGGCTTGGAGCTCGGCATGGTGCTCGTCGGCAGGATCGTCGCACTTGACGTAGACAATGGTGTGGTTGGGACAGAGACGAGCGAGGGTGTCGATGTGCGAATCGGTGTCGTCGCCCGCCAAATAGCCGTGGTGGAGCCAAAGGATGCGTTCGGCGCCGAGGCGTTCGCGGAGCAGCAGTTCGACTTGTCCGCGATCGGGCACGGGCACCGCGTCGCCTTCGAGACGACGGTTGGGATTGAGGAGGCAAGCGGCCGTGGTGAGGAGCGTGCCGGCGCCGTCGCTCTCGATGGCACCGCCTTCGAGTTCGAAATCGAGCGCCGAAACGTAGTGCCCACGGAGCCAACCGGTGTCGAAGAGCCGGCGATTGATGGCGTTGTCGCGCGCGGCGGCGAACTTGCCGCCCCAACCGTTGAAGCGGAAGTCGAGCAGTTCGGCTCCGTTGTCGGAGAGGACGGTGAGAAAAGCGTGGTCGCGCGCCCAGGTGTCGTCCGAGGGAGCGGCGACGAAATGCACGTTTTGCAAAGCGGCCGCGGGGAGTCGGCGGGAGAGGAGCGATTGCACTTCGTCGGGCTCGGGGCTGACGATGAGGAGCGGCTGGCGACTGGCGATTTCGTAGGCAAGGCGCACGTAGGTCTCGGTGACCTCGGCGAGGAGGTCGCGCCAATCGGTGTCGGCGTGCGGCCAGGTGAGCTGAACAGCGCTTTGGGGCGCCCACTCTGCGGGGAGCACGCGCTGCGGACGGTGTTCTTGCTGCTCAACATCGACGGCGCGCTGTACATCTTCGAGGTGCAATTCGGCGGTCATGCCGAGTCCGGGCTTAGGGGGGAGGGCTTCTAATGCCATAATGAGAATACTGGGGAAGAGAGGGGGATTATTCTACGCGAAGGGCGACCTCCGGATGGAAACCACGGAGGAAGTCGGTGATGGTCATGCGCTTTTTGCCGGCCAATTGGAGCTGTGTGAGCGAGAGATAGCCGTCGGGGAACGCTATCTTGAAATAGGTTTTGCCGTCGGTGAGCACGGTGCCCGGTTTTTCGCCGACTTGCACTTGTTCGCGTTGGGCGGCATAGAGTTTGAGTGCGGTACGCTTACCGCTTTCGTCCACAAGTTCCGTCCAAGCAGCGGGGTAGGGCGAGAGGCCACGCACGAAGTCGAAGGCACGTTTGACCGAAGTGTCGAGCGAGAGGCGACAAGTGTCTTTGAAGATCTTGGGGGCGTGCCGAATTTCGCCGTCGGTCGGGAGCGTGTCTTGGTCGACGGGGCGAATGTTGCCGGCAATGATGTCGTCGACGGTGCGTGTCACCACACCGGCTCCGACGTCGCGGAGGCGATCGTGGACGGTTTCGACGTTGTCGGCGTCGGTGATGGGAATGCGGGCTTGGTGAATGATGCGACCGGTGTCGATTTCGTGGTCGAGCAGGAAGGTGGTGACGCCAGTTTCGGTGTCTCCATTAATAATGGCCCAGTTGATGGGGGCGGCACCGCGATATTGCGGGAGCAACGAGGCGTGGAGATTGAAAGTGCCGTGAGGGGGCATGTCCCAAACCGCTTCGGGCAGCATGCGGAAGGCCACGATAACTTGGAGGTCGGCACGGTAGCTGCGCAGGCTGTCCAGAAAATCGGGATCCTTCAGCTTCTCCGGTTGGAGCACGGGGAGGTGGTGCGCAAGGGCGTATTGTTTTACGGCACTTTGCGAGAGTTCGCTCTGGTGGCGCCCCACAGGCTTGTCGGGCATGGTGACAACGGCCACCACATTGTATCCGCCTTCGACGAGGGCGCGCAGACTGCCGACGGCAAAGTCGGGAGTGCCCATGAAGACGATTCGGAAATCTTGTCGGTTCATCGTAGAAAGGTGTGGTTTCGGGAGATCATTGACTGAGAAATGATCAGAAGAGAATTATTTTGTGCGAAGATACGCCTTTTTCGCCGAAAAAAGAGTACCTTTGCTGCGCTAAATATATAGACTCGCCTCGGCTGAATCTTTGTATTGGCGCTTCTGCACGAGGAAACGTTGCCTAAAACGGAGCACTCGTGGGAAGCTCACGCTATTCGACAATATAAATAAGCATATAACACCACACCTCATGAACATTACTCTCGAACAGTCCGGAGTGAGCGCCCTCGTCTCGGTGAAGATGGAGCAGGCAGACTATCAGGACGCTGTCAAGAAGGAACTCAAAAATATCGCGGCGAAAGCCGAAATGCCCGGTTTCCGTAAAGGAAAAGTGCCTGCCGGCTTGATCAATAAGCGTTTCGGCACGGAGGTGAAGATGAACGAAATCAATCGTCTCGTGGGCGAAAACCTCCAAAAGTTCATCGAAGAAAAGAAACTCAGCGTGCTTGGCGAACCGATGATGTCGGAAAAGCAGCAAGCACAGGACATCGAAAACCAAGATGACTTCGAATTCAAATTCGACATCGCACTTGCTCCTGAGTTTAAGGTGGAACTCACCGGCGAAGATCAACTCACTTATTATGATGTTGAGGTGACCGAGGAGCAAATCGACCAGCAGGTGAAGGCCTTTGCGCAGCAAGCCGGACATCCTGAGGAAGTACAGGAGTATGCCGACAAGGATATCTTGCGCGGTGCCCTCGCTGAACAAGATGCCGAAGGCAATATTCTCGAAGGAGGTATCAGTCTTGACACGGCAAGCCTCATGCCCAGCTATTTCGTGAGCGAAGATCAGAAGAAAATCTTCGAAGGCGCCAAGGTGAACGACGTGATTACCTTCAATCCTTCGGAGGCACACAACGAAACCGAGTTGGCCGCACTGCTCAAACTCGACAAGGAAGAAGCTGCAAAGCACACGGGTAAATTTACCTTCCAGGTGAGCAGCATCAGCCGCTTCGTACCTGCTGCGTACGATCAGGAACTCTTCGACCGCGTGTTCGAGCCCGGCACCGTGAAGAGCGAAGAAGAAATGCGCGCCAAGGTGAAGGAACTCATCCAAAACCAGTACAACCAGGATGCCGACATGAAGTTTCTTATCGATGTACGCAAGTACACCGAAGAGAAAGTGGGCAAGCTCGAATTCCCCGAAGCGCTTCTTAAGCGTTTCATGAAGCTGCAAAATGCTGACAAGGGCGAAGAATTCGTAGAAAAGAACTTCGAGAAGAGCCTCGAAGAACTCCGCTGGCACCTCATTAAGGAGCAACTTGTTGAAGCAAACAAGGTGACGATCGACCAAAACGACGTCAAAGAGGCAGCTCTCCAAACGGCACGCATCCAGTTTGCACAGTATGGTTTGACCAACGTGCCCGAGGAATACCTCGAAAACTACGCCAACGAAATGCTCAAAGATCGCAACCAAATGAATGCTTTCGTGGATCGTAGTGTGAATACTAAGCTCGCAGACGCACTTAAGAAGGTGGTTAAACTCGAGCACAAGAGCATTTCCTTCGACGACTTCGCGAAGTTCTTCGAAGCAGAAAACGCGTAAACAACATACGGTACACCGGTAAGTAGTGGCTTGGGCACACTATTTGCAACAAATTCGGATGAGGGCGAACGGGTGAAACAACATCCGTTGTCCTCATTCGCCATTTTCAACGGTGTGCTTCGTGATTGAAGACCCGAACTCACTCATTTTATTCCACGCAACGCATGAATCCCGATTTCCGTAAATTCGCCACGCAGAAAACCGGCATCAATTCTATGGTGCTCGACGACGTGGTCGCCGTACAAAACCAATATCTCAACCCTTACATCCTCGAAGAGCGTCAACTCAACGTCACACAGATGGACGTCTTCAGCCGTTTGATGATGGATCGCATCATCTTTCTCGGCACACCCATCGACGACACGACAGCAAATGTGCTCCAGGCGCAATTGCTCTACCTCGATTCTGTAGATTCGGGCAAGGATATTTCGATCTATGTGAATTCTCCCGGTGGAAGTGTCTACGCCGGTCTGGGCATCTACGACACCATGCAGTTTATCCAAAGCCCCGTTGCAACAATCTGCACCGGCATGGCCGCTTCTATGGCCGCTGTGCTGTTAGTAGCCGGCACCGAAGGCAAACGTTCGGCTTTGCCCCACAGCCGTGTCATGATTCACCAGCCCCTCGGCGGAGCGCAGGGACAGGCTTCGGACATTGAAATCACCGCCCGTGAGATCATGAAGCTCAAGAAGGAACTCTACACCATCATCTCCGAACACAGCCACACAGATTTCGACAAAGTCTGGGCAGACAGCGATCGTGACTACTGGATGACGGCGCAAGAGGCCAAAGAATACGGCATGATCGACCGCGTGCTTTCGCGCAAAGCCTGAGAAGGTGCCGATCTGCCGTCACACACACGTTACATTCCATTATGTCTAAACACAATTCACAAGAAGAGCATTGCGCCTTTTGCGGACGTCCCGCGTCACAAGTCGACATGCTCATACACGGCACAGACGCCTGCATCTGCAGTGACTGCGCCGAAAGAGCCAAAGAAATCGTGGACACGAGTCTGCGCTCCGCAAGAGCACAGAGCGTGGAAGCCGATTTCGGCGAGCTTCCCAAGCCCAAAGATATCAAAGCCTACCTCGACCAGTACATTATTGGACAGGACGATGCAAAGAAATACCTGTCTGTGGCGGTCTACAATCACTACAAGCGCTTGCTCAGTCAGCAAGACGAGGCGGCCGACGACAATGTGGAGATTGAAAAGAGCAACATTGTCATGGTCGGCTCGACCGGTACGGGCAAAACCCTCCTGGCGCGCACCATTGCCAAACTGCTGAAGGTACCTTTCACCATCGTCGACGCCACCGTCTTCACGCAAGCCGGTTATGTCGGTGAAGATGTGGAGAGCATTCTCAGTCGTTTGCTCCAAGTTGCCGACTACGATGTGGCGAGAGCCGAGCGAGGTATTGTCTTCATTGACGAGATAGACAAGATAGCACGCAAGGGAGACAACCCCTCGATCACGCGAGATGTCAGTGGTGAAGGCGTACAGCAGAGCATGCTCAAGCTGCTCGAAGGCTCCATCGTCAACGTGCCCCCCAAGGGTGGGCGCAAACACCCCGATCAAGACTACATTCAGGTCGACACGCACAACATTCTCTTCATTTGCGGAGGAGCATTCGACGGAATCGAAAAGAAAATCGCGCAGCGACTCAACACCCACACCGTGGGTTACGATTCGGTGCAGAACAAGCAGAAAATCGATACCTCCGATCTCATGCAGTATGTCGAGCCGCAAGACCTCAAATCCTTCGGGCTGATCCCCGAAATCATCGGCCGCCTGCCGGTGCTCACCTATTTGAATCCGCTCGATCGGAAAGCCTTGCGCAATATTCTCACCGAACCGAAGAATTCCATCACGAAGCAGTACATCAAACTCTTCGCCCTCGATGGAATCAAATTGACCTTCGAACCCGAAGTCCTCGACTACGTGGTGGACAAGGCGGTGGAATACAAACTTGGTGCCCGCGGTTTGCGTTCGATTGTGGAGTCGATCATGACAGAAGCCATGTTCGAAGCACCCTCCGACAACCCCAAAGAATTTACCGTGACCGTAGACTACGCGCGCAAGCAGTTTGAGAAGACCGACCGGCTGCATCATTGATCCCCCTCCCTCCGAATCTCAGAAAGAATCGGGAGTGCCGCTCCGAGGCGCGCGGTCTCAGCGACCCACCGCTGCGTACCGACGTCGAGCCTCGTGCAGTCGTTCGCAACGACGCTATTTACGAAAAGCCCCATGGCCGATATTTTCGGTCATGGGGCTTTTTTGTTTCGAAAGTTCCCCGTTTGGGGCAAATTTCGCGGGGTAAATGCGCAAAAGCCCCGCGTTTTGTCGGGGTTCTCCCGCGACGAAATGCTTCCACACACGAACGAAAACGACAACAGAGTGGGGGAGAAGAGGAGAAAAACCTTTTTCGGCGCGCTTCATGCCGTCGAGCCGTCAAAAAATGAGTACCTTTGCCCAATACAAGCCGTGGGCGGTGCATTTTCCGCTTTGCGTAGTTTAATCTTCGACCATAATGAAACACTCTCTTCTGGCCGGTGCGCTGTTGTGCGCCGCTTTCGTCTCCACCGTTCCCTCGCTCCGTGCGGCCGACCGCAACACGGTCACTGTTGCCGTCATTTCACTCAACGATTTCCACGCAGGACTCCTGCCCAATCCCGCACAGAACGTCCCCGGAGCCGCATGGGTAGTGCAAACACTCGATTCGCTCAAGAGCGTCTACCCCTACAACGTCACCGTTTCGGCAGGCGACAATTTCGGCGGAAGCTTTTTCTACAACGCCACGCGCAAAACGAGTCTCATGCCCCAGATGTTCAAAGACATGGGCATACGAGTGAGCGTGCTCGGCAACCATGAATTTGACGAAGGACAGGAAGTGTTGGCCAAAAAGTGGAACGACGTGGAGGACAAACCCCGTTCGTGGGAAGTGACCTACGTGGGAGCCAACGTGCGCGAGGCCGCCACCGGCCGACAGCCCGACTATGTGCAGCCGTGGGCCGTGGTGCCGGTGCGCATCAACGACCACCGAACGGTGAATGTGGCCTTCGTGGGCCTCAGTACCAGCAACACCCCTTGGCAAACGTCGGCGCGTCGTGTGGCCGGTTTGACATTCGATGGAAATTACACCGGCGTGCTCGACTCGCTGCGGCATTTGCCCAATTATAAGGAAGTGGCCGACGCCCCCGTGCGATTGATCCTCTGCCACATCGGAACGGAAATGAAAGACGGACGTGCCGTGTGGGAAGACCGCGACGAAGAGAACCTCAAGACGATGGACAATCCGGACTTTTGCGGAGTGCTTTCCGGACATACGCACTTGGCCGTGATCGGACAAACCAACAGTAAACGCCCCGTGCCGGTTGTGCAGGGATTGTGGCACGGCATTTACGTTTCGATGCTCAAATGCGAGGTCGACACGTTGACCAATCAAGTGGTGAAAGTCACCCCCGAACTGGTGCGCGTCAACCCCAAAGCGAAATTAGACTACAAGGCGGCTCGTTTGCAAGCACAAATCGAAGAGCAATACCACACGACCTTGTTCCGAGGCATCCCGCTCAGCCGCAAACTCACCGAGGCAGACCAGGCCATTGAGCACGATCGGCGCATCGCACGCCGCCAGAGCCCCATCGGTCGCCTGGTGTGCGAAAGCTATGCGGCGGCCTATCGCAGAGATCAGCATTTGCCCGACGACGCCCTCGTGGTGGGCGTAAGCCATTTTGGCAGCATCCGCTCGGGATTCCCGAAGGGCGACATCACAGTGCTCAATGTGGGCGAGGTGCTCCCCTTTGCCAATAAACTCAATGCCTATCGTTACACCGGACGCGAGTTGCTCGATTTGATGAACTTCGGCTACACGGAGTGCAAACTGGGCTTTGTGCAGACCTCCGGCGTGATTCCCGTGCTCGACAAGCGCGGTCGGGTGACTTCCATCTCTTTGCAGCTGCCCACAGGCCGTGTCGTGCCCATTCGCCCCAATACGAAATTGGTGCTTGTGGCCGATGACTACATGACCACAGGGGGCGACGGCTATCCGGTCAAACTCTTTCCCAAGGCCGACGAACTGCCGCACCACATGCCTACGTCTACCGATTCTTTCATCGCCTATTTGCGTACGCTCAAGAAGATCGGTTGACCGGAAGGGGGCTGCAACGGCCCCTCTGCTTACGACTAACTGAACGATGCTCCGATTTTTCTGTTTTTCCCTCTTTTGTCTGCTCGCCTTTCCCTCGCTCTCCGCGCGTGGGAAGGGCGAGCCCTGCTTTTTGCCGGAAGCGAATGGGGCAGCGGCCGACACGGTGGGGGACGTACAACGGTGGAATTTGCAAGGGAGTATTCCACGAGCCAGTGATATCGCGGTGCGCTATGTGCCCGACACGCTGCGCATTGGCGAAGAACGGCGAGGAGCCGAAGCGTGGTGGAACGTGAACTTCTCTTCTTACGGTCTGATTCCGCGGTGGAAAAAGAGGAAAGAAGAGCGCTGGCGCAACATTCCCGAAGATTGTCGCATCGTGTGGCGCCGGCACCGCGAACATTTTGTGTGGGATCTGCTCAATGACGTGAGCACCTTGTTCAATACGGTCGACACAACCTATGTGCAGCGAAATCGTTACGCGGGGCAGGTACAATTATATAATACACATTTCTTGCAACTGATCCGGTTGCAAGGCACTGACGCCGAAGGAAAATCTCAGGCGTTGACGTTCTCGCCGGCGCACACCGTAAAAATCGGCCCCTACATCTCGTGGCATGGCCTCACACTCGGCTATTCGTTTGGCGTAGTGCCCGATCACTACGGTAGCCATTCGTCGGAGTGGACGGTAGCGGCCTATAATTCGAAGGTGGGATTCGATTTCAGCTACGTGTCGAGCAAGGGGAATTTCAACCTCCTGAGTGTCTCGGGGATTGAAGGCGTGGACAATGCGCAAATTCGCAATGTTCGTTTCCAAGCCATGCACACGCACACACTCGCAGTCAATGCTTATTACGTCTTCAACTATCGCCATTTCTCCTATCCCGCCGCTTTTTCGCTGAGCACAGTGCAATTGCGCAGCGCAGGTTCCTGGCTCTTGGGCGCACGCTACGACAACCAGGCCCTACACTTCGATGCGCAGAAGACCGAAGCGTTTTTCAAAACGATTTCACCGCAGGCACAGCTGAACGAGGCGCTGCGCATCGATAAAATCAAATATCGACAGTTCGCCGTCTCGCTCGGCTATGCCTATAATTGGGTACCTTGGCGCGGATGGTTGCTTTGTGCCAGTGCGGCTCCGGCGCTGGGCTACAAATATCAACGCGGAGAAACTTTCTCGACGCAAACGTTGCGCCGCAACATCGAGAACTTTCAGTTCGATTGCATCTTCCGGCTGGGGCTGGTGCGCACCAATGGCATCTATTACGCGGGACTTTCCACTGTAAGCTACCTGTACGATTACCGACTGGACAATTTCAGGCTGCTCAACTCCATTCATTACATTCAACTTTATGTGGGTTTCAATTTCAGTCGCTTACCTTTGTTCCGCGGCGAGAAGAGGGGAGCCGCAAACACGCTATATTGACACTGCTCCCTCCATGCTCGGTGGGTGTCAGATAGAAGGTTGCCCGAAAAAAATACAAGTTCCTACGCAAAACGTTTGGCAACTCGCATTTTATTCCTAAATTTGCAGCGTCAGTGAAGGAGTGGAATATATCCTCACGAACCGCAACCGCGACGCGTTAGTCGCACGAAAAGAACTCTCAGTGCCCGTTCCAATTCTCGAAAGGTCGGTGTGTTAGGTTGCATAACTTGATGAAAATCAACCAACGAGATACGGAAACAGCAAATTATAAACTCAATTCATAACCTAATGAACAAGAAAATCATTAATGGCGCATTGCTCGGTTTGCTCGTTGTGGCAGCCCCTGCTTGCTCTTTCGTGTCCTGCAAGGACTACGATGATGATTTTGCTGCCATTCGCAAAGAGATCGCTGCCGACAAGGCTGATCTCGTAACGGTCAAGAACGACCTGAATGGCCAAATCACCACCTTGAAGGGTCAGCTCGAAGAAGCCAACAAGAAGGCTGCAGCGATCGAAACCAAGCTCGCTGACTACGCTAAGAAGTCGGATCTCGATCCCTACGCTAAGAAGGCTGATCTCGATGCAACCAACGCAACGGTTCAAGCACAGGCTACTCAGCTTCAGAACGCTCTCGCCAACATCGCAGCGCTCGAAACGAAAGTGACGAAGCTCGAAGAGGCTAAGGCTACGTTGCAGACGCTCATCGACGGCAAGGTTGACAAGAAGGAATTCAACGACACGGTTGCTGACATCCTTAGCAAGATCAAGGCTGTTCAGGGTAACGTGGATGCACTTGAAAAGGCTTGCAACGAAAAGGCTGAAAATCTCGTTAAGGCTGACAAGGCACTCAGCGATCGCATCGATGCGCAGAAAACTGCCATTGAGAAATTTGAAGAACGCCTTAAGGCTGTTGAGACGAAGAACTTCCTCAGCGCAGAGCAAATCGAAGCATTGAAGAAGATCGCTACGCTCGAACAAGGTGTTGCTGACAACAAGAAGGCTGCTGCTGACAACAAGACTGCTATCGGCGAAAACAAGACCGCTATCGGCGAGAACAAGACGAAGATCACGAATCTTCAAACTGCTCTCGATCAGGTGAATGTTGATCTTGGAAAAGTAAAAGAAGAACTCGCTAAGCGTCCCACGAAGGAAGAAGTTGAGGCTCTCATCGATGCTAAGGTGAATCCCCTCAAGGACCAGATCGCCAAGATCAATGAACGTCTGAACTTCCTTCAGTACAACCTCCTCGTTGGTCTCGAACTCATCCCCGATAGCTACTATCGTGGTATCGAAGCCATCGAAAGCAACCAGTTCAGCTACAACAAGTGGAATGTGAACAAGGTTGTGAACGGTGTTGTTGAATATCGGCAGGCTCCCTCGCAGGTAGGTGGCGCTCCCGTGCTCACCAGCCGTTACGCTGAGGCTGTTTACCACCTCAACCCCGCAGGTGCGAAGATCGATACGGCTGCTGCTAACTTCACTTACCTCCCCATCGATCGCGCTTACCGCGGTACGAACAGCGCTGCTGTGATCAAGGTGAAGAAGGCTACGGTTGAAAACGGTCTCCTTAAGCTCGTCTTGGATATCAAGGGCGCTACGAAGGATATCGATGTTAATAAGGAGGTAACCACCGCTGCTCTTCAGTACAAGGCTCCCGGTGAAACGCCTCGTATCATCACTTCGGCTTACGACGCGATTTACACGAACGAGTTCTCGAAGCTCCAACTCTTTGATCTCGACAAGCAGCTTGTTGCCGGTGTAAACAAGAACAGCACGACTTCCGGTTGGGATATCAACAACGAAGGCGATTCTTTGGCTATCGCTAAGAAGGTACGTACCAACGGTGTTCAGAAGGATGGTACGACCATCGCTATGGATCAGAACGCCGCTGAAGCTGTGAGCCGCCTCACGAAGAATGGTTTCCACTACGAATACCACCTCGTGAAGACGGATGCTAACGACAAGTCTTTCGAAGCCTTCACGCTCGACAGCAAGACGGGTCTCATCAAGTCGAAGTACGACGAGAAGAAGCCTTTCGTTAACGTTGGTAAGACGGCTACTGTTCGTGTAACCCTCGTTCAAGGTAAGGACGAAGTCGCAACCCTTGGTTTCTTCACTGTACACATCTCGCAGAAGGATGCAGTGATCAAGGAATTCACCAGCAAGAACGAACTCAAGTTCACTTGCGACAACAAGGAAAATGCTGCTGACAAGTACGAAGCTAAGGTAGTTGACCTCGCTGCTGAACTCAAGGCTAAGGCTGAACTCGAAGCTAATGCTTGGGAATTCGTTAAGACCGGCGGTGAACTCACGCAGTACACCTTCGACAACAACGTAGCTAAGCAAGCTGCCAAGAAGCTCGGTAAGGTAACCCTCTCTGCTGATGGTAAGAACCTCGTTTGGGACAACATCACGAAGGAGCAGGTAGCTACCCTCAGGCCCGGTCCAAGCGTTGCTACTTACGTTAAGGTACAGAAGAAGAGCGATCCTAACGTTCGCTTCTATGTGAAGTTGACTTACAACCCCGCAAGCGAACAAGCTGCTCCTGTGGCTACCTTCGCTGGTGAACGCATCAGCAACGACTGGTTCAAGAACAACATCCGCACGGATGAGAAGGAATTGCGCATGCACTTCTACATCGAACCCAACAACACGCAGTTCAACCGCTTCGACAAGTTCATGTACTCGATCAATGAGAGCTACAAGAACGGCACGGTGAAGATTGCTCCTCTCGCAGGCTACTCTCAGGCTGTCTTGAATTCGGTACACTCCGGCTGGCGCTTCGTTACGCCGAAGGAAACTGTGGTTCCTGGAAACGATGGTAAGCAGTACACCCTCAAGGTGAGCCAGAATGGTCTCGAACTGCTTGCTAACAAGGTGGTGATCGCTAAGATCACGAACGATCAGGAAGGTACGATCGAACTGCTCAACAACCCCACCACGCAAGTGCTCTTGAACAACGCCGGTCACAAGCAACTCAAGGCGCTTGAGACCCTCACGGCTCGCGTAGGTTACGTTACCACGGTATGTGCTGAAGGCAACGTGAAGACGCTCACCACGAAGGGTGAAAACGAGTTCGACGTGAAGTTCCTCCGTCCGCTCGACCTCAACTTCGACGGTGCTGTTGAATTCACTGACGCTAACATCGGTACTACGACCAAGACGCTCGACTTCACTAACATCGTGAAGTTCACTGACTGGCGTGATCGTAACGCTGCTCAAGTTCTCGCTAACGACCATGTAACGATGGAAACCCTCTACGGTGTGACCACGATTTATGTGGCTAACGAAGCTGAGTGGACGACGAACCTCAATGGTGACAACATCGCTACGACGAAGCTCGTTGTGAACTATGGCGATCGTGGCCTCCACATGGCCGGTGGTACGGCACTTGTTCTGCCTCCCTCGGCTCTCGTGCCCGGCTTCACGGCTTATGATGTAAATCATCTGCCCTCGTTCACTTACACCACGCAGCAGAAGGCGTTCAAGGATTACCAAGTACGCGTACCGGTTAAGGTAGGTTACTCTTGGGGTACTTTCAATGATCACATCACTGTGACCATCAAGGGTACGCTCAACAACGACACGAACAACACGCGTCGCAAGTAATCTCTCGATTACAAGACGTAATGAATAATGCGAAGAGCAGTGCAGGCTTGCCTGCCTGCTCTTTGCTTTTTATTTTAAGGACATGAAGATGAAACATTTCCTCGCTTTAACCCTTCTGACAGTGGGCATGCTCTTCACGGCTTGCACCGGTTGCAAGTCCGAAAAGCAACAAGGACCGCAACCTACCGAGTTCGAACAAAGCATGACTAAGAAGGATACGGCAGATGTGCAGCAGACCATCGCGCAATTCTTTGGTTTCTTGAAGAACAAAAAGTACTACGATGCGGCGCAGATGCTTTATTCTCGTCCCGCAGGTGCCGGAAGTGAGATGGAACTCCTCTCAAATAAGGAGATGGACGACTACGTCAGCTTCTGGAAAAACTTCGATTTTGATGCTTACTCCATCGAGTATGTCAAGTTCTACGCCGCCGATAAAAACGAAGTGGCCTGCAACGTGGTACTCATGAAAGGGCGAAACGGAGCACCCGACGCGACGACAATGATGTATTTCACTCCGGTCTATCAAGACAGCAAGTGGCATCTGATCCTGACCGATAGCCGTCATGGTGAGACCACCATTACGCAAGAAGGTCAAAAGAACCCCGAGAAAATCTACGAACGCAGAGATTCTCTGAAAGACGTTTACGAAAACAGCGATGCAGCGAAGAACAAAAAATGATGCACCGCGCCGATAACAGAGCCTCAATTTGCAAATGCAGATTGAGGCTTTTGTTTTTGCCTACTTTCGGTGTGAGTAATGAAAGCATTTCGTAACTTTGTCTTCTACTCGATAAGTTATTCCCTATGGCAGCTACTACGATAAAAACAGACCAGCGGCATTTATATCGAAAGCTCAACATTCTGGTTAAGGTGGGCATCATTTTGATGGAAAGTGCAGCAGACAGCAACCGGATCATTCGCAATATGCGCAGAGTTGCGGCATTTTTGGGGTTGGACAATGACAATTTGCACATAGACATCCTATACGGAACAGTCAAGGTCAGCTATTGTGACGAAACGCATTCGTTCAGCCGGTTTGTTCATTCTGACAAATACACCATCAATATGAAGGTGTTGGCCGATGTGAGCCAGCTCTCATGGAAAGCCATCCGTGAAGACGAATCGATAAAATCGTTTGAGCGGAAATTGAGCGACCCAACTTTGACGCAACCCGACTATCCGGCATGGGGGGTCACGCTGGGTGCCGCTCTGGGCAGTGGAGGATTTGCAGTTCTGTTCGGGGGAGACTGGCCTTCATTCATTCCGGCTGCGATTTCAGGCTTTGTCGGCTTCACGGTGCGCCATTTTATGTTGACCAACCGCTTCAATTTCTATATGGTGACGGCGCTCACCGCGTTCATTGCCACGCTCACCGCTTGGTTGATGTTCCTCCTTCTGCCCGAAGGGTTCACGAAATGCCCCTACCATCCTTTCCTTTGTAGTGCTTTGTTCCTGGTACCCGGAGTAGCCCTGATCAATTTCCTTGACGACATGCTCGACAACTATTTGCTCGTCGGACTGGCGCGCCTGGGGAATGCCGCCTTGCAAATTGCATCAATGACCTTCGGCATCGTATTGGCCGTGAGTGTGTGTGGGGTGACCAATTTTTTGGGCAATTTGAGCATGCAACCCATCATTTCTTATTGGGAAGCTGCGATCGTGACCGGCATTTCTGCCATGGGGTTCGGCATGATCTTCAATGTTCCCAGGCGTTCCCTTCCCATTGTAGCTCTTCTTGGAGTGTTAGGCATGTGCCTTCGCAATTTTATTGCCTTTGATTTGCACCAAGGACTCATACTTGGTTCTTTGGCGGGCGCAACGCTCATTTCATTGTTGGCTGTGCGTTTCGTACATGCAACGAGAAGTCCTAACCACGTCCTGACTATACCCGGTGTCATACCGATGGTTCCGGGAATCTTGATGTATCGAGGGATTTTTGGCTTCGTGCATCTCGGCACAGACGCGACAGAATTTATGAGTGCTTTTGGCAATCTCTTGAATGCGGGCTTGATCGTCTTGTGTCTCTCCATTGGAGTAGCCACACCGAACATCTTTGTTCGTCGTTGGATCGCGAAAAGACGAAGAGAAGAGCTCAATGCACTGATTGCAGAGCGGAGGAAGAGAGGAAAATTTGTGGATTTGGCCGATTTTGCGTGACGACTTTCCCGGGAGGCGTGCTTTTGGATGAAAAGCTCGCCTCCTTTTTCTTATGCCGAATATCGACGAAACGGGTGATTCTGCAATATGATGAGATTGCAAATCCGCGGGTTTTGAGAAAAAACTGGGACTTTTTTCGCGAAACCCTTGGAGTTTTCGGAAGAACACCGTACTTTTGCACTCGCAATCGGGAAGCAACGCTAACCAACAAGATTGCAGCGATAATTTGACTTACTTACATAAACGAATCAAGGAAGATATAAGAACAACGAAGCATTTACTTGTTTTCAAGTAGGTGCTCGGGTAATGAATGATCTCTTGTGAGATTGTTATTGCTAACGTCAATCTACGATTCAATGGATACGACATTCTGAAACAGAAAACAAACAAATATCATATTTACAATGAAGAGTTTGATCCTGGCTCAGGATGAACGCTAGCTACAGGCTTAACACATGCAAGTCGAGGGGCAGCGGGTTGAAAGCTTGCTTTCAATGCCG